>JANNGZ010000257.1:0-8548 GCA_031404155.1 Burkholderiales bacterium
CCGCGGTTATGTCGGCACCTGGGTGGCCGGGCAATGTGTGGCGCGCGAGGGTGAGGTCACGGCCGCGCGGCCGGGCCGGCTGGTGCGCGCCGGCTGAATGACAGCCCCCAGCTCACTGCGTGCGCGGCCCCCGAGGGGCACTCAGCCGGCTTGGGGCGGCCCGGCGCCGGCTGAATGACAGCCCCCAACTCACTGCGTTCGCGGCCCCCGAGGGGCACAGAGGCTGGGAGTCTTTCAATCATGCCCGCTCATCACGCCAAAAGGCGTCCGCTCGTCGTTGCAGATGCGCGCCATAGCCCGAGCTATGGCTGTGCTTTGCGCCTAGATCGGACGCCTTTTGGCGCGCTGCTCGGACACGCTCGAAAAACTCTCAGCCTCTGAGTCGGCTTGGGGCGGCCCGGCGCCGGCTGAGCTCGCACGCCGCCAGCACCAGCAGCACCCAAGCGACATAGGGCCACAGCCCGAAGCGCCCGGCCCAGGCCGCAAACGGCGTGTTGCCGCTGCGGCCTTCGACCTCCAGCTCCAGCGTGCCGTGGGTGAACGGCGCGAGCGCCGCGAGAACGCGGCCGCGGTGGTCGACCAGCGCGGTGGCGCCGGTGTTGGTGGCGCGCAGCATCGGCCGCTGCAACTCCAGGGTGCGCAGGCGCGAGATGTTCAGGTGCTGCTCGATGGCGATGGTGTTGCCGAACCAGCCGATGTTGCTGATGTTGACCAGGATCGTCGGCGCGCTGGACTCGGGCACAAAACGCCGCGCGAGCTCTTCGCCGAACAGGTCTTCGTAGCAGATGTTCGGCGCCACGCGCTGCACCTGCCGGTTCGGGCCAACCACCTCGAACGACGGCGCCACCAGCACGCCGCGGTTGAAGTCGCCGAGCGGAATGTTCATCAGCTCGACAAACCAGCGAAAGCCTGGCGGGATGAACTCGCCGAAGGGCACCAGATGGTGTTTGTCGTAGCGGTAGATGCCGGCGGGCGCGGAGGCCGCAGGCGCCGCCGCTTGCCCCGCAATCCCGGACGCAGTCCCCACCACAGCCGTGGCCGCTGTTCCCGCCGCTGCCCGTGCCGACGTTCTGGCCGAGATGCCCGCGACCGAGTTGGTGTAGCCCTCCTCGTAGCTGCCCAGCGGCAGGCCGATCAGCGCTGCCTGCTCACCGGTAGTGAAGCGTTGGGTGAAGCGCGCCCAGGCTTCGTCGCCGAGTTGCGAGGGCAGGATCGGGATTGCGGTTTCAGGCGCCACGACCAGGGAACCGCGGGCCTGCTGCAACGCCACCTCCAGCCGCGCCAGCGCTTCGGGCATGCGCTCGAGCGCGAACTTCTGGTCCTGCGCCACGTTGGTTTGCAGCAGGCTGACCGAGAGACGACCCTCGGAGCTGGTGAAATCACGTGTCAGCAGCAGCGGCACGAGCAGCAGCGCCGCCAGCACCAGCGCGAGGTCGAGGCCGCGCCGGCGCCACGAGCCGGGCCCGGGCATTGTGGCGCCGAGGTCTGACGCCAAGGCTGCCGCCAGCACCGCCGCGAGCAGCATCATCACGAAGCCAATGCCGTAGACCCCGAGCCATGGCGCCAACGCGGCCAAGGGCGCGTCGACCTGCGAGTAGCCGCTGGCCACCCAGGGGAAGCCGGTGAAGATCAGCCCGCGAGCAAGTTCAGCGCCGAGCCAGAGCGATGCCAGGAGCAGCGCGTCACGCCAGGCATCGCCGCGGCGCCAGCGCGCGAAGAGCGCGAGCGCCAGCGCCAGGTAGCCCGACAGCGCCAGCGACAGCAGCGCCACCGCCAGCGCGGCCAGCGGCGCGGCCAGCCCGCCGTAGCGGTGCATGCTGATGAACAGCCACCAGGTGCCCGCGGTCAGCCACACGGTGCCGAAGGCCAAGCCGAGCAGCGCCGCGCGGCCGGGGCCGGCGGCTATCGCGCGCCAGGCCAGGCCGCCAAGGCAGGCGAAGGACAGCGCCCAGGCCTGGGTGTGCACAAAGGGCAGGCTGTACAGCCCGCCGAGCGCAGCCACCAGAAGCAGCTCGGGCAGCAGCGGCCAAGGCCGGCGCCGGGTTTCGATCGCTGCATTGCGCGCGGCGGCGTCGCCGACGCTGGCGCCCGCATCGGCCAGGCCGACGGCGCGCGCGGCCGGGTGCTTGCCGCCCTCGGCGCTCAAGCGCTGCCGGCGCCCGCGCGCGTGTCGCCGGCGCGCGAGACCTTGAACCAGCGCACCGAGCCGCCGCGGGTGAGCATCACTGCGAAGCGCAGGCCGCCGATCTCCACCACCTCGCCGCGGCGCGGCACGCGGCCGAGTTCATGGGCCACCAGCCCGCCGATGATCTCGAAGCCCTCGTGCGGCAGTGAGGCGCCGAACGCCGCATTGACCTCGGCGATCTTGACGTCGCCGGCCACGCGGTGGCTGCCGTCGGCCAGCGTGTAGACCGCGCTCTCGCCGTCCTTCTCGTCGAACTCGTCTTCGATCTCGCCGACGATTTCCTCGAGCACGTCCTCGATCGTGACCAGGCCCGCGGTGTTGCCGAACTCGTCGATCGCGATCGCCAGGTGGTTGCGGTTGGAGCGGAAGTCGCGCAGCAACTCGTTCAGCCCCTTGCTCTCGGGCACGAAGACCGCCGGGCGCAGCAAGGTGCGCAGGTTGAGGTCGGGCGAGCGCTGCAGCTTGAGCAAATCCTTCGCCATCAGGATGCCGATGACGTTGCTGCGCTCGCCTTCGTAGACCGGGAAGCGCGAATGCGCGGTGTCGATCACCACCTCGAGCAGTTCGTCGTAGGGCGCGTCGATGTCGAGCAGGTCCATGCGCGGTGCGGCCACCATCACGTCGCCGGCGATCATGTCGGCCATGCGGATCACGCCCTCGAGCATGATGCGCGACTCGGGCTCGATGAGTTCGCGCTGTTCGGCGTCGGCCAGGGTCTCGATCAACTCGTCCCGGGAGTCCGGCCCGGGCGAGATGAACTCCACCAGGCGTTCGAAGAGGCTGCGTCGCTCCGAGCGCTCGGCGCTCCTGTCGTACTTGTCGTGTTTCTCGGCCGCGCCGCCGCCGTGGCCGCGCGAGGGCCCGACGGGTGGGCCGAGGCGCGCGGGGCGACTGGGCTGAGGGTCTGACACTGCGGGTGCCGGAGATGACGGGGGATCGAGAATACCCCATTGGTTTGACACGGGAGCGGGCTTGCAAGACAGTCTCAGGCCCCCAGCTGACGGGGCGCGCCTTCGCCGCCCGGCCGCTGCGGCCTGGAAAAAACTCGACACCGACTGCACCGAACCCGCCATGACCATGAATCTGATTCCGGCCACCATCCTCACCGGCTTCCTGGGCAGCGGCAAGACCACCTTGCTCAAGCGGGTGCTCAGCGAAGCCCATGGCCAGAAGATCGCGGTGATCGAAAACGAGTTCGGCGAGGAGAACATCGACAACGAGATCCTGGTCTCGGACACCAGCGAGCAGATCATCCAGATGAACAACGGCTGTGTCTGCTGCACCATCCGCGAAGACCTGCGCACCACGCTCAACGACCTGGCCGAGAAGAGGCGCAAGGGCGAGCTCGACTTCGACCGCGTGGTGATCGAGACCACCGGCCTGGCCGACCCCGGCCCTGTGGCGCAGACCTTCTTCATGGACGACCAGATTGCCGAGAGCTACCTGCTCGATTCGGTGCTCACGCTGGTCGACGCCAAACATGCCGAAGGCCAGCTCGACACGCGCCAGGAAGCGCGGCGCCAGATCGGATTCGCCGACCAGATCTTCATCAGCAAGAGCGACCTGGTCGGCGAGGCCGAGGTGGACGCGCTGATCCACCGCATCAAGCACATGAACCCGCGCGCGCCGCAGCGCCGGGTGCACTTCGGCGAGGTGCCGATCTCCGAGGTGTTCGACCTTCGCGGCTTCAACCTCAACGCCAAGCTCGACATCGACCCCGACTTCCTGAACGACGAGCCCGCGCACGAACACCACGGCCATGGCCACGAGCATGGCCATGAAGGCCACGACCACGGCCCTGGCGAAGCCTGCGATCACCCGCACCACCACGCCCATGACGACGACGTGAAGTCCTTCGTGTTCCGCTCGGACAAGGCCTTCATACCGGCCAAGCTGGAGGATTTCCTCGCCGCCATCGTGCAGGTCTACGGCCCGAAGATGTTGCGCTACAAGGGCGTGCTGTTCATGAAGGGCAGCGAGCGCAAGGTCATCTTCCAGGGTGTGCACCAGCTCATGGGCAGCGACCTCGGCCCCAAGTGGGCTCCCGGCGAGAAGAAGCAGAACAAGCTGGTGTTCATCGGCATCGACCTGCCGCGCGAAATCCTGCTCCAGGGCCTGGAGCAGTGCCTGGCCTAGGATAAAACCACCCCCGTTGCGCCTTCGGCGCCCCCCTCAAGGGGGCCGAGGCCCGCGGCTCCAAGCCACTCGCGTCGGCTTGGACGGGCCGAGGAATGGCCGCGTCTCGCGGCCATGCGGCCTGCAAGGCCCGCCAGCGGCCTGGCATAGCGTGTTCCGCGGCGGTTGCTTGGCATCAGCTCGAGTCTCATGCGTCGCGGGTCGCGCGAAGCGCGGTGGAGCCACTGACATGACAGCCCCGGGCTGGCTTGACTCGTTGGCCCCAAGGAGAAACACGGGCCACCTGCGACGCCCCGGGCCGGAGGCCGAGTCCGGAGCCGGCCCGAGGCGCCTTTTGGCGGCTGATTCGGGTTCCGGGCCCGTGGCGTGAACTCAGGCGCCGCACCCGTGATAAACGGGCGCCGACCGCAGCAGACAACGTGGATACAATCCGCGCGCCCTCACCAGTGGGCTGAGCCGATGAATCCGCGTCGGAGCGCTCCAGCCAGAGGGTATAAAGCCGTGATGAGGAGTGCCCCGTGAGCAAGACCCCGGCCAAGAGCGCGAAGCCGTTGCCCCCTTCCAAGGCCGCGGCGAAGCCCGCCGCGGGCAAGGCCCTTCCCGCCAAAGCAGTGAAGGCACCGGTGAAGAAGGCGGCCGCCAAGCCCGCGCCGAAGTCGGCGGCGAGCAAGAAGCCTGCACCGGCAGCCCCGGCCAAGGCCCCGTCTTCCAAGCATGCGGCCAAGCCCGCCGCGAAGCCGGGCGGCGCCAAACCGACCGCTAAACCGACCGCTAAACCGACCGCCAAGCCGGTCGCCAAGCCGGTGCCGGCGACCGCCGCGGCTAAACCGGTGGCCAAAGCGGCGCCGGCCAAACCGCAGCCCAGCCCAGCCATCAGCAAGCCCAACGCAAAACCCGCATCCGTGTCCTCTCCCGCTCCCGCTCCCACCACCCGTGCCAGCGCCAAGGCCGCCGCCAAGGCGGCCTCCAGGCCGGCACCCGTGACCCCGCTGACGGCGCCGCAAGCCGCGGCCAGCCGCTTCGCCGACCGTTTTGCGCCGCCCAAACCGCCGGCGCGGATGTTTTCGGAGGCTTCCATGGAAGCTTTTAAACCCGTCTTCAAGGCCGACCCGAAACTCGTCAACGCCTGGAAGAACAAGTCGGGCAAGGACCTGAACGAGCCCGAGCTGCTTGCCATGCCCGAGGCCGAGTACATGAACGACAAGCAGTTGGAGTTCTTCCGTGGCCGCCTCACCGCGCTGAAGGACGACCTGCTCTCCAACGCCGGTGAAACCACCGAGCATCTGCGTGAGGACACCTCGATCGTTCCCGATCCCGCCGACCGCGCGACGATCGAAGAGGAACATGCGCTGGAGCTGCGCACACGCGACCGCGAGCGCAAGCTGCTGAAGAAGATTTCGCAATCGCTCGGGCGCATCGAGTCCGGCGAATACGGCTTCTGCGACGAAACCGGCGAGCCGATCGGCCTGGCCCGCCTGCTCGCCCGCCCGACCGCCACGCTGTCGCTGGAGGCGCAGCAGCGGCGCGAGCTCAAGCAGAAGATGTTCGGTGATTGATGACGGCCCCAAGCTCGCTGCGCTCGCGCCCCCCAAGGGGAGTTCGGGCCGCTTCGGAGTCGAGAACTGCCGCTCCAAGTCCGCCTGGGCCGACTTGGACGGCACGAGGGCCGTCGGCCCGTGGGCGGTGGCGGCCCGGCGCCGGCCCGAGGACGCTTCGATGACCGCGAGCATTTCCAACCAAGCTGTCGCCGCGGGCCGCGGGCTCGCCCGGCCGCGACGCTAGTCGGGCCATCGCCATGTCCGACACCCCGAAGGACAACAGCAGCTTCTTTCGCAAGGTGGTGCGCTTCGTCGCCAACCCGGCGACCGAGTGGGCCGAGATCGGCGCCCGCCCGGAAGACGGCGCGGTCGAGCTGGAGAAGTCCGAGCTCAAGGCGATGGTCGAGCGCAAGAAGCGCAACGACTTCGTGCGCAAGCGTGAGTTCGACATGTTGCGCAAGGTGCGCCGTGAGGGCCTGACACCCGAACAGCTGGCCGCGCTCGGCGGCTCGTCGCGCCTGGACGACTCCGAGGCCAAGCTCGCCGACAGTGCGTTGCCCCGGCCGGCGGCCGAAGGCGGCGTCAAAGCCAAGATCGACGAGATCGAGCAGCAGATGGTGGGCGACAGCCGCGCCGGCAGCAGCCGCCGCATGGGGGGCAATTTCGGCCCGGCGGGACCCCCGGCCGATTTCCATAACGCCACCACCGTGGCCGCGGCGATGCCGCATGCGCCGCGCGACCCCGACCGCCTGCCCGCGCTGCCGCCGCTGCCCGACCCCGACCGCCCCGGGCCGGCGGGCGGGCCCGCGGTGATGGCCAAGGGGCTGTCGCCGCTGTCGCCCGCACCCGCACGCAGCACCGGCCAGGGCGACTTCGGCCACCCGTTTGCGGTGGAGGTCAGCGAGGTGGTGCACGACCCCGAACTCGACGAGGCGGTGATCTCTTTCGCCAATGCCGAGTTCGCCGCCTGCGAAGGCTCGCTCACCGCGCTCACCGGCGTCGGCGGCGCCCGGGCCCAGCATGCCGAGACCTGGCTGGTCCTGTTCGACCTCTTTCGCGCCACCGGCCAGCAGGCCAAGTTCGAAGTCCTGGCCGGCGAATACGCACAGCAGTTCGGCTGGTCGGCTCCGCAATGGTTCTCGCTGCCCAAGCTGGTGGCCGAAGCCGCCGCCGCCGCCGAGGACAAACCCCGTGCGCCACGCCCGCGCGGCGATGTCGGCTGGGTTTGCCCAGCGGTGATCGACATCGACGCGGTGGCACGGCTGAATGCGCAGACGCTGCAGATGCCCCTGCCCTGGGTCTTCGACTTTGCCGATTGCAAGCGGGTGGAAGCCGAGGCCGCGAGCCACCTGACCAGCCTGTTCCGCCGCTGGGCCGGCGAGCCGCTGGACATGCGCTGGCTCGATGGCGAAAAGTTCTTCGCGGCGCTGACCGATGCCGCCCCCACAGGGGTGCGCGATGCCGACCCCGCGTTCTGGCTGACCCGCCTGGAAGGCCTGCGGATCGCGAACCGCGCGGACCAGTTCGACGAGGTGGCGATGGACTACTGCATCACCTACGAGGTGTCGCCGCCCTCGTGGGAGCGGGCGCGCTGCCAGGTGCGCATCAGCGGCCACGGTTCGAGCACCCACTCGCCGAGCCTGTCTCAAGTGGGCGATGTCTCCACCAGTTTTCTCGAATCCTCGATCATCGAGGACAGCAGCAGTGGTGTTCAGATGACCTCGGTCGAGCTCTCCGGCCAGTTGGTGGGCGACATCAGCGAGACCTTGACGCGCCTGGACGCGCAGCTCGGCGCGGCTACGGTGGTCAGCGTCACCTGCGGCAAACTGATCCGTGTCGACTTCGTGGCCGCGGGCGACCTGCTCAACTGGGTGCTTGCCAAACGTGGCGAGAACCGCACCCTGACGTTCGCCGAGGCGCACCGCCTGGTGGCCCTGTTCTTCGGCGCGATGGGCATCAACGAACACGCCAAGGTCAGCGTGGGCACCGTCTGAGATGACGACGACCCCAAGACGCCCGCGGCGTCGCCCCCCGGGGGGAGTTCGGGCCGCTTCGGGGCGGCCCGGCGCAGGCCCGATCGGTGATCGTTGAGGTTGCAGCCGTAGCCCCCACAACAGTCCCCATGGAGCAATTTCACGGCACCACCATCGTCAGCGTGCGCCGCGGCGGCTTGGTGGCGCTTGGCGGCGACGGGCAGGTGACGCTGGGCAACATCGTGATCAAGTCGAGCGCGCGCAAGGTGCGCAAGCTCTTCCGCGACCAGGTTCTCGCGGGCTTTGCAGGTGCCACCGCCGACGCGTTCACGCTCTTCGAACGCTTCGAAGCCAAGCTGGAGAAACACCAGGGCCACCTGACACGCGCCGCGATCGAGCTGACCAAGGACTGGCGCACCGACCGCGTGCTGCGCCGCCTGGAGGCGATGCTTGCGGTGGCGGACACGCAAGCTTCGCTGATCATCACCGGCAACGGCGATGTGCTCGAACCCGAGTACGGCATCGTCGCCATCGGCTCCGGCGGCCCGTACGCGCAAGCCGCGGCGCGCGCGCTTCTGGAGCACACGCCGATGACGCCGGCCGAGATCGTGAAACGCTCGCTCGAGATCGCGGGCGACCTGTGCATCTACACCAACCAGCAACACGTGGTGGAGACGCTGCCGGCCTGATGGCGCCTCGGCACGAGCCCATACGGG
>JANNGZ010000258.1:0-1726 GCA_031404155.1 Burkholderiales bacterium
ACTGCCGCCGGGGCTGATCTACCTCGACGGCAACTCGCTCGGCGTGCTGCCCAAGGCCACCGCGGCGCGGGTGCAGCAGGTGGTGCAGCAGGAATGGGGGCGCGGGCTGATCCAGAGCTGGAACACCGCCGGCTGGATCGAACTGCCGCAGCGCGTCGGCAACAAGATCGCAGCACTCGTAGGCGCAGGGCCGGACGAACTGGTCGTTGCCGACTCGACCTCGGTCAACCTGTTCAAGGTGCTCTCGGCGGCGTCGAAGATCGTGCGTGAAGACAGCCCGCAGCGGCGCGTGATCGTGTCGGAACGCAGCAACTTCCCGACCGACCTCTACATCGCCGAGGCGCTGTGCCGCGAGCTCGGCTGGGAGCTGTTGCTGCTTGACCATCACGAGATCGCCGCGCGCTTGCGCAGCGATGTGGCCTTGCTGATGCTGACCCACGTCAACTACCGGACCGGCCGCATGCACGACATGGCCGCGCTCACCGCACAGGCTCAAGCCGCGGGCGTCCTGACGGTCTGGGATCTGGCCCACAGCGCCGGGGCGGTGCCAGTCGAACTGAACGCTGCGCGAGCCGATTTCGCCGTCGGCTGCGGCTACAAGTTCTTGAACGGCAGCCCGGGCGCGCCAGCCTTCGTCTGGGCGAACCCGTTGCACGCCGAGCGCTTCTGGCAGCCGCTGTCGGGCTGGATGGGGCACGCAGCGCCGTTCGAGTTCAACAGTGCCTACAGGCCCGCCAAGGGCATCGCGCGCTACCTTTGCGGCACGCCGCCGGTGCTGTCGCTGGCGGCGCTGGAGTGCGGTGTCGACACCCTGCTCGCCGCACAGCCGCTGGGCGGCATGGCCGCGCTGCGCGACAAGTCGGTCGCGTTGACCGAGCTGTTCGCCAGCCTCGTGGACGAGCGATGTGCTGGCATGGGCCTCACGGTCGTCTCGCCGCGCGAGGCGGCTCAGCGCGGCAGCCAGGTCTGCCTGGCGCATGAAGCGGCTGGTGCGTCCGGCGGCTACGCCATCGTGCAGGCGATGATCGCGCGCGGCGTGGTCGGCGATTTCCGTGCGGGCGATGCGGGCCCGCCGCAGAGCCACCCCAAGGCGACGCAAAGCGACCGGGGGGCAACATCGACGCCCGATATCTTGCGCTTTGGCTTCACACCCCTGTACACGCGATTCATCGATGCCTGGGACGCGGTGGAGCATTTGCGCGCGGTGATGCAAAGCGGCGAGTGGCGCGAGGTTCGCTTCAACGCCAGGGGTGCGGTGACATGAGCGGCGAAAGGGGCAGAGAAAGGGGCGGCGATAGGAGCGGAGAAAGAAGCGGTGAAAGCATCGTCGCCGAAGAAGGCGCCAAGCTCGACTTCAGCCGCGACATGAGCTACAGCGACTACCTTCACCTCGACGAGGTGCTGAACGCACAGCACCCGCTGTCGCCTGCGCATGACGAGATGCTGTTCATCGTCCAGCACCAGACCAGCGAATTGTGGATGCGGCTGATGCTGCACGAACTCTCGGCCGCGATGGTTTGCATCGCGCGCGACGAACTCGGCAGCGCGTTCAAGATGCTGGCGCGGGTGAGCAAGATCATGGAGCAACTCGTCCACGCCTGGGACGTGCTGGCCACGATGACGCCGCCCGAGTATTCAGCGCTGCGGCCCTACCTCAGCAACAGCAGCGGCTTTCAGAGCTGGCAGTACCGCAGCATCGAGTTCATGCTCGGCAACAAGAACGCGG
>JANNGZ010000259.1:0-1598 GCA_031404155.1 Burkholderiales bacterium
ACCGCTTCGTCGCGCAGCGCCTCGGCGCGGCGCATCGCATCTTGCAGCGGCGTGGCATGCGCAGGCGCAGTGCCGATGAGCAGCCCGGGCATCGCAGCCACAAACGCAACGCCGAGGCAGTGGCGGCGGCGCAGGCCGCGACCGCATGAGTGCAGGGTCATGGCGGCATTGTGCCGCCGCGTGACGGGGCCGCCAGCGGCCGGCCGCAGCACAACCGTGAAGGTCAACCCAGCGGCAAGCCACGCAGCGCGTGGGCCAACTCGGCGGCCTGCCAGATGGCGATGCGGTGCTCGGCCGCAAAGGGCTGCGCGTTGTCGCTGATCGGGCCCAGCCCGATGTAAAGCGCGTCCGGTGCGTCGCTGGCTTCACGCGTGGCCTGAAGCGCGCGCAGGACCTCAAGCCCGGTGTGGGCCGACTTCCAGCGCCGCGCATTCACCAGCATTCGGCGGCCCTGGCGCTCGAGTTCGAAATCAACACCCGCGGTCTTGCCGCGCTGCACCGTGTAGCCGTCGCGCCGGAAAGCCTGCTCGAGCAGCGCGGCGAAGGTGGGCCAGGCCATCGTGGCCAGCGCCTGCTGCGTCTGGGCCACACGCGCCGCGCTGGGCAGGCCCCACTGGCGAAATGCGGCGATGACACCGACCACGACAAACGGCAAGCCCGACAGCGCGCCGACCACGCGGAACTGATCGGGCAGCAAGGCAAAGCCGATCAAGCCCAGCAGCAGCGCCAGGCCGATGCTGATCCACCACGGCGAGCGCAGCAGGACCGCGAACACGGAGTTTTTTGCCATCTGGAACTTCAAGTTGGTCTCCGGTGGGGGTGAGGGCGGGAGTGTCGCTTCCCCACGGACACAGCGCTCAACGGGGAGCGCCAAGCGCGGCGCGAACTGGAGCCGCGGCGCTGGGCGCCACCGGGGTGCTGTTGATGGCGCTTCGCTGACTCTCGCCGAACCTGCAGGGCCAACGCACATCTCCCCGCGGCCTGGCCCGCCGTCCCGCGCAGCGGACAATGGCCCCATGAAAGCACCCAAACGCCTGCAGGCCCTGATCGACGAAGGTTTCATCGATTCGGTGCAGCGACAGTTGATGAGCGGCAAGGAAGCGATGGTCTTCGTGGTGCGCATCGGGCACGAGACACGCTGCGCCAAGGTCTACAAGGAGGCCACGCAGCGCAGCTTTCGCCAGGCTGTGGACTACACCGAGAACCGCAAGGTGAAGAACACGCGCCAGGCGCGCGCCATGGCCAAGGGCACACGCTTCGGCAAGCAGGCGCAAGAGGCGGCCTGGCAAAGCGCGGAGGTCGATGCGCTGTACCGCCTGGCCGCGGCCGGGGTGCGGGTGCCCAAGCCCTACAACTTCCACGACGGCGTGCTGCTGATGGAACTGGTGGCCGACGAACATGGCGGCGCGGCGCCGCGGCTGAACGATGTGGCCTTCACGCCCGAGCAGGCGCGCGCACACCACGCCACGCTCATCAAAGAGGTGGTGCGCATGCTGTGTGCGGGCGTGATCCACGGCGACCTGTCGGAGTTCAACGTCCTGCTCGCCGCCGACGGGCCGGTGATCATCGACCTGCCGCAGGCGGTGGATGCCACCGGC
>JANNGZ010000260.1:0-1798 GCA_031404155.1 Burkholderiales bacterium
GTCGAGCTTCCAGCGCCTGCGCGAGGAGAAGGAGTTCCTGCGCGCCGCCAAGGCTTACCAGAAGGCCAAGGCCGAGGCGGGTTTCGCCGGCATCACCTGGGCCAAGGAGCAGGGCGGGCAGGCCCTCGCGCCGATCTACTCGGTCATCTTCGGCCAGGAAGAGGCCAAGTTCGACGCGCCCGCGGGGCCGTTCGCCATCGGTCTGGGCATGTGCATCCCGACGGTGATCGCCTTCGCCGCCGACGACCAGAAGCAGCGCCATGTCGGGCCCGCGCTGCGCGGCGAGGAGATCTGGTGCCAGCTGTTCTCCGAGCCGTCGGCGGGTTCCGACGTGGCGGGCCTCAAAACCAAAGCCGTGCGCGACGGCGACGACTGGGTCGTCAACGGCCAGAAGGTGTGGACCTCGGGCGCGCACTATTCGGACTGGGGCATCCTGCTCGTGCGCACCAACCCCGACGTGCCCAAGCACAAGGGCCTCACCATGTTCTTCCTCGACATGAAGTCGAAGGGCGTCGAGGTGCGGCCGATCCACCAGATGTCGGGCGGCTCGAACTTCAACGAGGTGTACTTCACCGACGTGCGCATCCCGCACGCGCAGATGCTCGGCGGAGAGGGCAACGGCTGGTCTGTGGCGCTTGTCACGCTGATGAACGAGCGGCTCGCAGTCGGTGGCTCCAGCGGGCCGGACTACAAGGAAATCCTCGAACTGGCGCGCAACACGTCGACCGCGAGCGGCGGTGCGTTGTTGCAGGACGCGGCGTTCCGTTCGCGCCTCGCCGACTGGTTCGTGCGCGCCGAGGGCTACAAGCTCGGCAAGATGCGCACGATGACGGCGCTGTCGAAGGGGCAAACGCCGGGGCCGGAAAGCTCCATCGGCAAGATCATCAACGCCAACCAGATGCAGGACATCGCCGACGCAGCGATCGAGGCGCAGGATCATTTCGGCATCATCACCGACAGCGAGCTCGCCCCGATGGAGGCCGCCTTCCAGCAGGCCTACATGTGGGCGCCGGGCCTGCGCATCGCCGGCGGCACCGACGAGATCCTGAAGAACATCATCGCCGAACGCGTGCTGGGCCTGCCCGGCGATATCCGCGTGGACAAGGACGTGGCGTACAATGACCTGCCGACGGGGCGGTAGCAGCGCCGGCAGCCTGGAGCGCCGGCGTCTCGCCGGCATCGCCGCGCGTGAGCGCGGCTCAACGACGAAGCCGGCCATCGGCCGGCGGGCCGGCGGGACGCCAGCGCTCCCAGCGGTCGGAGTCAACGGAGGCACAAGATGCGCGGACAGGCCGTTACGGCGTTCACGAAGCCGCTGGAGGAAATCTCCGTCGACCTGCCGCCGCTGAAGGGGCCCGAGGCGCGCATCCGCGTCACTGGCTGCGGCGTGTGCCACTCCGATGTGCACATCCACGACGGCCGGTTCGACATGGGCAAGGACGCGCCGGCGGTGCAGCTGCCGGACGCGCTGTTGCCGCTGATCATGGGCCACGAGATCGAGGGCGTCGTCGAAGAGCTCGGCCCCGATGCGAAGAAGAAGAATCCCGGCGTGAAGGTGGGCGACCGCGTCGCGGTGTTCCCGTGGATCGGCTGCCAGCAGTGCGCCGCCTGCGTGCGCGGCGAGCAGCACCTCTGCGCCGCCAACCAGGGCCTCGGCACCCGCGTCCACGGCGGCTACGCCGACTACGTCCACGTGCCGATCGCCGAGGCGTTGATCCCGTGCGGCAACCTTCCGCCGGGCGCCGGCGGCGTCGCCATGTGTTCGGGCCTCACCGGCTACAGCGCGTTCAGGAAGCTC
>JANNGZ010000261.1:0-26990 GCA_031404155.1 Burkholderiales bacterium
GTCACCTCCACGGTGTGGCCCGGCACCACGCTCATCTGGACCACCGCGGGCGTGTTGTCCTGGGTGTTCTTGCGCGTGAACAGCGGGTCGGCCAGCACCGAGCCGCGCAGCTTGTTGTCGGGGTGGGTGTAGGCGCGCTTCACGCCCTCGTTGATCGCGTCTTCGATCGAGCCGGTGAAGCCGCTCCAGCGCACGTCCATGCCGATCTTGAGGAACACGTTGACGATGCCGGTGTCCTGGCAGATCGGGCGGTGGCCCTCGGCGCACATCTTCGAGTTGGTGAGGATCTGCGCAATCGCGTCCTTGGCCGCCGGGCTTTGTTCCGTGGCATACGCACGCGCCAGATGCTCGATGAAATCCGCGGGGTGGTAGTAGCTGATGTATTGCAGCGCGGCATCGACCGTTTCGATCAGGTCGGCTTGGGCGATGGTGGTGGTCACTTGAGTGGTCATGGCGGCGACGGAACAAGAGGGGGGAGGCGGGGCGCGGCGCGCGGCAGCGGGCGCTTGGCCGAGTGTACTGACGGGGCTGTCCTTGGTCTTGCGCCGACGCGGTGTTCGCGGGCGGCGGCGTTCATCCGGCGCGCCGCGGCGGCCTGCCGCCGCGTGCTTGCTTGGCGGCAGGGGCGCCATGCGCCTGCGTGGCGGCAGGGCGAGCGTCGCGCAGCTTTGACATCGGCGGCGTCCGCCGCCCGCCCGGCCCGCCGCGCGGTGGGCAAAGTTGGCACCTCATGCCGCCTTGCCACCCCTTAGCGCAGCGGCGTGAGGATTGCACGCTGCTGCGAACCTGTCGCAACGCATCATCGGCGCTCACCGTCGGCTGCCCCGTTTTGTTGTCTCGCGCAGGCCCGACCCGTCATACGACCAGGAGCATCCGATCTTGCAGTTAGAGCCGCAGTCACCGGTACGGGCGCACGCCGCCGTGGCCGCCGACATGATGCTGGCCCAGGCACCGCGCCACGCCGCGGCGCTGCTGTCGCTGCACGCGCAAGCGCTGGCGCACGAGCGCTTCGAGCCTGCCGCCACCGCGGTGCTGGCCGAACTCGCGGTGCTGCTGGACTGCGACCGCGTCAGCCTCGGCTGGCGCGACGGCAGCGCCACCCGCATCGCCGCGGTCTCTCACGGCACCGACCTGGGCGCCCGCGAGGCGGTGCCGCGCGCAATCGCCGATGCGATGGACGAATCGATCGACCAGGGCGTGGCCGTGATGCACCCGCTGCCCCGCGGCAGCTCCGCGCTGGTCACGCTGGCGCATGCGGAACTGGCACGTTCCAACGGGCAGGCCTCGATCCTCACGGTGCCGGTGGCCGGCATCCGCAACCAGCCGGGCGCGATGCTCTTCGAGCGCCGCGAGGCATTCGACACGGCCAGCATCGAACTGGCCCGCGACGCGGCGCTGTTCGTGGCGCCGGTGCTCGAACTCAAACACCGCCTCGACGCGTCGCTCGGCGCCCGCGTGCAATCGGTGATCAACCACCGCAGCCTGCCGCGGCGCGGTTGGCTGCTCGCTGGGGCGGCCTTGTTCTTCGCCTTCGCGCTCTGGCCGGTGTCGCAGGACGTGGTCTCACCGGCCCGGCTCGAGGCCGAAGTGCAGCGGGTGATCGCAGCACCGGTCGACGGCTTCGTGCGCTCGGTTGATGTGCGGCCGGGCGAAGCGGTGAAGGAGGGCCAACTGCTGCTCACCCTCGACCGCGCCGAACTGGCGCTCGAGCGCGACAAATGGGCTGCCGAAATCGCGCAGGCCGACAAGCAGTACCGCGACGCCTTGTCCAAGGACGAAGCCGCGCCGATCGTGCTCGCCCGCTCCAAGCTCGAGCAGGCCAGCAGCCAGCATCAACTCGTGCTGCGGCAACTGGTGCGAACGAATCTGCGTGCACCCTTCGACGGCGTCTTGATCGGCGGCGACCTGTCGCAGCGTGTCGGCATGCCGGTGAAGCGGGGCCAGGAACTGCTCACGCTGGCGCCGCAACAGGTGGTGCGTGTGGTGGCCGAGGTCGACGAGCAGGACATCGCCGCGCTGCGTGTCGGCCAGCCGGCCCGGGTGCTGTTTTCGGCCCATGCGGGCGAGGCGCTGAACTTCGAGGTCACCCGCCTGTCGCCGGTGGCCACGGTGCTCGACGGGCGCAACCTGTTCGAAGTCGAAGGCCGGCTGCTCAATGCCAACGCGGTCGACCTGGCGTCCTTGCGCCCCGGCCTGCGCGGCGTAGCGCGCATCGGCATCGACACCCGCAGCCGCGCGCTGCAGTGGTGGCAGGCCGCCGACAACGCGGTCCGGCGTCTCAGCTGGCGCCTGCTCGGCTGAGTCCGCTCACATGACGTCTTTGCTCTCACCCGACTGGTACCGCGTCGCCTTCATGCGGCCGCGGCTGCGTGCCGGCGTGACCGTGTCGCGCCAGCAGGCGCGCGGACGCACCTGGTACCTGCTGTCGGACCCGATGTCGGGCCGCCACCACCGTTTCAACGACATCGCCTACGCACTGATCGCGTCCTGCAACGGCGAACGCACGCTGGACGAAATCTGGGTCGCGCGGGTCGAGGCTGAGGGCGACAACGCGCCGACGCAGGACGACACGATTGCGCTGGTGTCGCAGGCCTTCGGCGCCAACCTGTTCAGCGGCGACGTTGCGCCCGACGCCGTGCGGGTGGTGCAGGTGCAATCCCGAGCCCGCGACAAACGCCGCCGTGCCGCGGTCAACCCCTTGTCGTTCAAGGTCGCCCTTTGGGACCCCGACGCCTTCCTCGACCGCCATTTCGCCAAACTCGCCTGGCTCTTTGGCATCGCCGGCCGCCGCCTGGCTTGGCTGTTCGCGCTCTTTGGGGCCTTCTTGCTCGCGCTGAACGCGGCTGAATTTTCGGCGCAGGCGGCGCGGGACCTGAGCGCGCCGCGCATGCTGCTCTTGATGTGGCTGGTGTATCCGCTGATCAAGGCGGTGCACGAGCTTGCGCATGCCTTCGCGGTCAAGGCCTTCGGCGGCGCGGTGCACGAACTCGGCCTCACGCTGCTCTTTCTCACCCCGGTGCCCTATGTCGACGCGTCGGCGTCGGCGGGTTTTGCCGACAAACGCCAGCGTGTTGCGGTGGACGCCGCCGGCATGCTCGCCGAGGCGCTGATCGCCAGCGTCGCGCTGATCTTCTGGCTCGTGTTGGAGGCGGGCCTGCTCCGCGACCTGGCCTTTGCGGTGGTCTTCATCGGCCTGATTTCGACGCTGCTGGTCAACGGCAACCCGCTGCTGCGCTTCGACGGCTACCACCTGCTTTGTGACGCGATGGAGCTGCCGAACCTGGGCACCCGCAGCTCGCGCTACTGGCATTTCCTTTTCAAGCGTTTTGTGTTGCGCCTGCCGCGGGCCCGATTCGCCGACATCGGTGCCGGCGAGCGGTCCTGGCTGCTCGCCTACGCTCCGCTGTCCTTCGTCTGGCGCACCGCCTTGCTGCTGCTGCTGGCCGTGGCCCTGGCGCAGGCCAGCGCGCTGCTTGGCCTGGCCGTGCTGGCGCTGGGCGCCTGGAGCACGCTCGGCGCGCCGGCGCTGGCGCTCTGGCGCTGGGTCGGCGGCGCTCCCGAGTTGCAGGGCCATCGGCTGCGTGCGGGCACGCTGGCCGCCGCCGGCGCGGGGCTGCTGGCGGTGACGCTGTTTGTGTTGCCGCTGGCGCACCGCACCCAGGCGGCAGGCATTGTCTGGTTGCCCGACGAGGCCCTGGTGCGCCCGGCGGTGGACGGCTTCATCGACGAATGGCTGCTCGCCGACGGCGCGCCCGTGGCCGCCGGCACCCCGATCGCGCGCCTGAGCAACGAGCCGCTGCGCGCCGACCTGGAGCGGGTGCAGGCGCTGTTGCAGCAAAAGGTACTCGGCCGCGACAGCGTCTTTTCGACCGACGCGATGCGCAATGCGCTCGCCGCCGACGAGATCGAGCGCCTGCAGGCCGAAGCGGCACGCCTTTCGCAGCAGGTGGACGAGCTCACGGTGCGCGCTGGCCGCGCCGGCCGCCTGGCCCGCGACAGCACGCGCCACCCGGCCGGGCGCTGGCTGGCGCGCGGCGAGCTGCTGGCGCAGGTGATCGCGGCCGACACGCCGCCCCTGGTGCGTGCGCTGGTACGCAACGAGGACATCGACCTGCTGCGTCAAAAGTTCCCTCGCGGCGCCGCGGACCCGTACGCCGAAGTCAGCGTGATGCTCGCCCACGCCGGCGGCGCGTCGCTGCCCGGCACGGTGGTCGCCACGCAGCCGCAGCCCACCCAGCGCTTGCCGAGCGAAGCGCTTGGCGACGCCGCCGGCGGCCCGATCGCACTCGACCCCGCCGACGCCAGCGGGCGCACCGCGCGCGAGGTGCGCTTCGAGGTCGACCTGCACCTGCCTGCCGGCAGCGACGCACGTGTCGGTTCCCGTGCGCTGGTCAGCTTCCGCCATGGCGACACCACCGCCGCCATGCTGCTCGCACGTTTTGTGCGCCAGTCCTTCCTGCGCCACTTCCAGACATGAGCCGCCGGGCCGCTCCCAAGCCTGTCCTGAGCCTGGTCGAAGGGGCGAATACCGCAGCGCGAAGCGCGGAGGTTGACTGATGAGCCGCCGGGCCGCTCCCAAGCCTGTCCTGAGCCTGGTCGAAGGGGCGAATACCGCAGCGCGAAGCGCGGAGGTTGACTGATGAGCGCCTTCAGTGCGGCCTTGCTCGACCGCTACCCGCAGCGGCTGGCCCGCGACGCGGCCGGCGCGCGCGGCTCACGCTGGCGCACGCCGCTGTTTCACGGCACCGAAGCGGTGTCGGTGCGGGCCCGCCTGGGTGCGCTCGACGCGCCCTCGCGTCAGACCGAACTGCAAGACGCGCTGGCGGCCGAAGCGGCACGCCTGCGCCGGCGTGGCCTCGAGGCCGCCCACGATGGACACGCCCTCGCGCTGGTGGCCTTGCTGGCCGCGCGCGTGCTCGGCAAAACCGCCTTCCCGGGCCAACTGGTAGCCGCCGCCGCGCTGCTCGACGGCCGCCTGGTGGAGCTGGCCACCGGCGAAGGCAAAACCCTTGCTGCGGCGCTGGCCGCGTCGGTGGCGGCAATGGCCGGTGTGCCGGTGCACGTGCTCACCGCCAACGACTACCTGGCCCAGCGCGACCGCGCAGAACATGCGCCGCTGTATGAAGCGCTGGGTTTGAGCCACGCCTGCGTCACGCCCACGCTGGACCGTGCCGCGCGCCACGCCGCCTGGCGCCACGACATCGTGCACGCCACCGCCAAGGAAATGGCCTTCGACTACCTGCGCGACCACCTGCTGCTGGGTGGCGAGCGCGACCCGCGGCGCCTGCGTGCACGCGTCTTTGCACAAGGCGCCATCGCACCAGGCGCCTTCGCACAAGCCGGCGCGGGTGGCGTCAATGCCGAGCCGGTGCTGCCCGGCCTGCGCATGGCCATCGTCGACGAGGCCGACAGCGTGCTGCTCGACGAAGCCACGATGCCGCTGGTGGTCTCCGCTCCCACGCCGTCTTTCGACGCGCCGGCCTGGCGCTGCGCCTTCAACTTTGCCGGCGCCCTGAGCGAAGGCCGCGACTACCGCCTCGTAGGCGGCGGGCGCGTGGCGGTGCTCAGCCCCGACGGCCGTGAGCGTGTGGCGCTGGCGCTGCGTGGCGCGGTGTCACCGGCACGTCTGGCGCACGAGTTGGCCGAAGCCGCGCTCGCCGCGCTGCACTGCTACCAGCGCGACCGCGAGTACGCGCTGGTGGATGGCGCGATTACGCTGATCGACCCCAACACCGGGCGCATCGCCGAGGGCCGGCAATGGTCCGGCCCCCTGCATGCGATGGTGCAGATGAAAGAGGGCCTCAAACCTTCGCCGCCGCTGGCCAGCGCCGCGCGCATCAGCTACCAGCAACTCTTCCCGCGCTACCTGCGCCTGGCGGGCATGAGCGGCACCTTGAACGAAGCTCGCGCCGAACTGCGCGGCCACTACGACGCGCCGGTGTTGCAAGTAGCGCCGGCGCGGCCGAGTGCGCGCCGCTGGCTCGGCAGCACGGTGTTCGCAAGCGCGCGGGCGCAGTGGCAGGCGGTGGCCGAACATGCCGCCGAACTCTCGCGCCAGGGCCGGCCGGTGCTGATCGGCACCGCGAGTGTCGCGGCCTCCAATGCCTTGTCCGCGCGGCTGACCCAGGCCGGTATCGCGCACCAGGTGCTCAACGCCTTGCAGGACGCCGACGAGGCCGCGCAAGTGGCCCGCGCCGGCGAGCGTGGCGTGGTCACCGTGTCCACCAACATCGCCGGCCGCGGCACCGACATCCGCCTGGGTGCCGGCGTGGCCGCACTCGGCGGCCTGCACGTGATCGCGACGATGAAGAACCGCTCGCGCCGCATCGACCGCCAGCTCTTCGGCCGCTGTGCCCGCCAGGGCGACCCGGGCTCGGCGCAAAGCTTGTTGTCACTGGAGGACACGCTGCTGCGCGCCGCCTGCCCGCGTGGGCTGTTGGCGCTGGCGGCGCGCTGCGGCAGTGCCGGCCACGTGCCGGCGTGGCTGGCCTGGCCGCTGTTTGCGCTGGCGCAGCGGGCCGCTGAATTACAGGACCGGCTGGCACGCGCCCGGCTGCGCCGCGCCGGCTCCGGCCAGGACGAGATCTACGCCTTTGCGGGCGGAACCGAATGAAGGAGACCATTGTGATGAAACTCATGAGCGCCCCAAGGCCGGCCGAAGCCGGCCGCCCCCCGCGGGGATCAAGGAAAGTGGCAGAGCCACATTTCCTTGAGAGATGCACACCGCTGCTGCTGCTGGCGCTGGCCGCCGCGGCCAGCGCGGCGCCACCGAATGCGCCTGCAAACGCGCCTGCAAACGCGCCACCGCTGGACTGCATGATCCAGCCGAGCCAGACGGTGCAGATCGGCACCGCCGCACCCGGCGTGGTGGAGCGTGTGGCGGTCGAGCGCGGCGAGCGTGTGGCGCGTGGCCAGGCGGTGGTGCAGTTGCAGGCCTCGGTGGAACGCGCCGCGCTGGCGGTGGCGCGCGAACGGGCCGCGATGCAGGGCGAAACGCATGTGGCCGTGGGCTCGCAGGAGCTGGCCCAGCGCGAGCTGGCCCGCGCCACAGAGCTGTACGAGCAGAACTTCGTCTCGCGCAACTTTCTCGACAAACAAAACGCCGAGGTCAAGGTGGCCGGTGGCCGCCACGAGCAGGCCCAGGAGAAGCGCTCCTTGTCGCGCCGTGAGGTGGAACTGGCCGGGGCGCAACTGGCACAACGCACGATCCGCTCGCCGATCAACGGCGTGGTGGTCGAGAGCTTTGTTTCGGCCGGCGAATTTGTCGACCAGAAGCCGATGCTGCGCATCGCCGAAATCGACCCGCTGCGGGTGGACGTGCTGGTGCCGGCCGCGGCCTTCGGCCAGGTGCAGGTGGGCATGAAGGGCAGCGTGGCGCCCGAGCTGTTCGCTGGCACCACGCACCAGGCGACGGTGAAAACCGTCGACCGTGTGATCGACGCCGCAAGCAATACCTTTCGAGTCCGCCTCGAACTACCGAACCCGAACTTCGCGCTGCCGGCCGGGCTGCGCTGCAAGGTCGACATGGGGCTGAACCTGCCCGCGCCGCCGCCGCGCAACGCAACCTCGGCGGTGCCACCGCTGCCGGTGGCCGTGCCCCAGGCCAGCACCTCGAGCACCGCCAGCGTCTCGACCGCGGCGCCGCGCCGCTGAACCCAGGCACTCCAAGATGAAGCTGCTCCGTCGCCTCACGCATCTTTCACGGTACTTGTTCGGCCACCGCGCTGAACGCAGCGCCGTGATGGAAGAGGCCGAGCCGCGCATCCTCTATTCCGCCGACCTGAACCCGATGATGTGGGGCCAGGCCGGCGAGCTCGGTGCGAGCATGCTGGTGGGCGCGCTCGACCCGTCGCCGCCGGTGGCGCCGACACTTCAAACCGAGGCGCAGGCTCAACAGCATCACAGCCGAGAGGTCGTGTTCGTCGACGCGGCGGTGCCGGATGCGCAGGCCCTGCTCGACGGTGTGCTCGCGGCGCGCCCCGACGGCGCCGAGATCGAAGTCGTCTACCTGCATGGCGGCAGCGACGGCTTGAGCCAGATCAGCGAGTGGCTGGCCAACGGGCACGCGAACACCAACGACATCGACGCGATCCACATCGTCTCGCACGGCGCCTCGGGCCAACTGCGCCTGGGCAGCAGCAACATCGGCCTCGACGGCCTGCAGGCGCGCGACGCCGAACTGCAACGCTGGGGCACGGCCTTGAGCGCCGACGCCGACATCCTGATCTACGGCTGCGATGTGGGCGCGGGCGATGCGGGCGCGGCTTTCGTGGCGCAACTAGCACAGGCCACCGGTGCCGACGTGGCCGCCAGCACCGACGACAGCGGCAGCGCCGCGCTCGGCGGCAACTGGCAGCTCGAACGCGAGAGCGGCGCGATCCAGTACGGCCTGACCGCCGACCCGTTCGGCCACTGGGAAGGCCTGCTCGCCACCTTCATCGTTACCAACACCAACGACGCGGGCGCCGGCTCGCTGCGCCAGGCCATCATCGACGCCGACGCGCTGGCCGGCACCGACACGATCAGCTTCAACATCAGCGCCGCGCTGGTCGGTGGCCTGCACACGATCAACCTGGCGAGTGCGTTGCCGACGATCACCGGCACGGTGATCCTTGACGCCAGCAGCGAGCCCGACTTCGCCGGCGAACCGGTAGTGCGCATCGACGGCGCATCGGCCGGTGCCGGCGTGGCCGGCCTCACGCTGTCGGGCACCAGCGACGGCAGCACGATCCGCGGCTTGATGATCACCCGCTTCACCGGCGACGGCATCCTGGTCCAGTCGGGTGCCGACAACATCACCATCGCCGGCAACTGGATCGGCACCACCGGCACCGGCTCCACCGGCGTGGGCAACGGCGACGACGGCATCGACATCGCGGGCTCCAACGCAACCATCGGCGGGCTCGGCGCCAACGACCGCAACGTCATCACCAACAGCGCCGACGAAGGCATCACTATCGTTGGTGCGGGCGTGACCGGCCATCTGATCCTGGGCAACTACATCGGCGTCGACCCCGACGGCGCCAGCGGCGGCGGCAACAACGACGTCGGCCTGGCGATCATCACTGGCACCGGCAACACGATCGGCGGCACCACCACGGCGGCGCGCAACGTGATCTCGAAGAACTGGGAAGGCATCGAGATCAACACCTCGGACAACCGGGTGCAGGGCAACTACATCGGCACCGACGCCGGCGGCACGCTCAACCGCGGCAACCGGATCGGCGAGGGGATTCAGATCCAGGGCAGCTCGACCAACAACCTGATCGGCGGCACCACGGCCGGCGCCGGTAACCTGATTGCGTTCAACACGCTGGCCGGCGTGAGCGTCGTCAACGGCGGCGGCGATGCGGTGCTCGGCAACCTGATTCATTCGAACGCCAATCTCGGCATCGACCTCGGCGCCAGCGGCGTCACCGCCAACGACGTCGGCGACGGCGACCTCGGCGCGAACAACCTGCAGAACTTTCCGGTGCTGACCGTCGCGAACTCCAACAGCGTGGGCACCACGATCGTCGGCTCGGTGAATTCGAACGCCAGCACCACGTTGCGCATCGAGTTCTTCGCCAACCGGCCGTCGATTGCGGATGCGCCGAACGGGGAGGGCGAACGCTACCTCGGCTTCACCACCGTCACCACCGACGGCGCGGGCAACGCGACGATCAACACCACGCTGGCCAATGTTTGGACCAACTCCGGCGACAAGATCACCGCGACGGCCACTATTGACCTCGGTGGCGGAAGCTACGGCTCGACTTCGGAGTTCGCTGCGAACGTCACTGCCACCTCGACCGGCATCGTCGTCGTCGATACGACCAGTGATGTCTCCGACGGCACTACTACCTCGATCGCCGACCTCGGCAGCGCGCGCGGCGCGGACGACCGCATCAGTCTGCGCGAAGCGATCATCGCCACCAACAACACGGCCAACGGCGGCACGCCGGACCACATTGTCTTCAACATCGCCGGCGCGGGGCCGCACACGATCACGCCGGCTTCGGTGCTGCCCACGATCACCGGCGCGGTGGTGATCGATGGATGGAGCGAGCCGGACTACGCCGGCGCGCCGGTCATCGAACTGAACGGTGCGGCGATCTCCGCTGGCGGCACCAATGGTCTGAGCCTGGCCAACACCGCCAGCGGCAGCACGATCCGGGGCCTCGTCATCAATCGCTTCACGGGCAACGGCATCGATATCACCAGCACGGGCAACACGATTGTCGGCAATTGGATCGGCACCGATGCAACGGGCAAGCTGGACTTCGGCAACGGCTCGGACGGCATTGCCGTCAAGGCGAACAACAACACGATCGGCGGCGCGACCGCGGCCGATCGAAACGTGGTGTCGGGCAACGGCGGGCAGGGCGTCGACGTCGACCCCGGAGTGAACGGCACCGTCATCACGGGCAACTACATCGGTACTGATGCGGCCGGCAGCGCAGGCATCGGCAACAGCAGCGGCGGCATCATCGTCGAGAACTCCACCGGCGCCACCATCGGCGGCACGGCGGCGGGCCAAGGCAACGTGATTGCCTACAACACCGGAATCGGCGTCAACGTGACGACCACGCCGGTGAGCGGTGTGCGCATTCTGGGCAATGCCATCTTCAGCAATTCAGGGATCGGCATCGACCTGGGCAACAACGGGATCACCGCCAACGACGCCGCCCCCGATGCCGACGGCGGTGCGAACGACCTGCAGAACTTCCCGCTGCTGATCACCGCCGCCACCACCGGCAGCGATGTCACGATCAGCGGCTTTGCCACCGGCCCCGCGGGCACGACGCTGCGCCTGGAGTTCTTCAACAACCCGCTCGGCAGCGAAGACCCGACCGGCTACGGCGAAGGCCGCGTCTATCTCGGCAGCACCACGGTGACGACCGACGCCTCAGGCAACACGAGCTTCTCGGTCAACCTCGGCGGTGTGAGCGTCGCGGTCAACGACCGCGTCTCGTCGACCGCCACCGTGGATCTGGGTGGCGGCAACTTCGGCAGCACGTCGGAGTTCTCGATGAACCTGCCGGCGAGCGCGCCGAATGCCGCCCCGACGATCACGAGCAATGGCGGCGCGGCCACCGCGGCGGCCAACGTGGCCGAGAACAACACGGCCGTGACCACGGTGACGGCCAGCGACAGCGACCTGCCGGCGCAGACGCTGACCTACTCGATCAGCGGCGGGGCGGATGCCGCGCTGTTCACGATCAACAGCTCGACCGGCGTGCTGAGTTTCGTGGCCGCACCGAACTACGAAGCCCCGACCGACACCGGCGCGAACAACGTCTACGACGTGACCGTGCGAGTCTCTGACGGCACGTTGGCCGACACCCAGGCCATTGCCGCGACGGTGACCAATGTCAATGAATCCCCCACTGCCACCAATCTCAGTGCCGCCCAAACCTACACCGAAGACACCACGCTCAACCTGACCGACATCGTCATCAGCGATGTCGACAGCGCCAGTGTCACCGCCACCTTGACCTTGTCGAACGCCGCCGCGGGCAGCCTGAACACCGGCACCTCCGGCGCAGTGACCTCGACCTACAACGCCGGGACCGGGATCTGGACCGCCAGCGGCGCGACCGCCAGCGTCAACACCTTGCTCGCCGGCCTGACCTTCACCCCGGCGCTGAACTTCAACAGCAACTTCACGATCGCAACCAGCGTCAGCGACGGCGTGGCGGCTGCCGTCACCGGCAGCAAGGCGATGACCGGCACGGCGGTCAACGACGCGCCCGTTATCACCAGCGATGGCGGTGGGGCGACGGCCGCAGTTAGCGTGGCAGAAAACAACACGGCCGTGACGACCGTGACCACGACCGACGTCGACTTGCCGGCGCAGACGCTGACCTACTCGATCAGCGGTGGCGCCGACGCAGCGAAGTTTGCGATCAACGCCAGCAGCGGCGCGCTGACCTTCGTCGCCGCACCGAATCACGAAGTGCCCACCGACGCCGACGCCAACAACGTCTACGACGTGACGGTGCGGGTGAGCGACGGCAGCCTGACCGACATGCAGGCCATCGCGGTCACGGTGACGCCGGTCAACGACAACGTCCCGACGATTACCAGCAACGGCGGCGGCGCGACGGCATCGATCAACGTCGCCGAGAACGGCGCCGCCGTCACCACCGTCACCGCGACCGACGCCGACCTGCCGGCACAGACGCTGACCTATTCGATCGGCGGCGGCGCGGATGCCGCGAAGTTCACGATCAACGCCAGCACCGGCGTGCTGAGCTTCGCCTCGACGCCGGACTACGACGCGCCCGCCGACGCCGGTGCCGACAACGTCTACGACGTGACGGTGCAGGTCAGCGACGGCAGCGCCAGCGACACGCAGGCGATTGCGGTGATGGTAAGCAACCTCAACGAGGCGCCAACCGCGACCGACCGCGCGCTGGTGTTCGACGGCGACGACCTGGTGGTGGCGGCGCAGTCGGCCAGCCTGCAGATGACCAGCAGCGTCACGATGGAACTGATGGTGCAGCGCACCGGCCCGCTGGGCCTCGATCAGGTGTTGCTCAACAAGGAAGGCGAGTACGAGATCGGCATCTCCGCCACCGGCCAGCTGCGCTACGCGTTTGCCAGCGCCAGCCCGGGCTGGTACTGGATCGACACCGGCTACACGCTCGCCGCGGACACCTGGACGCAAGTGGCGGTGAGCTACGACAACGGCGTCGCCAAGGCGTATGTGAACGGCGACCTGGTGCACACCAGCAACGGCACCGGCACCCTCGGCGATGCGCACCTGGCGTTCAATGACTTGACCATCGGCGGACGCGGCAATGCCACGACACAGCGCTTCACCGGGCTGATCGACGAGGTGCGGGTATGGAACACCGCACGCAGCGCCGCCGAGATCCAGGCCAACTTCGACCAGAGCCTGGCCGGCAACGAGGCCGGGCTGGTCGGCTACTGGCGCTTCAACGAGCCCACCGGAACGACCGCCATCGACAGCTCGGCCCAGGCCAACCACGGCCTGCTCGGCAACGGTGTGGCGGCCAACATGCCGACGCGAGCGCTCAACTTCAACCTGGCCGAGGACGGCACGCTCAATGCGGGCGCGCCCGGTGCACTGACCCGCGCCAGCGACCCCGACGGCAACCCGCTGACCGCGGTGCTGGTCAGCGGGCCGGCGAACGCCGCGTCCTTCGTGCTGAATGCCGACGGCTCGTTCAGCTACACACCGACGGCCAACTTCAACGGCAGCGACAGCTTTGTGTTTGCCGCCAGCGACGGCACGCTGAACTCAGCGCCCGCGACGATCTACATCACCGTCACGGCGGTGGACGACGCGCCGGTGATCACCAGCAACGGCGGTGCGGCCACGGCCGCGGTGGTCGCCGCGGAGAACGGCACCGCGGTCACCACCGTCACCGCCAGCGACGCCGATCTGCCCGCGCAGACGCTGACCTACTCGATCGTGGGCGGCGCCGACGCGGCATTGTTTGCGATCAACACCAGCACCGGCGCTTTGAGGTTTGTTGCGGCGCCGAACCGCGAAGCCCCGGCCGACGCCGGTGCGGACAATATCTACGACGTGATCGTGCAGGCCAGCGACGGCGCCTTGAGCGACAGCCAGGCGATTGCGGTCACGGTCAGCGATGTCGACGAGTTCGACCTCGGCGTGGTCACCGACACGGACGCCACCGCCAATGCGGTCAACGAGAACGCCGCCAACGGAAGCGCCGTTGGTGTGACCGCCTTCGCCAGCGACGCTGACGCGACGACCAACACGATCACCTACAGCCTGGACGTGAACGCCGGCGGCCGCTTCGCGATTCATGGCGCGACCGGCGTTGTCACCGTTGCCGATGGCACGCTGCTCGACCGCGAGGCCGCGGCGTCGTACGTCATCACGGTGCGCGCCACCTCGGCCGACGGTTCCTCCTCGACCCAAGGGTTCGCGGTCGCGCTCAACCCGGTGAACGACAACACGCCGGTGATCACCAGCAACGGCGGCGGCGCGGCCGCGGCGTTGAGCGTTGCAGAGAACAGCTCGGTGGCCACCACGGTCACCGCCACCGATGCCGACCTGCCGGCGCAGACGCTCATCTTTTCGATTGCCGGCGGTGCAGACGCGGCGTTGTTCACGATCAACGCCGGCACCGGAAGCTTGAGTTTCGTTTCCGCGCCGAACCACGAGGCACCTGCCGACGCAGGAGCCAACAACGTGTACGACGTGATCGTGCAGGCGAGCGACGGCACGCTCAGCGACAGCCAGGCGATCGCCGTCACGGTGACCCCGGTGAACGACAACACGCCGGTCATCACCAGCAACGGTGGTGGTGCGACCGCATCGATCAACATGGCCGAGAACGCCACCGCCGTGACGACCGTGACGGCCACGGACGCCGACCTGCCGGCGCCCACGCTGACCTACTCGATCATCGGCGGTGCCGATGCCTCGCTGTTCACGATCAACGCCGGCACCGGTGCACTCAGTTTCCTGGTAGCACCAAACCGCGAGGCCCCCGCCGACGCCGGCGCGAACAGTGTTTACGACGTGACAGTGCAGGTCAGCGACGGCAGCTTGACCGACAGCCAGGCGCTCGCCATCACGGTGAGCGACATCGACGAATTCGACACCACCGCGGTCAGCGACACCAACGCGGCAGCGAACGCCGTCAATGAAAACGCGGCCAACGGCACGCTGGTCGGCATCACCGCCTTCGCCAGCGACGCCGACGCCACCACCAACAGCATCGGCTACAGCCTGGACGACGACGCGAGTGGCCGCTTCGCGATCAACGCCGCCACCGGCGTGGTGACCGTGGCCAACGGCAGCCTGCTCGACCGCGAGGCCGCGGTGTCGCATGGCATCACGGTGCGCGCCACCTCGGCCGACGGCTCCTTCGCGACCCAAGGGTTCGCGATCGCGCTCAACCCGGTGAACGACAACACGCCGGTGATCACCAGCAACGGCGGTGGCGTGTCGGCGGCGATCAGCGTCGCGGAGAACACCGCCGCCGTCACCATGGTGACGGCGACGGACGCCGACCTGCCGGCACAGACGCTGACCTACTCGATCAGCGGCGGTGCCGATGCCGCGCTGTTCACGATCAACGCCAGCAGCGGCGCGTTGAGTTTCGTCGCCGCACCGAACTTCGAGGCGCCTGCCGACGCGGGGGCCAACAACGTCTACGACGTGACGGTACAGGTCAGCGACGGCACTTTCACCGACAGCCAGGCGATCGCGGTGACGGTGACTGCGCTCAACGACAACACGCCGGTGATCACCAGCAACGGCGGCGGCGCCGGCGCTGCGGTAGGCGTTGCGGAGAACGCCACATCGGTCACGACGGTCACCGCGACTGACGCCGACCTGCCGGCACAAACGCTGACCTACTCGATCGCTGGCGGTGCCGATGCGGCGCTGTTCACGATCAACGCCAGTACCGGCGCGCTGAGCTTCCTGACGGCACCGAACTTCGAAGCGCCTGCCGATGCCGGCGCGAACAACGTCTATGACGTGACGGTGCAAGTCAGCGACGGCAGTTTGACCGACACGCAGGCCATCGCCGTGACGGTCACGGCGGCCAACGACAACACCCCGAGTATCACGAGCAACGGTGGCGGCGCGACGGCGGCGGCCAGCGTCGCGGAGAACACCGTCGCCGTCACCACGGTGACCGCGACGGACGCCGACCTGCCGGCGCAAACACTCACCCACTCGATCAGCGGCGGCTCGGACGCGGCGCTGTTCACGATCAACGCCAGCACCGGCGTGTTGAGTTTCATCGTGGCGCCGAACTACGAGGCACCTGCCGACGCGGGTTCCAACAACGTCTACGACGTAGTGGTGCAGGTGAGCGACGGCACGCTCAGCGACAGCCAGGCGATTGCGGTTACGGTCGGCGACACCGATGAGTTCGATGTCGGCGCCGTGAGCGATGTCGATGCGACGGCCAACTCCGTCAGCGAGAACGCCGCCAACGGAACTGTCGTCGGCGTCACTGCCGTCGCCAGCGACGCCGATGCGACGACGAACACGATCACCTACAGCTTGGACGTCACCGCCGGAGGCCGCTTCGCGATTCATGGCGCGACGGGTGTCGTCACCGTTGCCGACGGGACGCTGCTCGACCGCGAGGCTGCGGCCACGCACGCCATCACGGTACGCGCCACCAGTGCCGACGGTTCGTTCTCAACGCAAGCATTCAGCATCGCGATCGACCCGGTCAACGACAACACGCCGATCATCGCCAGCAATGGTGGTGGTACCAACGCTTCGATCAGCGTTGCGGAGAACACTACCGGGGTGACCACGGTCACCGCCAGCGATGCCGACCTGCCGGCCCAGTCGCTGACCTACTCGATCGGCGGCGGGGTCGACTCGGCGCTGTTCACGATCAATGCCAGCACCGGCGCACTCAGCTTTGCTTCGGCGCCGAACTACGAAGCACCCACGGACGCCGGTGCGGACAACATCTACAACCTCACCGTTCTGGCCAGCGACGGCAGCTTGACCGATAGCCAGGCCATAGCGGTCACGGTGACGGCGGTCAACGACAACACGCCGCTGATCACCAGCAACGGCGGTGGCGCGAGCGCGGGGGTCGGCTTGGCCGAGAACGGCAGCGTCGTCACGACCGTGACGGCGACCGATGCCGACCTGCCGGCACAAACGCTCACCTATTCGATCGTCGGCGGCGCCGACGCCGGGCTGTTCGCGATCGACGCCGGCACCGGTGTCCTGAGTTTTGTGGTGGCGCCGAACCGCGAAGCCCCTGCCGATGCCGGTGCGGACAATGTCTATGACCTTACCGTGCAGGTCAGCGACGGGACCTTGACCGACAGCCAGGCGCTCGCCATCACGGTCGGCGACATCGACGAGTTCGACACGACCGCGGTCAGCGACACCGACGCGGCCGCGAATGCCGTCAACGAAAACGCGGCCAACGGCACGCTGGTCGGCATCACTGCCTTCGCCAGCGACGCCGACGCCACCACCAACAGCATGGCCTACAGCCTCGACGACAACGCGGGCGGCCGCTTTGCGATCAACGCCGGCTCCGGTGCCGTGAGCGTGGCCAACGGCAGCCTGCTCGACCACGAAGCCGCGGCGTCGCACGGCATCATGGTGCGTGCCACCTCGGCCGATGGCTCCTTCTCGGTCCAGGGTTTCACGATTGCGATCAACCCGGTGAACGACAACACGCCGGTGGTCACCAGCAACGGTGGCGGCGCGACGGCAACCCTGAGCGTCACAGAGAACACCTCGGCGGTCACCACGGTCAACGCGACCGATGCTGACCTGCCCGCGCAGACGCTCACCTACTCGATCAGCGGCGGCGCCGATGCCGCGCTGTTCACGATCAACGCCAGCAGCGGCGCCTTGAGCTTTGTCGCGGCACCGGACTACGAAGCACCGGCCGATGCCGGTGCCGACAACGTCTACGACGTGACGGTGCAAGCCAGCGACGGCACGCTCAGCGACAGCCAGAGCATCGTGGTCACGGTGACCGGGTTGAACGACAACGCACCGGTGATCACCAGCAACGGCGGCGGCGCCAACGCGAGTGTCCCTGTGGCGGAGAACACCAGCGCGGTCACCGTGGTCGCTGCCAGCGATGCCGACCTGCCGGCGCAGTCGCTGGCCTACTCGATCTCCGGCGGCGCCGACGCGGCCCTGTTCTCGATCGACGCCAACAGCGGCGTGTTGCGCTTCCTGGTTGCACCTGATTTCGAAGCCCCGGGCGACGCCGATGCCGACAACGTCTATGGCCTGGTGGTGACGGCGTCCGATGGCAGCCTGAGCGACACCCAGGCGGTTGCGGTGACCGTGACCGCGGTGAACGAGAGCGCGCCGGTGATCACCAGCCACGGCGGTGGCGCCACGGCCGCGCTCAGCCTGGCCGAGAACAGCAGCGCGCTCGGCAGCGTGAGCGCGAGCGACACCGACCAGCCGGCGCAGACCTTGACCTATTCGATCATTGGCGGCGCCGACGCGGCGCTGTTCACGATCAACGCCAGCACCGGCGCCCTGAGTTTTGCCAGCGCCCCGGACTTCGAATCGCCGAGCGACGCCGGCGCCGACAACGTCTATGAACTGACCGTACAGGCCAGCGACGGCGCGCTCGGCGACAGCCAGGCCATCGCGGTGACCGTGACCGCGCTCAACGACAACGCGCCGGTGATCAACAGCAACGGCGCTGGTGCGACGGCGGCTGTGAGCGTTGCGGAAAACACCGCGGCGGTCACCACGGTCACCGCCACCGACGCCGACCTGCCCGCGCAGACGCTCACCTACGCGGTCACCGGCGGTGCCGATGCCGCGCTGTTCACGATCAACGCCAGCACCGGCGCCTTGAGTTTCATCGCCGCGCCGAACTACGAGGTGCCAGCCGACGCCGGCAGCGACAACATCTACGACGTGACGGTACAAGCGAGCGACGGCACCTTCAGCGACAGCCAGGCCATCGCGGTCACGGTGACGCCGGTGAACGACAACACGCCGCTGATCACCAGCAATGGCGGTGGCGCCGTCGCAGTGATCAACATTGCCGAGAACACCACGGCGGTCACCACGATCGCCGCGACCGACGCCGACCTGCCGGCCCCGACGCTGACCTACTCGATCAGCGGCGGTGCCGACGCCGCGCTGTTCACGATCAACACCAGCACTGGAGTCTTGAGCTTCGTGGCCGCACCAGACTACGAGGCGCCCACCGACGCCGGCACCGACAACATCTACGAGGTGACGGTACAAACCAGCGACGGCACGCTCAGCGACAGCCAGACCCTCGCGGTCACCGTGACGCCGGTGAACGACAACACGCCCAGCATCACCAGCAACGGCGGCGGCGCGGCAGCGGCGGTGAGCGGTGCGGAGAACAGCTCGGCAGTGACCACGTTGGCCGCGAGCGACGCGGACCTGCCGGCGCAAACCCTTACCTATTCGATCAGCGGCGGCGCCGATGCCGCGCTGTTCACGATCGATGCGAGCACCGGCGCACTCGGTTTTGTGTCGGCGCCGGACTATGAAGCACCCGCCGACGCGGGGGCCGACAACGTCTACGACGTGATCGTGCAGGTCAGCGATGGCACCCTCAGCGACAGCCAGGCGATCGCCGTCACAGTGACCGCGGTGAACGACAACACGCCGGTGATCACCAGCAATGGCGGTGGCGCCGTCGCTGCGATCAACATGGCAGAGAACACCACGGCGGTCACCACGGTCAGCGCCACCGACGCCGACCTGCCGGCGCAGGGGCTGACCTACTCGATCAGCGGTGGCGCCGATGCTGCGCTGTTCACGATCAATGCCAGCACCGGTGCTTTGAGTTTCATCGCCGCGCCGAACTACGAGGCGCCCGCCGACGCCGGGGGCGACAACGTCTACGACGTGACCGTGAAGGTCAGCGACGGCGCGATCACCAACAGCCAGGCGATCGTGGTCACGGTGAACCCGGTGAACGACAACGCGCCGCTGATCACCAGCAACGGTGGCGGCGCCGCTGCGGCGCTCAACATGGCGGAGAACAACTCGACGGTCACCACGGTCAGCGCCAGCGACGCCGACCTGCCCGCGCCAACGCTCACCTATTCGATCAGCGGCGGCGCCGACGCCGCACTGTTCACGATCAATGCCAGCACCGGTGTGTTGAGCTTCATCGCCGCGCCGAACTACGAGGCACCCGCCGACGCGGGGGGCGACAACGTCTACGACGTGACCGTGCAGGTGAGCGATGGCTCGCTCAGCGACAGCCAGGCGATCGCCGTCACGGTGACCTCGGTGAACGACAACACGCCGCTGATCACCAGCAACGGCGGCGGCGCCATCGCTGCGACCAGCGTTGCAGAGAACGCCACGACGGTCACCACGGTCAGCGCGACGGACGCCGACCTGCCTTCGCAAACGCTGGCTTACTCGATCAGCGGTGGTGCCGACGCCGCGCTGTTCACGATCAATGCCAGCAGCGGCGCCTTGAGTTTCATCGCCGCGCCGAACTTCGAAGCACCTGCCGACTCGGGTACCGACAACACCTACGACCTGATCGTGCAGGTGAGTGACGGCACCCTCAGCGACAGCCAGACGCTCGCGGTCACGGTGACGCCGGTGAACGACAACGCACCCCTGATCACCAGCGATGGTGGCGCGGCAAGCGCCGCCGTCAACGTCGCCGAGAACAGCAGCGGGGTCACCACGGTGAGCGCGATCGATGCCGACCTGCCGGCGGCGACGCTGAGCTTTTCGATCACCGGGGGCGCCGACGCCGCGCGGTTCACGATCGACGCCAGCAGCGGTGTTTTGAGCTTCCTCGTGGCACCGGACTTCGACGTGCCCGCAGACGCCGGCGCCGACAACCTCTACGACGTGGTGGTGCAGGTCAGCGACAGCACACTCAGCGACAGTCAGGCCGTCGCGGTGACCGTGACCGCGCTCAACGACAACACGCCGGTGATCACCAGCCGCGGCGGTGCCGCATCGGCGCTGCTCAACGGCCTCGAAAACGCCGCCGCGGTGAGCACGGTCACCGCCACCGACGCCGACCTGCCCACAACGAGCTTGAGCTACCGCATCGCCGGAGGCGTCGACGCCGCGCTCTTCAGCATCGACGCGGCCACCGGCGCGCTGAGTTTTGCCACCGCGCCCGACTTCGAGACGCCGCAGGATGCCGACGCGGACAACGTCTACGACGTGGTGGTGCAGGTCAGCGACGGCGGACGCAGCGACACCCAGTCCTTGCGCGTCGTGATCGGAAATTCCAACGAAGCGGCCACGCTGTCGGTGACCTCGAGGCCGATCGACGAAAACGCGCCCGCCGGCACCCTGGTGGCCACCGTCACTGCGTCGGACCCCGACGCCGGCGAAGTCTTCCGCTTCGACCTGCTGCGCGATGCCGCCGGGCGCTTTGCGATCGACCCGGCCAGCGGCCGCATTGTTCTGGCGCAGGGCGCGATGTTGGCTTTCGAAGCGCAGTCCAGCTTCGACCTGCTGGTGCGTGTCACCGACGCCAGCGGCATCGGTGTCGAGCAAACCGTGCGCATCAACCTGGTCGACGTGCCGGAGTCTGCTGGCGGCGGCTCGCTGAACGCGCCGCTGCCCACGGTGCAGGCGTCCACGCTGCCAGAGAACGACCGCGAACGTGCCTTCGACCTGGGTGGCTTGCCCGCCGACGCCGGCGTGCCAGTGGGCCCCTCGCCGGCACGCGCTTCGAGCGGCGAGGCCACCGACTCGGCGGGCGGCTTTTCCGCGCTCGGCGGTGGCGGCGATGCTGCCTCAGGCGACCGAGGCGCCCATGTCGTGGGCTCGCCGGTGCTGCCGCATCGGCGCGAACTCGAGGGCACGGCCGGTCTGGTGCCCACCGTGTCCTTCGACGCGCTGGCGCTGGCGGTGGGCGATGTGTCGCTGCTCGCCGCCTCGTTCGACACCTCGGTGGCGGGCGGTGCCGCCAACGCGATCGGAATGCGCCTGAGCACCCTGCTTTACCGCAGCGCGCCGGTCGAGGTCGACGCGGGCGACATGGTGGCGCCGCGGAGCAGCGTCGAGCAACTCGCGAGCATGGTTCAGGACCCGGTGAACGTGGCCAGCGTCACCTTCACCGCCGGCTTCATCTGGTGGCTCACCCGCAGCGGCGGCCTGATCACCACGATGTTGATGGGCGTGCCCGCATGGCGCCATGTCGACCTGCTGCCGGTGTTGGCGCGGCCGGCCGATGACGACGACGAGCCCGAAGACCTCGACACCCGGCACACCGCCTTTGACGACAGTGCGCTGGCCGACTTGTTCGACCGCCGGCCCGAGGCCCGCCGCCCCATGGAACCCCCGCGATGAAACGACCCGGCCCCCTGCTTCAAATGACCCTGGCCCTGGTGGGCCTGTGCGGCACCCTGGTGCTGCTGGCCGACCTCTTCTTTGCCGTGCTGCCCGACCGCGACGCACAAGCGATGCGCTTGCGCAAGAGCATCGGCGAAGCGATGGCGGTGCAGGTGGCCACGCTGCTGCACACCGACGATCAGGCCGCGCTGATGAGCGCCGCGCAGCACAGCGCGCTGCAACGCACGCTGCAAGGCGTGGTGGCGCGCACCGAGGGCGTGCGCTCGGCAGCGGTGCGGCGCAGCGACGCGCAGGTGCTGGTGCAGGCCGGCGACCACGCCACCCATTGGCGCGGCGTCAACGGCGATGCGTCCGACGCCGACCATGTGGTGGTGCCCCTGAGCGCCGGCGGCGTGCGCTGGGGGCGGCTGGAGATGGCGTTCCAGGCCGACAACACACACCCGGTGCTGCGCTGGCTGCGCCAGCCGCTGGTGGTGATGATGCTGTTCATGTCGGCCGCGGGCGCTTTGGTGTTCGGCCTCTACGTGCGCCGCGCGCTGCAGCACCTGGACCCGGCCTCGGTGATCCCGGAGCGGGTGCAGGGTGCGTTCGACGTGATGGCCGAAGGGGTTGTGGTGCTCGACGCGAAGGGCAGGGTGCTGCTCACCAACAAGGCGTTTCGGGTGCTGCACCCGCAAGCCCTGTCGGCGACCACCGGCAAGGCCTTGTCCGAGCTGCCCTGGCTCGGCGACAACCTGCCGGCGGACCCGGCCACCCACCCCTGGGCCCGTGCCGCCGCGGAGCGCACGCCGAACGCCGGCCACTTGCTGGAGATCGGCGGCACCGGGCCGGACGCGCGGCGGCTGATGGTCAACTGTGCGCCGATCACCGACCCCGGCGGCAGCGTGCGCGGCTGCCTGGCCACCTTTACCGATGTCTCCGAGCTGCACCGCGCCAACGACGCCCTGCGCGACGCGATGAGTGCGCTCACCGCGTCGAACGACGAGGTGCAGCGGCAAAACCTGGAGCTGGAACGCCTGGCCACGCGCGACCCGCTCACCGGCTGCCTGAACCGGCGCGCCTTGCTCGAGGCGATGGGCGCCTTGCTCGAAGAGGCACGCCAGCAGGGCAAGCCACTGGCCTGCGCCATGCTCGACATCGACCACTTCAAGTCGGTCAACGACACCCATGGCCATGCAATCGGCGACCGCGCGATTCAGGAGGTGGCCAAGAAGCTGCACGACTCGGCGCGCAGCTGCGACCTGGTGGGGCGTTATGGCGGTGAAGAGTTCGTGATCGTTGCGCCGGGCCTGGACCGCCACGGCGCGCGGATCTGGGCGGAGCGGCTGCGCCGCGCGATCGAACAAGAGTGTGGGCCCGGCGTGCGCGAAGTGCCCGGCCTGCGCATCACCGCCAGCGTGGGTGTGGACATGTGGAGTGCGGCGCTGAGCAACGGCCACGAACTCATCGACCGGGCCGACCAGGCGCTGTACCGCGCCAAACGCGCCGGGCGCAACCGCGTCAAGCTGTTCACGGATCCGGTGCCGGCGGAGGGCAGGAAGCCTCCGTCAGACGTCAAACTCGCAGTCTGAAGGTCCGCACCCCATGAAGCACCGCCCCTCCCAAAGTCAGTTGTTGCGCGCCGACCGCACCGCGAAAGTGGTGCTGGCTGGCCTGATCGCCCTGGCGCTGCTGCCGCCCTTGCTTTGGTCCACGGTGTCGGTCCTGCGCACGCAGCGCCAGCTGCACGAGGTGGTGCACTCGGTGGCCTGGCTCGCCGAACGCGGCGCCGACGGCGAGCGTTGGCTCGCGGTGCCGCCGTTCGAGGTTGAACATGAACGGCGCGAGCTGATCGGCGCGGACCACAAGCTGCTCGCCGCCGAAGGTGCCCCGATCGCCAGCGACTGGCTGGCGCTGAGCGTGCGGCACGAGCTGCCCCCCGCTGCGGGCCGCGCCAGCGCGGTGCAAGTCTCCCGCTCGCTCGCCGCAACCCTGGTCAGCAGCCTGCTGGTGGCCCTGGCCAGCTGCGGCCTGGCCTTCGGCTTGTGGAGCGGCGCGTTCAGGCGGCCGATGGCCGCATTGCGCCGCGCCGAGGTCCGGGTGTTGGCGATGGCGCATGTGGATGCGCTCACCGGCCTGCTCAACCGCGACGGCCTGCGCTGCCAATTGCAGCGTGCGCTCGAGCAAGTGGGCGGCTCGCGGCGCACCGTGGGCGTGTTGTTGATCGACCTGGACCGCTTTCGCGTCGTCAACGACACCCTCGGCCAACCCGCCGGCGACGCGCTGCTGCGCGGCGTGGCCGACCGCATGCGCGCGGTGACCCGCGACGGCGACGTGCTGGCGCGGCTGGGCGCGGACCAGTTCGCAATCCAGGTGCGCGGCATCTCGGGCACGCAGGCCTTGATCGCGATGGCGCGTAACTTACTTCGCGCCTTCGAGCCGCCCTATGCGCTGGACGGGCGCGACACGATCGCGATGATGAGCATCGGCGTGGCCGTGGCCGGCGAGCAGGCCGGCACGGTCGACGAGCTGCTCAGCTGCGCCGACGCTGCGATGCGCAGCGCCAAGGCCAGCGGCGGTGGGCGCTTCCGCGTCTACGAGCCGGAGATGCAGGTGGACCCGGCCATGCGCCTGGACATGCCGATGCGGCTGAAGCGCGCCTTTCAGGCCAACGAGTTTTTTGTCGTCTACCAGCCGATCGTCGAAGCCGATGGGCGCGAGATCATTGCGGTGGAGGCGCTGCTGCGCTGGCAGGACCCGCAGCGCGGTGAGGTGATGCCTTCGGAATTCATCCCGGCGCTGGAACAAACCGGTCTGATCGTGCAGGTGGGGCGTTGGGTGCTCGAACAATCCTGCCGCTGCGGCGTGGCCTGGATGCGCGAGGGTGTCAACGACCTGGTGCTCTCGGTGAACGTGTCGCCGCGCCAGTTTGCCGAAGCCGACTTCGTGCAGACGGTGACCGATGTGCTCGCCGCCACCGGCTTCCCGGCGCAGCGCTTGCAGCTCGAGGTGACCGAAGGCCTGTTGCTCGACCCCACGCCACAGAGCCTGGAAAAGCTCGACCGCCTGGCCGCTGGCGGCGTGCGCCTCGCGGTGGACGACTTTGGCATGGGCTATTCGTCGCTCGCCTACCTCAAGCGCTTCAGGCTGCACACCTTGAAGATCGACCGCATGTTCGTGCGCGACATTCCGATGCATCGGCAGGACGCCGCGATCGTGCGTGCGATCGTCGACCTGGGCCATGGCCTGGGCCTGCGGGTCACCGCCGAAGGTGTCGAAAAGGCCGAGCAGTTCCACGAGTTGCGCCGGCTCGGCTGCGACTCGATGCAGGGCTACCTGTTCTCGCGCCCGGTCTCCGCGCCGCGCATGGGGCAGATGCTGGCCCAGCCGCCGCTGGAGCTCGGCGGCGGCCGGCTCACCGGCGCGCCGACGACGATGGCCGCGCCGCTGGACGCGATCGCCCCAGCCTGAGCTGGACGGCGCTCAGTGCCGGGCCGTCGGCGGGCTGAGAATGCGGTCGGTGGCCGCCACCGCGAGCGCCGAGAGCAAGAAGGTGACGTGGATCGCGGTCTGCCAGAGCAGCACCTTCTCGCTGTAGTTGTCGGCGTTGATGAAGGTCTTGAGCAGGTGGATCGAGCTGATGCCGATGATTGCGGTGGCCAGCTTCACCTTCAGCACCGAGGCATTGACATGGCTCAGCCATTCCGGCTGGTCGGGGTGGTCTTCCAGGTTCATCCGGCTGACAAAGGTTTCGTAGCCGCCGACGATGACCATGATCAGCAGGTTGCTGATCATGACCACGTCGATCAGCCCGAGCACCACCAGCATGATCACCGTCTCGTTGAGCTTGGGCGCCTCGACGCTGGTGACGGTGCCGGCCGCATCCCGGATCTCGGGCAGCTTGTAGCCGATGCTCTTGATCAGCGTGTCCAGCGCCTCCTTGCTGCCGAACACCGCCTCGATCAGGTGGGTGAGTTCGACCCAGAAGTGGAAGACATAAACGCACTGCGCGGCGATCAAGCCCAGGTACAGCGGCAATTGCAGCCAGCGGCTCATGAAGATGAACCGGGGCAGCGGCGGCATGCGGCGGGAAACGGCGGGGTCTTTGGTCTGGGCCATCGGGTGTTTTGTTGGGGATTTTCCGGTGCGGCGGATTCTAGGGGGCGGAGCATGATCGGCCCGTGGCCACGGCGCCGAGTCAGCACTTCGTAAGTGCCCGACCCTAAGGTGCCCCGGCCCAATCAGACCCACTTCAGGAGACACCCGATGAGCGCTGCCGCCGACCATGTTCCGCAGGAGTTGAAAGCTTACCCGCCGCCGCAAGCGCTGGCGCGGGACGCCCATGTGTCGGGGCGGGCCGCCTACGACAAGCTGGTGGCCGAGGCCGACGCCGACTACGACGGCTACTGGAGCCGCCTGGCGCGCGAGTTCGTGAGCTGGAAAAAGCCACCCACCAAGGGGCTGGACGAAAGCAACGCGCCCTTCTTCAAGTGGTTCGAAGACGGCACGCTGAACGTCTCCTACAACTGCCTGGACCGCAACGTCGAGGCCGGCCTGGGCAACAAGACGGCGATCATCTTCGAGGCCGACGACGGCGCGGTGACCAATATCAGCTACAGCGAGCTGCTGGCCAAGGTCTGCCAGATGGCCAATTCGCTCAAGGCATGCGGCGTCAAGAAGGGCGACCGGGTGCTGATCTACATGTCGATGAGCATCGAAGGCGTGGCCGCGATGCAGGCCTGCGCGCGCATCGGCGCCACGCACTCGGTGGTCTTCGGCGGCTTCTCGGCGCAAAGCCTGCGCGACCGCATCGAAGACGCCGGCGCGGTGATGGTGATCACCGCCGACGAGCAGGCGCGCGGCGGCAAGTCTCTTCCGCTGAAGGCCATCGTCGACGAAGCCCTTGCGCTCGGTGGTTGCGATTCGATCCGCGACGTGATCGTCTACAAGCGCACCGGCGGCAAGGTGGCCTGGACCGCGCCGCGCGACAAGTGGCTGCACGAGCTCACCGCCAAGGAAAGCAGCAGCTGCGAGCCGGAGTGGGTGGGCGCGGAACACCCGCTGTTCCTGCTCTACACCTCGGGCTCCACCGGCAAGCCCAAGGGCGTGCAGCATTCCAGCGGCGGCTACCTGCTGTTTGCCGCGCTCACCACCAAGTGGACCTTCGACCTGAAGCCCGACGACGTGTTCTGGTGCACCGCCGACATCGGCTGGGTGACCGGCCACA
>JANNGZ010000262.1:0-2957 GCA_031404155.1 Burkholderiales bacterium
CAGGTTGTGGCAGTTCAGGTCCGAGTGGTCGACGCCGAAGTCGTGCAGGCGGCGCACCGCCGCGCCGAGCGCCTGCCACTGCGCGGGCTGGAGCGCCTGCCCGCTTGCGAGGATCGTGGCCACGTCCTGCGCGCCGGGGATGCGCTCTACGATCAGGTCGGCGCGGTAGCGCCAAAAGCCCAGCCGCTGCATGCGTGCCGCCACCGGCCGCGGCACCGGCAGGCCAGCGGCGTGCATCTGCCGCAGCAGCACAAATTCGCGCATCGCCCGGCTGCGTTCTGCGGCGCGGCCGAGGTAGCTGTCGGCCACCCAGCGCCCGAGCCGGCCGCCACGGCGATAGTGGCGCAGCACCAACTCGTGCGCGCCATGTTCGACGAACCACACCGTGCCGCGGCCCCCGGCCTGGCCGCGAACGCGGCCTGCGGCCTGCCAGGCCTGCACCTCGAAGGCGCGATCAGGCAAGGTGGGAGCGATCGCCGCGTCGGACCAGACCGCCTGCACACCGTCGTCCGAGCGGGTCAGCGCGCCTTCGCCTTCGTCGACCAGTCGCTGCACCGCCTGCGCGCTGCGTGCGGCCGCGCCGGCGCCGGCATCGAACACCCGCCGCGCCGCGCTGCCGGCGTGTTCACGCTGCGCTGCGTCGTCGAAGAGTTCGTGCAGCGTGTCGTGAAGGTCATCCGCGTTGTGCACCCAGCGCACACCGCCGGCGCGGTCCAGGTCGCGGTAGGCCTCGGCGAAATTGCGCACATGGGGGCCGGAGAGCAGCGGCACGCCGAAGGCCATGGCTTCGAGCGGGCTGTGGCCACCGCGCTCGATCAGGCTGCCGCCGATGAACGCAACATCGGCGAGCGCGAACCAGGTCAACATCTCGCCCATCGTGTCGCCGAGCCAGACCGGTGTCGTCGCGTCGGGCACCTCTGCGCGGCTGCGCCGGGCGCAGCTCAGGCCGGCGCCTTCGATGGCGCGCGCCGCCGCGTCGAAGCGCTCGGGGTGCCGCGGCACCAGCACCAGCAAGGCACCTGGGTGGGTACGCAGCAGCCGCGTGAAGGCCGCGAGCAGAACCTCGTTTTCGCCGGGGTGGGTGCTGCCCGCCACCCACACGCGGCGAGGAGCCTGTGCTGCGCCCGCTGCTGCGTCGGCTGCTGCGTCGGCTGCTGCGTCGGAGGGGGCACCCCGATGTTCAGCCGCTTGAAAGCCTGACGGCGCCATTGGCCGAGCGTCGACCTGCCCGCCGAGTTGCGCCCGCAGCGCCGCCGCGGCTTGCCGCACCCTCTCGTCGATCTGCACATCGACCTTGATGTTGCCGAGCACGCTGACGCGCTCCCGCGGCACGCCCAGCGCGTGGAAGCGCCGCGCGATGGCGCGGCTTTGTGCGAGCACCCGGTTCAGGGTTTGCAGCATCGGCCGGCTGAAGGGCGACACCCGCGCGTAGGCGCGCGCCGAACGCGCCGACAGCCGCGCGTTGGCGAGCAACACCGGAATGGCGCGGCGCCGCGCCTGCTCGACCAGGTTGGGCCAGAGCTCGGTTTCCATCAGCACGATGGCGCGGGGCTGCACGCGGTCGAGCAGCCGCGCCATGGCACCCGGTAGGTCGAAGGGCAGGTAGACCTGCGCCACTTCGGCGCCGAGTTGTTGGCGCAGGCGCTGCGCGCCGGTGAGGCTGGTGCAGGTGACCAGCAGCGGCAGTCCGGGCAGCAGTTTGGCGAGTTCACGCAGCAGCGGCAGCGCCGCCACCGCCTCACCCACCGACGCCGCATGCAGCAGCAGGCCGCCGCGTGCGTACGCCGGGTAGCGCACCAGCGCCAGCCGCTCGCGCCAGCGCCCGCGTTCCGCCGCCTCCGCACTCGCACGCGAGCGGTACCACCACCACGGCCAGAGCAGCGGCAGCAGCAGGCGCCAGAGCGCGCTGTAGAGGAAGTGGTAGAGGCGGCGCGTCACGGTCGGCGCATCAGCGGCGCGTGATCAGACACGCCGCCAGTCGGCCGGGATCAGGTCGCGGGTGTCCTTCGCGGGGTCGACAAACCAGCGCGCCGGCGCCACGGTGAGGCCCTGGTCCGGCCCGGCGAGCCAAGCGCCCCACCAGCTCAGCGACGAGTTGGCAATGATGTGGTGGTGCGCGAGCGTCATCAGCCACAGGTCCCCCAGGCCGGCACGGGGCGAGCCGTCGCCGACGAACTGCAGCGGCGGCAAATGCGGCAAGCGCGGCAGGTGCTCGCGCGCCCAGGCGATGTCGTCGGAGAACACGAACACCGTGCTGCCCTCGGGCAGCGCCTGCAACGCGCGGGCGTAGTACTCGACGCCGCAGGCCGCGAACACGCCGGCGTTTTTCGGGTTCGACACGTAGTCGCCGCGGCGCACATGCAGCGCGGCGCTGCCAGGCCGCTGGGCGCTCGGGCCGGTGCACGCAACAGCCGTGTCGTTGGCCGCAGCAATGGCAGCCGCTACATCCTGGCTCACCGCGTCGGCGGCCGCCGGCGGCATCAGCTCGCGCCGGATCGTGGCGGCAACGGCCGCGAAGTAGCGCGCCGACTGGAAATGCCCGAGCAGGTGCACCGGTGGCCGCAAGCTCTCGACTGCCGGGTCGTAGTGGAAATGAGCTTCCTCATGGAACGCGTCACCGCGCAGCCGGCGCCACCAGCGCGAGAGCGCAACGCGCGCCCGCGGCACCGCGGCGGGTGCCGCGCGTACGGTATGCGGCGCGAGCGGGAACGCGCCGAGTTCATAGCCGCGGTGGCGGCCCTTGTCGTAGAAGGACAAGTCCAGATCCAGCGAGGCGCCGGTGCGCAGCGCGAGCGCGCGCGCGGCGGCGTACTGGAACATCTGGTTGCCCAGGCCGCCGGAGATGCGGATCGAGACGGGCGGGGCCCGCCCCTGCGCGCCCGATGAGGCTGTGCCTTCCCCGCTCATCAGGCAACCTCCGTGCTGCGCACTCCGGTATTCGCCTTTCGGGCGGCCGG
>JANNGZ010000263.1:0-5103 GCA_031404155.1 Burkholderiales bacterium
CCGACAGAACAAGGGGCTGATCCCCCCAAATCTCGAATTTCATAGTCGGCCTTTTCCCGAATGCGCTGACGGCGCTGCTCGGGCGCACCTCGATCGAGGTGCGTGCGAACCTTGACTCCCTGGGTTTACCATTACTTCCGCGACATGGGTGCGCCAGTCGCCCATGGCGCTTAAGGGCGTAGGCGAGCGCGCCGCGCCGGCACGGGATTCAAGAGCGCGCGGCTAGGAGAACGCCGGTTCCGTCGGCATCGGCGGCACGCCCCGCGCCTCGATCGCCTCGCCGGCCGCCAGGCACAGGTCTTCGCGAAAGCGCCCGGCCACGATCTGCACGCCGACCGGCATGTCGTTGGCCGGGCCCGTCAAGCCGGTGGACACGACCAGCCCAGGCAAGCCGATGAAGGGCAGCGCGATCATCGGCATCTGCGCCGCCCACACGCGCGCATAGGCCTCGGGGCCTTGCAGGTCCAGCTCGGCCGCAAAGGGCAGCTCGCTGGATGCGGGCATCAGCACCACGGGGTAGCGCTGCTCCAAGAAGAGCTGCCACTGGCGCACAAGGGTGGCGCGGCGCACCAGCACGGCGGAGAGTTGCCCGGCTGTCTTGACCGTGGCGGCGACGGCGGCTTGGCCGGCCAGGGCCGCGAGGGCGCCTTCGTCGCCTTCGCGCTCGGCGTTGCGCATCTGCGCCTCATAGCCGTCGCCGATCCACAGCGCGACCTGGTCGGCGCAGGCGGCTCGCAGCGGCGGCAGAGCATCGAGTTCGTCGACCGCCCAGCCGGCGTCGCGCAGGCGCTCGGCGGCGTCCCGCAAGGCCGCCACCACCTCGGGCTGCGTGTCCAGGCCATCGGGGCGCAGGCACAGGGCCACGCTGCGCGGCACGGCCGGACCGGCGAGCGGGGCGGGCATCCACCACGGGTCGCGCGCATCGGGCTGCGCCATGGCGGCCAGCGCCAGGCGCAGATCGCCCACGTGGCGCGCGATCGGGCCCGACACGGCGGTCAGTTGCGGGCCGATGCCGCGCTCCGGGCTCGACGCGTTGTACGCCGCCACGCGGCCCAGGCTGGGCCGCAGGCCGTGCACGCCGCAGGCATACGCGGGATAGCGGATGGAGCCGGCGATATCGGTGCCGTGCGCGATGTGGCCGATGCCCGCGGCCACCGCCGAGGCCGCCCCGCCCGACGAGCCGCCGGGCGTGAGCGCGGGGTTGCGCGGGTTGAGCGTGCGGCCGTGCAGGCGGTTGCTGGTGAACCAGCGCAAGCTGAAGGCCGGGGTGTTGGTGCGGCCGACGATCACCGCGCCGGCCTTCAACAGGTTGTCGACCACCGGGCTGTTGCTGGCGGCGATCCAATCTTTTTGCAGCGTGACGCCATTGGTGGTAGCAAAGCCAGCCTGGTCGATGTTGACCTTGACGGTCACCGGCACGCCGGCCAGCGGCCCGAGCGCGTCGCCGCGTGCCAGCGCCGCGTCGACGGCGGCAGCGCGCCGCAGCACCTCGTCGTGCCGGCAATCGACCACCGCGTTGAGCCGCGGGTTGACGGCATCGAGGCGCGCCAGCGCGGCCTGCGCGGCCTCGGTGGCGGAGAGCTTGCGCCCGGCGACCAGGGCCGCCACCTGCGCGGCGGAAAGGCGCCAGATTTCGTTTAGGGACATGGGCCGGGTGTAGCGGGTCTTGACGGGCGTGTCCAGCGCCGGCCGATGCGCTGGACGGGTAGCGCTTTGTCTTACAGCCGTTGCCGGATTCATCCGAGGCAGGCAACATGGGGCGGCGCCGTTAATTACATAACTTTCTTGCGCCGCAGAGCATCAAAATCGAACAACAAAAAGCCGCACATCGCCGCCGCGGGAGTCCGCAACCCCGAGCCTTCGGCCGCAAGGGCCTTCACTTTCCGAACACCACCATGGTCGCCTTAACCGCCCGCTTCGTCACGCCGCGCATGCCGGTGGCAGCCCCCGCCTTTGGCGGTTTGGTCGATCTGTGCAAGATCTTTTTTCAGCTCGGCCGGTCGATGCCAGTGGTCTGCGCCGAGTGCCAGACGATCAACCGCTTTTCCGCCAAAGTCTGCAAGGGTTGCGATGGCAAACTGCCGGCGTTCTACACGGCAAGCGACCCGCACGCCATGGCGCCGTCCGGCACCTTCGGCGCTCCGGTACGGGCTCCGAGCGGCGCGCTCGCGCTGGCCGTGCCGGCGCGGTGGGTCACGGTGGCTTGGATCGCGGGCGCATTGATCGCGCTGTTCGGCGCTTTCGGGCTCTGGTACGCGATGCACGCATCGGTCGCCCGCCCGGTGCCGGCGCAGTTCGCGCCCCTGGCGCCGATGCCCGTGGCCCGCGCGGCTGAGAGCGTTCCACCGGCGGCCGACCCGGCGCTCGCTGCCGATGTCTTGAAGGCAATCGCGCCGCCGACGCAAACGCTGGTCGACGGCCCGGTAGAAGCGCCGTCGCCGTCGCCGATCGCGCAGCCGGCGGCCCGCGCGCCGATCGAAGCGCGGGCCGCGGAGCCGCGGCCCGAAGCGCGGCGCCGGGCTGCGGTGCCGCCGGTGGAGCAGCGCTCGGCGCCGGTGCCGCGTGCCGTTGCGGCGGGGCCGCTGGCGATGTGCGGCGAACTCAATTTCTTCGCGCGCGCCATCTGCTTGAACAACACCTGTGCGCAGCCGGCCAGTGCTCGCCATCCGCAGTGTGTGCAGGTGCTGCGGCAGCGGCGGCTCGATGAGGCGCGCCGCAACCCGACGCTGTTCAATTAACGGGCCGACGGGCAGCTCAGCGTCGCGGCGTATCGAGCCTGTGCGGTCGGGCTGCCGGCATGCGCCGGAACACGACGTCGGACATGAGACTGATGGTCTCCGGCGCCACCACCTCCTGGTCGGACGAGACGAAGCGCATCAGGCAGTCGCCGATCTCGATCAGGTCGTGGTCCGCCAGCACCTGGGTCTCCACGCGACAGCCGTTGACATAGGTTCCGTTGCGACTTCCCGCATCCTTGATGATGACAAAGGGCCCATCGATCAGCAGCACCGCGTGCTGGCGGCTGGCCAGAGGCGAGTCGATCACGACGTTGTTGACGAGATCGCGACCGATGGTGGTGGCCGGTGAAACAACGGCCACTACCTTGACCCGGGTGTTCGGGGTAGCCAGGATCAAGTTCGGCATGGTGCTGGCGCCGTAATCAGGAAACGCACCACCGACAAGTAACGGACGGAGATTCCGGGAAGCTGAGTCATCAGTCGATCATTTGGTAACGCCCGCTGCCGCCTTGTAGGAGCGCACCGCCAAACCTGATCGGAGGCGGGACAGTGCGCTGCTCACCCCGCGCGCCTACAGCCCCTCGACGATCACGCACATCGCGCACTACGGCGGCGCCGGGCAGGAGATGCATGGGCCGACAAGGTGATGCACGCCAGCTTCAAGATCGGCGAGACCACCTCGATGGCCTCCAACGGCATGGCGCAGGGCAAGCCCGAATTCAAGGGCATCTCGCTGTCGTGGGGTCAGACCTTCGCGGCAGCCCGGCAGTAGTCGATGAAGTCGTCCAGCTCGTTGGACTTGTCGAACACCGCATCGGCGCCAAGCGCGAGCGCGCGGCGACGCATGTCGGCGGTGGCATAGTTGCTCAGCACCACCACGCGCTGGTGCGGCAAACGCTGCTGGCAGCGCCGCAGCACGTCGAGCCCCGAACCTTGGCGCAGGAACATGTCGACCACGGCCAGTTGCCACTCTTGCGAATGCACCTCGAGCCAGGTTGATGCCTCCGCTTCACTGTCGGCGCAGCCCAGCACCTCGGCATCGACCAGGTCCTCAAGGGTGGGAATGAGGTTGTCCCGGATGAGGGGGTTGTCTTCGACGAGAAAAATCTGAACGGCCATGCAAAAGCCCAGTAGCTCTGCCAGCCTAGCCGACCGTGCCCACGCATGGTGGACGCCGCACGCTACGTCCGAGGTAAGACGGCGCCTACCGAGCCGCGTCGCGGCTTGCTCAGGCGCGCCGTGCCGGCGCCGCGGCCTTTTCGAGCTCGCTGTTCACCCGGTCCAGCGTTTCGGCCGAACGGGTGATGAGGCTTTCGACCGCTTCGCTCTGGTCGAGTGCCTGCGCGACTTCGCCGACCTGGATCGCGTCGGGAATCTGGTCCTGCAGCACGGTGTTCACCACCGCCAGGTTGTCCGCCGCCTGCTGGATTTCGGCGGCCACTTCCTTGGCCTTGTCGATCGCGCTTTCCAGCGAGGCGGACGCTTGCGGGTCTGCCCCGTTCTTTGCAGTCATGACAACTCCTTCTTGATCTGGCAGTGGCTCAAGCATCGATGGTAGCGCGCCTCGCCGCCGGCACGGCATTTCGCCACAATGGGCGCATGAAGCTCGGACCGAATGCTATTGATTTGATGGCTGTCTACGCATACAGGCCGGGCATTGCAGGCATTTTTCGTTAACAAGACCAAGGAGTCTCTTGCCATGATCCATGTCATCGCCATCATCACTGCCCAGCCCGGCCAGCGCGACAAGGTCCTCGCGGCCTTCCAGGCCAACACCGCGGCGGTGCGCGCCGAGGCCGGCTGCGTCGAATACGCCGCCACGGTGGACGCGCAGGGCCTGCCGCCCTCGCGCGGCAGCTTCGGCCCCGACACCTTTGTGGTGGTCGAGAAATGGGACAGCCTGGCTGCGTTGCAGGCCCATGCCGCCGCACCGCACATGGCCGCCTACGGCGCGAAGGTCAAGGAATGGACCGCCAGCCGGGTGATCCATGTGCTGGAGCCGGTGTGAAATGTTGCTCGCCCCCGCTCAGCGCGCACTTCGTGTCGCTTACTTCGCCACCACCCGCACCATCTCCAGGCACTTGTTCGAGTAGCCCCACTCGTTGTCGTACCAGGCGACCAGCTTGACGAAAGTGCTGTCGAGCGCGAGGCCAGCTTCGGCGTCGAAGATCGAGGTGCGCGCGTCGCCGCGGAAGTCGGTGGCGACCACCTTGTCTTCGGTGTAGCCGAGCACACCCTTCATGGCGCCTTCGCTCTGCGCCTTCATCTCGGCGCAGATTTCCTTGTAGCTGGCTTCCTTGAGCAGCTCGACGGTGAGGTCGACCACCGACACGTCCGACGTGGGCACGCGAAACGCCATGCCGGT
>JANNGZ010000264.1:0-2707 GCA_031404155.1 Burkholderiales bacterium
CGCTCGAGATCTCCGATGACAAATTGCCAAGCGGGTACGCGTCCGGTACGACGTTCCATCCGACCTTTCTCTACGAGTCGCTCTGGAATCTTGCCCTGTGCTTGGTGAACCAGGTAGTCGGCCAGATCGGTGGCCGTGGCATAGCCCTTGAGTGCGGCCTTCTCCATCGCATCGGGCTTCACCGCAATGCCGCCCGCCATCTCGGCGAAGATGCGCAGCGTGTCCTTGAGCGTGTCCACCGTGTCGAACAGAGGCTCCTTGTCTTCCTGGTTGTCCTTGTTGTAGGCCAGCGGCTGGCCCTTCATCAACATCAGCAGGCTCATCAGGTGGCCGACCACGCGGCCGGTCTTGCCGCGCGCGAGTTCGGGCACGTCGGGGTTCTTCTTCTGCGGCATGATCGACGAGCCGGTGCAGAACCGGTCCGCCAATTCAACAAAGCCGAAGTTCTGGCTCATCCACAGCACCAGCTCTTCCGACAGGCGCGAGATGTGCACCATCGCGATGCTCGCCGCCGCCGTTATCTCGATAGCGAAGTCGCGGTCGCTCACCGCGTCGAGGCTGTTCTGGCAGACGCAGGCATTGCCGGCGTCGTCGACCATGCCCAGCGAGCGCGCCACGCGCTCGCGGTCGAGCGGGTAGCTCGTGCCGGCCAGCGCCGCCGCGCCCAGCGGCAGGCGGTTGGTGCGTCGGCGCACGTCGGCCATGCGTTCGGCGTCGCGCGCGAACATCTCCACGTAGGCCAGCAGGTGATGGCCAAAGCTCACCGGCTGCGCCACCTGCAAGTGGGTGAAGCCCGGCAGAACGGTCTCGACGTGGGCTTCGGCCACCTCGACCAGCGCGCGTTGCAGCGCCGCCAGCAGCTCAGCGATGGCGTCGATTTCGCCGCGCAGCCAGAGCCGCACATCGGTCGCGACCTGGTCGTTGCGCGAGCGCCCGGTGTGCAGCCGCTTGCCGGCGTCGCCGACGCGCTGCGTCAGCCGCGCCTCGATGTTGAGGTGCACGTCTTCCAGTTCGAGCTTCCACTCGAAGGTACCGGCCTCGATTTCGGCGGCGATCGCGGCCAGCCCCTGCACGATCGAAGCGTGGTCCTGCGGGCTCAGAATGCCTTGCGCCGCCAGCATCTCGGCATGCGCCAGGCTGCCCGCGATATCGGCCTTCCACAGCCGCCGGTCGAAGCCCACGCTGGCCGTGTAGCGCTTCACCAGATCGCTCATCGGCTCGGAGAACAGGGCCGACCAGGCGGTGGATTTTTCGTCGAGTTGATTGGTGGCCATGGGGTGCGGTGAATCGCGCAAAACGCCCTTGGGCGGGCGGGTGGGAGTTGGCGACAATGCGCTGGCGCCGAGCCCGCCGATTCTATCGACGCCCCTGAACGCAACCGACCCGATGCCCGAACCCACGCCGCCCGTACCGCCCGGCTTCCAGCCCCCCGGCGACAGCCAGGCCGGCGCGTTTGGCAGCACCGGCTTTGGCCTGCCCTCGGCCGGCGCCGCGCCGCGCCGGGCCAGCGGCTCGGGCTCGGCGTTCGACATGTGCCATGGGGGCGTGGTGCTGCGCGCGGTGCTGTTCGTGCATGTGGTGCTCGCCATCGGCGTGCTCTTCGGCGCGGCCAGCTTCGCGCAGTGGTTGACGCAGCTCGCTCTTGGCTCCGGCGTCGCGCTGCCCGGTGTGTTGTTGTGGCTGGTGTTGTCTTGCCTGCTGAAAGACGTGCTCGCGCGCCTGCCCGAGCCCGCCCAATGGGCCGCGGCGGTCGGGCTCGGCGCGGCCTGCGCGGCCGGCTGCTGGGCCCTGCAGGCCAGTATCGGCCTCGGCCTGCTGGCCGAAGGCAACGCCTTCACCCCGGGCCGCTGGCTGGCGCCCGCGCTGGCGGGTGCGGCGCTGGCCGCGGCGCTCTTTTACTGGCTGCGATTGCGCGCCATTGCGCAGGGCCCGGCCGATACCAGCGCACGCCTGGCCGAGCTGCAGTCGCGCATCCGGCCGCACTTCCTGTTCAACACCCTCAACACGGCGATCACGCTGGCGCGGGTCGACCCGGCGCGCACCGAGGGTCTGCTGGAAGACCTGGCCGAGCTGTTCCGCGTGGCGCTGGACGACACCGACCAGGCCGTCACGCTCGGCTCGGAGGTCGAGCTCGCGCAGCGCTACCTGGCGATCGAGCAAATCCGCTTTGGCGAGCGTTTGCGCGTGACCTGGGAGCTCGACCCGGGCGCGGCCCTGGCGCGCGTGCCGCCCTTGCTGCTGCAGCCGCTGGTCGAGAACGCGGTGCGCCACGGTGTGGAGCCGGCCCTCGACGGCGGCACGATTCGCGTGCGCACGCGGCTCAAGCGCGGCCATGCGGTGGTCGATATCGACAACACGGTGGGCGCCGAAGCGTCGCGCCCGGGCGCTGGCATGGCCTTGCGCAATGTGCGCGAGCGGCTGCACCTGATGCATGACGTGGCGGCGCAGTTCGACGCCCAGCTCGAACACGGCATGTTCCGCGTTCGCATCGTGGTGCCGGCATGAGCCCGTCGCGACGAGGGGCCCCACCAGGTGGGGATCGAAGCCGAGGCTCATGCCGGCGCTGCCGACATAACGGTGGTTCGATGAAGGCTGATGGTGCGGAGGCAGCCGGCATGAGCCCGTCGCGAAGAGGGGCCCCACGCAGTGGGGATCGAAGCCGAGGCTCGTGCCGGCGCTGCCGACATGACAGAGGTTCGATGAAGGC
>JANNGZ010000265.1:0-1972 GCA_031404155.1 Burkholderiales bacterium
AGCCTTCCTCGAAACGCCCGGCGCGAAACGCTTCGCGCATGCCGGCCACGATCTGCTGCCAATGTTCCGGCGGCACCTGCCGCGCCAGGCCGCGGTCGGCCACGATCTCGATCGCGTGTTCGGCCAGCAGCAGGTAGATCAGGACGCCGTTGTTGCCCTCGGTGTCCCACACCCGCAGCTTGCCGAAGATGGTGAGCGCCCGGTCGCGTGCGCCAAGGCGCTGCCACAGGTAGGACAGCGGCAAGCCCGCTTCGACACAAACCCGGATTTCGCCGTGATGTTTTGACTCGCTTTCGCGCACCCGCGCCTCGATGCGCGCCAACGCCTCGGGCCCGAGCGCACGCCGCGTGTCGCTCTCGTCGAGCCAGCGGTGTTTGAGGATGCGCAGCAGGCGGCTGCCGCGGATGGCCGCCTGCGTCGTGGTGGGGCTCATGGGGGTGGTCATGCTCACCAGTCTCCCGACGCGCCGCCGCCGCCGAAGTCGCCGCCACCGCCAGAGGAAAAACCACCTCCTCCGCCGCCACCCCCCCAGCCGCCACTGCCGCCGCCCCAGATCACCGGGCCGATTCCGCCAAGCCCGCCGCCCCCGCGCCGGCTTGCGGCACCCACGCCGAGGATGCCGACCAGCACCAGCGCGAGCACGCCCGCACCCGCCGCGAGCAACAGGCTCGCGCTGAGCCACCAGGCCATGCCGCCGGCCGCGCCCGCAGTCACCAGCGAGCCGAGCTTGCGGCCCATCATGCCGGTGATCAGCGCGCCGAGCACCGGCACGCCGATGAAAAAGAACATCGCCAGCTCTTGCCAGTCGAAACCGGGGCTTCGAGAGCCGCCGAGCGCACCGTCGCGCCCCGCATTCGGCGCGCCCTTGACGCCGGGCAAGCCCTCGCCCTTGATGCGCGCGATCAACGCGTCGACACCGGCGTTGAGGCCGCCGGCGTAGTCGCCGGTCTTGAACGCGGGCGAGATCTTGTTCTGGATGATCTGCCGCGCCGCGAGGTCGGGCACCGCGCCTTCCAGCGCTTTGGCGGTCTGGATGTTGATGCGCCGGTCGTTCTTGGCCACCACGAGCAGCAGCCCGTCGCCGACCTCGCGGCGGCCGATCTTCCAGCTGTCGCCGATGCGCTGCGCATAGGCCGCGATGTCCTCGGGCTGCGTGCTCGGCACGATCAGCACCACGATCTGCGGCCCAGCCTGGGCTTCGAAGGCGGCGAGCTTGGCTTCCAGCGCCGCGGCCTGCGGCGCGCTGAGCGTGGCGGTCTGGTCGACCACCCGCGCCGAGAGTGCGGGCACCGGTAGCACGTCTTGCGCCGCCGCCGGCGAACTCGCGCTGGCGAGCGCGAACGCAAGCACCGACGCAAACGCAGAGGCCGCAGCCAAGCCGCCGAGCCCGGCCGTCCACGCGCGCAGGCCGCGGCGCCAATTCAGCATCGCAGGGTGTACGGCTTACTTCGACGCCGCGGGTGCCGGCTTCGCGGGCGCCTTCTCGAAGCTCACCGACGGTGGCGCCGAGATGGTGGCTTCGTTCTGCACCGTGAAGCTGGGCTTGGTCTGGTAGCCGAAGACCATCGCGGTCAAGTTGTTCGGGAAGCTGCGGGTGAGCACGTTGTAGTCCGCCACGCTCTTGATGTACTTGTTGCGCGCCACGGTGATGCGGTTCTCGGTGCCTTCGAGCTGCACCCGCAGGTCCTGGAAGCCCTGGTTGGCTTTCAGGTTCGGGTACTGCTCGGCCACCACCAGCAGGCGGCTCAAGGCGCCGGTCAATTCGCCCTGCGCGGCCTGGAATTTCTGGAACGCCGCCGGGTCGTTGATCAGCTCGGGCGTGGCCTGGATCGAAGTGGCCTTGGCGCGCGCCTCGACCACTTTGGTCAGCGTTTCCTGCTCGAAGTTGGCCTCGCCCTTGACCGTGGCCACGATGTTCGGGATCAGGTCCGCGCGGCGCTGGTACTGGTTGAGCACCTCGCTCCAGCCGGCA
>JANNGZ010000266.1:0-3435 GCA_031404155.1 Burkholderiales bacterium
GGCTTCAAGCTGATGGCCTCGACGCCGAGCTGCCCGATCGCCGGCATGGCCGACGAAGCGCGGCGCTACTACGGCGTGCAGTTCCACCCCGAGGTCACGCACACCGAGAAGGGCCGCGAACTGCTGAACCGCTTCGTGCTCGACATCGCCAAGGCCAGGCCCGACTGGGTGATGGGCGACTACGTGAGTGAAGCGGTCGCGCGCATCCGCGAGCAGGTGGGCAGCGAAGAGGTGATCCTCGGCCTGTCGGGCGGGGTCGATTCGAGCGTTGCCGCGGCGCTGATCCACCGTGCCATCGGTGACCAGCTCACCTGCGTCTTCGTCGACCACGGCCTGTTGCGACTCAACGAAGGCGCGATGGTGATGGACATGTTCGTTGGCCGGTTGCACGCGAAGGTGGTGCATGTGGATGCCAGCGCGCAGTTCCTCGGCCACCTGGCGGGCGTGACCGACCCCGAGGCCAAGCGCAAGATCATCGGCCGCGAGTTCGTCGAAGTGTTCCAGGCCGAAGCGAAGAAGCTGCGCGGCGCTGATGGCGCCGCCTCCTCAGGCGGCGCGAGGTGGCTGGCCCAGGGCACGATCTACCCCGACGTGATCGAGAGCGGCGGCGCAAAGACCAAGAAGGCGACCAGCATCAAGAGCCACCACAACGTGGGTGGGCTGCCGGCAACGCTGGGCCTGAAGCTGCTGGAACCGCTGCGCGAGCTGTTTAAGGACGAGGTGCGCGCGCTCGGCATCGCGCTCGGGCTGCCGCCGGAGATGGTCTACCGCCACCCGTTCCCGGGGCCGGGGCTGGGGGTGCGCATCCTGGGTGAAGTCAAGCCGCAGTTCGCCGACCTGCTGCGGCGCGCCGATGCGATCTTCATCGAAGAATTGCGGGCGACCAAGGACGCGGCCACGGGCAAGAGCTGGTACGACTTGACCTCGCAGGCCTTCGCGGTGTTCCTGCCGGTCAAAAGCGTCGGTGTGATGGGCGACGGCCGCACCTACGACTACGTGGTGGCCCTGCGCGCCGTGCAGACCAGCGACTTCATGACCGCCGACTGGGCCGAGCTGCCCTACGCGCTGCTGAAGAAGGTGAGCTCACGCATCATCAACGAGGTGCGCGGCATCAACCGCGTGACCTACGACGTCAGCAGCAAGCCGCCGGCGACGATCGAGTGGGAGTAGCTTTCGAGATCTGTCGGCGTCTATCGAGATCTATCGAAAAGTCGACCCAACGCATTGATTCGGAAGGCGAATTTCTGTCGGGATCTATCAAGATCTATCGCCTGGATGCCCTTCAATCTGACGGCAAATCTGACAGTAAAAATGTCGCGTTGAGTTCCAGGCAGAAATTTTCCGTCAGGCCGATTCCCAGGCTGACGGCAAATTCCGGGCGCAAAACCAAGCATCCATGCGGGTTTCCGGGAGATCGGCAGGTTTATCTGCGCTGACGGCAATTGCCGCGCTCCCAGGCGATACGACGCCTCGGCGGGCCGCGCTTCGTGATGCGCTGTGCTGGGCACTGGAAGGGCAGGGGCGGGGAAAGTTGCCGCTCGTAGATCTACGGAACTACATCATCAACGCTGGCCTCGCCGAGCGTCGATCCACCCGTTGCAACCTGTCGGCAAAAGCCGGTCCTGGCGACCGTTGCTTCTCGCCCAAGGTGCGGTCGAACGAGGGTGGGCGAAGTTCAGCAACCTGGCGGTGACCGGTCGTTCGGCGAAGCACGACGGACGGCGGCACCCGGCCGCTATGGAAAGCTCTCCATAAGGGTCGTTGCTGACGCACAGAACATGCAATTGGTTGCCAAGTGGCTGCCACTCAGAGATTCTCAGACCGGCAGCCGCGACACTCTGCTCTGAGCGACCGCCAGGCACGTGGCGTAGAAGCGGTCAGCCAGTCCCCAGAACCTGCAGCACACGCGCAGCCAGTGGGCTGTGCGCCAGCCTCAGCGAGGCCTGCGTCAGCGCGCGCGCCTGGCGCGCATCACCTTGCGCGAAGGCGCGTAGCGCACGCACCAGCCGCTGCCGTGCCTGCGCCTCGGCGCGGCGCACGAGCGCCAGGTCGCAGCCACACCGCGGACACGCTGGCTCCGACGCCAAGCGCCCGCGGCAGGCCGGGCAGCGTTCCACGCTCACGCCGGCCCCTTGGGCACGGCCGACAGCAACAGATGATGGCGCGACACTCTCAAACGTCGAGGTAGTAAAGCAGATCGGCCAGCGTATCCATCGCTGTCTTCAGTGCGGCTTCGTCGTTGGCCAGTGCGTCCTTGGTCGCTTCAATGGCGTCCACCAAGTCTTCTGCGTCTTGTGCGCCGGCCTTTTCCAGCACGCGTTCGGCCTTCTCGACCAGCGCGTGCGCCTCGACCGCCAGACGGCGCGCATCTAAGCCGGGCGCCGCCACCGCCGGGCCGGCATCGTCGGCGCTTGCGCTGCCTGCTGCGCGGCCGTCTTCACTGCCCTCGCCAAAAAGCGCCTGCACGCGGCTGCGTGCCTCGTCCAGCTTCCCCTGTTCAAAACGGGCGATGGCATCTCCGATGGTGATGCTGCGCTGCAACCCGCTGGCCTTCTCGCGCGCCGTGACCTCCAGGATGCCGTCCAGATCCAGCGCCAGGCCCAGCACGATGGGGTTGCCCGCCGGCACATCGCTCAGGCCTTCGACCCGGAAGCGCCCGATCTCGATGTTGTTCAGCGCGTCGGGGTCTTCGCCCTGGTAGACCAGCACATCGACCGAAGGCTGCCCGTCGAACACGGTGAAGAAGACATCGCTCTTGGACACCGGAACTGGCGTGTTCTTGCGGATCAGCGGTACGTAGCAGTATTCGTAGGACTCGCCATCCCGCTCGCCCAAAGCGCTGGTGCCAAAGGTGTAGGGCGTGACGTCGACCAGCACCGTGTGCGTCTGCGTGCCCGCGATGAGCGCCGCCTGGATCGCCGCGCCCATCGCCACGCACATGTCGGGGTCGACCTCGGCGCGCGGCTGTTTGCCCAATTCGCGCTCGAGCCGCTGCACCACCAGCGGCGTGCGCGTGGCACCGCCGACGAGCAGGATCTCGTCGATGTCGCCCACCGTGAGGCCGGCACCGCTCAGGGCCACGTGCACGGCGTCCAGCGTTTCCGAGATGTAGGGCTCGATCATGGCCTCGTACTGCTCGCGCGAGACCTCCAGCGCCAGATGCACCGGCACGCCCTCGCGCTCGAGCAGGAACTCCTCGGCCAGGGTCGCGAACGGGGCGTCCGACAGCGCGATCTTGGCCGCCTCGGCGGCACGCTGCAAGCGCGCCATCGCCGCCGGCGAGCGGCTCGCATCCACTTGGTGCGCCTGCTGCAGATGAGCCAGCGCATGGTCGATCAGCTTGCGGTCGAAGTCGTCGCCACCGAGATGGTTGTTGCCATGGCTGGCCAGCACCTCCACCACGTCGCCTTCCAGGTTGACCACCGACACGTCGAA
>JANNGZ010000267.1:0-11779 GCA_031404155.1 Burkholderiales bacterium
GGGCGCGGGCGGCGTGTAGGCAGCCCAGTCGATCGCGGTGCGGTTGGCGCGCGCGGCCTCGATCGAGACCAACGGCGTCACCTTTTTGTTGGCGTGCTGCTGGCGCACCCGCTCGTAGTCGGCTTTCAGCTCGCCGATGTACTTCGTGGCCCGTTCGTCGCTGAGCAAATCGGCGCAGACACTCACGCTGCGCGACGCATCGGGCACGTAGACCACCGGCCCGTCGTAATGCGGCGCGATCTTCACCGCGGTGTGCACCCGGCTGGTGGTGGCGCCGCCGATCAGCAGCGGAATTTTCTTGACGCGGAAGAAGTCGTCGCGCTGCATCTCCGAGGCCACATGCTGCATCTCTTCCAGGCTCGGCGTGATCAGGCCCGACAGGCCGATGATGTCCGCGCCCTCCACCTTGGCCTTGGCGAGGATGTCCTGGCACGGGACCATCACGCCCATGTTCACCACTTCGAAGTTGTTGCACTGGAGCACGACGGTGACGATGTTCTTGCCGATGTCGTGCACGTCGCCCTTCACCGTGGCGATCACGATCTTGCCCTTGGCTTTCGCCTCGCCGCCGGCGTCCACGGTGCGCTGCTTCTCGGCCTCGATATAAGGCAGCAGGTGGGCCACCGCCTGCTTCATCACCCGCGCACTTTTCACCACCTGGGGCAGGAACATCTTGCCGGCGCCGAAGAGGTCGCCCACGGTGTTCATGCCGGCCATCAACGGGCCTTCGATCACATGCAGCGGGCGGCCGCCCTTGGCGTCGATTGCACGCCAGCATTCTTCGGTGTCGGCAACGATGAAGTCGGTGATGCCGTGCACCAGCGCATGGGCCAGGCGGTGTTCGACGTCGTTCGCGCGCCAGGCCAGGCGAGTCGATTCATCCTTGGCCGCGCCCTTGGCGTTTTCGGCCACCTCGACCAGGCGCTCACCGGCGTCGGGCCGGCGGTTGAGCACCACGTCCTCGACCCGCTCGCGCAGGCCGGGTTCGATATCGTCGTACACGCCGACCATGCCGGCGTTGACGATGCCCATGTCCATGCCCGCCTTGATGGCGTGGTAGAGGAACACGGTGTGGATCGCCTCGCGCACCGGGTCGTTGCCGCGGAAGCTGAACGACACATTGCTGACTCCGCCGCTGACCTTGGCGCCGGGCAGGTGGCGCTTGATCCAGCGCGTGGCGTCGATGAAGTCGACCGCGTAGTTGTTGTGCTCCTCGATGCCGGTGGCGATGGCGAAGATGTTGGGGTCGAAGATGATGTCCTCGGCCGGGAAGCCGAGCTCGTCGACCAGGATGCGGTAGGCGCGAGCGCAGATCTCGGTCTTGCGCTGGAAGGTGTCGGCCTGGCCTTTTTCGTCGAAGGCCATCACCACCGCCGCGGCGCCGTAGCGGCGCACCAGCGTGGCCTGGCGCTTGAACTCGGACCCGCCCTCCTTGAGCGAAATCGAGTTGACGATGCCCTTGCCCTGGATGCACTTCAGGCCGGCTTCGATCACGCTCCATTTCGACGAGTCGATCATGATCGGCACGCGCGCGATTTCGGGTTCGCCGGCAATCAGCTTGAGGAAGCGCTCCATCGCGGCTTTGGAGTCCAACATGGCTTCGTCCATGTTGATGTCGATGATCTGCGCGCCGTTTTCCACCTGCTGGCGCGCCACCGCCAGCGCCGGCTCGAACTCCCCGGCCAGGATCATGCGGGCGAAGGCTTTCGAGCCGGTGACGTTGGTGCGCTCGCCGATGTTGACGAACAGCGAGCCGGCATCCAGCGTCACCGGTTCGAGGCCGGACAGGCGCATCGGCGCGACGGCGCGGGGCGGCACAGGCACGGGTATGGGCGGCAACGAAGGCGGAGCGGTCTGGGCAGGCATGGCGTTCTTCACTCGAGTGGGTCGGGTGAGCGCCGTTGCTCATCCGGCGCCGCGGCGCCGGAGCCCCGAGCCTGGCAGCGCCGGCCGCATCGGGGCCGGGCCGTCGCAACGCTCCTCGGGAGACTCTGATTTTAGCGGCCGCACGCGATGCGGCCGAAGCCCATATGCTCGGGGCTTGTCAAACAAGATCGGCAATACCGGGGGACCTGTCGTGCCATCGCATCCCATGCACCCAATGCCCATCGCCCGCGCTGCATCGAGGCTTCAGGCACGGCGCGCAGCCCGCGTGCTGCTCAGCCTGGTCGGGGCCGGCTGCGCCGCCCTCTTCGTCGGCTGCGGCAGCGTGCCAAAGAGCGACTCGGCGCCACCCTCTGCCGGAGCCCGCCCCGGCGCCGCCGTGGTCTCCCTGGACGCCGAACAACGCTGGCTGACCGAATGGTTCAAGGGCACGCCGGTGGTGGTGGTCGGCGACGACGACGGGCGGGTGCTGGTGGAGGTGCCGCAGCCACATTGTTTCGAGCCGGAGAAGAGCACGATCAAACCCGCGCTCGCCGCGGTGCTCGACCGCGTGGCCACCAGCATGCGCCGCGAAACCCGCTCCCGGATCACGATCTCGGTACCGGCGGACGGGAACACGACGCTGGTGAATTCGCGCGCGGCCAAGGTGCGTGCGTACCTCTATGTGCGTGGCGTGGTGCAGGACCGCATCGCACCGCCCGCGGCGCCGGCAGGCGACTTGGTGCGCCTGCGGCTGGCGGTGGCCCCCGCGGCACCGGGGGCCGGAGCGGCTCCCGCCCGCGGCAGCACGGCACCCTGAGCAGGCGGCGCCGCGGTCAGCAGCCCCGGTCAGGCCATCGACCCAGGCGCCGCGGCCGGCGCAAGCAGTTCGCTGAAGAGCCGGTCGTGCCGGCTGCGCGGCCGGTACTTCGACAGCCGCTGCGCGATCGCCGCGATGTGCTCCGGCGTGGTGCCGCAGCAGCCGCCGGCGATGTTGAGGAAGCCGCTGCGGGCGAACTCCTCCATCAGCGCGCCGGTGACTTCGGGGGTTTCGTCGAAGCCGGTCTCGCTCATCGGGTTCGGAAGGCCCGCGTTCGGGTAGCACGAGATATACGTGTCGCCGGCCACCTTGGCCAGCTCTTCGATGTAGGGCCGCATCAGCGCCGCGCCGAGCGCGCAGTTCAGGCCCACCGCGAGCGGCCGTGCGTGGCGCACCGAATGCCAGAACGCGCTCACCGTCTGGCCCGAGAGAATGCGCCCCGAGGCGTCGGTGACGGTGCCCGAGACGATCACCGGCAGGCGCTCGCCGCTGGTTTGCATCAACTCGTCGAGCGCGAAGATCGCCGCCTTGGCGTTGAGCGTGTCGAAGACCGTCTCGACCAGGAACAGGTCGACGCCGCCTTCGAGCAGCGCCGCGGCCTGCTCGTGGTACGCGGCGCGCAGCTCGTCGAAGCTCACATTGCGCGCCCCGGGGTCGTTCACGTCCGGGCTGATGCTCGCGGTGCGTGGCGTGGGGCCGAGTGCGCCGGCCACGAAGCGTTGTTTCTCGGGCGTGCTGGCGGCGTCGGCGGTCTCGCGCGCGATGCGTGCCGAGGCCAGGTTGAGCTCATGCGCGATCGCGCCCAGGCCATAGTCTTCCTGCGCGATCGAGGTGGCACCGAAGGTGTTGGTCTCGATGATGTCGGCACCGGCGCGCAGGTAGGCGGTGTGGATGTCGCGCAGGACATCGGGCCGCACCAGCGCGAGCAGGTCGTTGTTGCCCTTCAGGTCCCTGGCGTGGCCGGTGAAGCGGGTGCCGCGGAAGTCGGCTTCGCTCAAGCGGTGGCGCTGGATCATCGTGCCCATCGCGCCGTCGATGATCACGATGCGGCTGGCAAGAAGCGCCGGCAGCGCGGCGCCTCGGGTGTACTCGATCGGCTTCATGCGAACATTGTAGGCAGCGTGACAACTCAGTCGATGAAGCACCTCACTCCCACCGAAGCCTGGGCCTACCTGCAATCGCGGCCCGACGCGCTGTTTGTCGACGTGCGCATGGAGATCGAGTACCTCTACGTCGGCCACCCGCCCGGCGTGGTGCATATCGCCTGGTACGAGTACCCCGAGATGCATGCGCACCCGCAGGTCTTTGTGCAGCAGGTGCGGCGCGAGGCGGGTGACGCGCTGGACAAACCGGTGGTGCTGCTCTGCCGCTCCGGCAAACGCACCGTGGACGCCGGAGAGGCGCTCGAAGCCGCCGGCTTCACCGAGGTGGTGAACGTGCTGCACGGCTTCGAGGGTGAGCTCGACGAGCAGTTCAAGCGCGGCCGGCTCAACGGCTGGCGCCACGACGGGCTGCCCTGGGAGCAGTTGTAGCGGCGCTTGGTCCGGTGGGCTGCCGCGGTTCGGGCCGCTACTGCACGAAGCCGATGCCGCGCCGCTCGCGCACCTCGGGCTTGACCCGGTGCTCGCCTTCGAGTTGCGCCAGAAATCCGTCGGGCTCGAAGGCTTCGGCCAGGATTTCCACCTGCCGCTTCACCGCCGCGAAGTCGCCCGGCGTGATCTGGTCCAGCGCCGCGAGCCGCGCCCGCTGCTCCGCGGTGAGCCCGGCCGCGTCGCCGCCCAGCGCCTCGGTGATGAACATGCGCTCGCGCTGTTCGGCCAGCAGCGGATGGAAGCGCACCTTGAAGGTGAAGCGGCGCAGCGCGGCACTGTCGAGCTCGTCGAACAGGTTGGTGGTGCAGATGAACACGCCGGCAAAACGCTCCATGCCCTGCAGCATCTCGTTGACCTCGGTCACCTCGTAGCTGCGCTCGGCGCGCTGGCGGCTGCGCAGGAAACTGTCGGCCTCGTCGAGCAGCAGCACCGCGCCTTCTCCTTGAGCTTCCTCGAACATCTTGGCCATGTTCTGCTCGGTTTCGCCGACGAACTTGCTCACCAGGTCGCTGGCCTGGCGCACCAGCAGCGGGCGGTGCAGCTCATGCGCGATGTACTCGGCCAGCGCGGTCTTGCCGGTGCCGGGAGCGCCGTGAAAACACAAGGTGCCGTGGCCGCGGCGGCCGAGCGCCTGCACCACGCGGGCGATCTCGAAGCGCGACTCGATGTTCAGCAGCGAGAGGTCGTAGGCGGTGACCACCAGGCGCGCCGGTTTTGCCGCACCACTTTGGCCGAGCGCCTTGTCGGCGTTGCCGAGCTGGCGTTCGATCAAGGCCTCCACCGACTCCGGCGTGCCGGCCAGCCGTGAGAACCGCACCGCGGTGCGGATCTGCGCCGGGGTCAGCCCCTTGCGCTCGGCCAGCTTGCCGGCGAACCCTTCACTCACCTGCACGCCCACCAGCGCCCGTGTCACCAGCGCCGCGCGCGCCCCCGGCGGCGGCGACTTCAGCTCCATGTGGTACTGGAAGCGGCGGCGAAACGCCGGGTCGATCTGCTCGATGCGGTTGGTGACCCAGATCACCGGCACCGGGTTGGTTTCCAGGATCTGGTTGACCCAGGCCTTGCCGCTGACGCTGCCCGAAGGCGGCGCGTCGCTGGTGTCCAGGCGCGCGATCAGCTGCGCGGTGTCGCTGGAGATCGGCGGGAACACATCCTCGACTTCGTCGAACAGCAGCGCCACCTTGGCGCTGCCTTTCAAGAACACCTGGCTGATCTGCAAGGAGCGGTAGCGGTCGCGGCCGGAGAGCGAGTTGCCGTCGCGGTCGGCGTATTCCACTTCGTAGAGCTCCAGGCCCGCGGTCTGTGCGGCCACCTTGGCCAGCTCGGTCTTGCCGGTACCCGGCGGGCCGTAGAGCAGCACATTGACCCCGGGCTCGTGCTGCGCCACCGCGTTGCCGAGCAGCGCGGTGAGCACGCGCACATCGTCGCCGACGAACTCGAAATCGGCGGGGGTGAGCTCGCTCTTGCTCGCCGGGCGGGTGAACACCGCCATCAGGTCGTTGGGACCACGGTACTCGCGCATCAGCACCGGCGGCAGTTGTTCGCTGACCTTCATCAGGTCGGCCAGGTCGGTGATGTTGTGTTCGGAGATCAGGTTCTCGACCATGCCGATGCGCTCCAGGCGCGAACCCGCGCGCAGCGCCTCGGCCACCTCCTGCTCGTTGACGCCGGCCACCGACGCGATCGCCGCGTACGCCTCCTGCGCGTTGCTGACCTTGAACTCGACCAGCAGGCCGCGCAGGTCGCGCTGGTAGCGCGCCAGCGTGCCGTAAAGCAGCAGCGCACGTTCGGCCGGGTTGAGTTGCAGCAGGCCGGCGAGCGAGTCGATGTTCTTCTGCACCAGCGTAGACTCTTTTTTCAGGCTGCGTTCGAGCCATTCGCTGGTGGCGCCGAGCACCGCGAGAAGATCCTTCGGCGCGTCCTTGACGTACTCGTCGATGTAGAAGAACAGCGTGCCCTCTTCATAGGGGCCGCGCCAATGGCCGTGGCGCGCCATGAAGGCCTTGTCGTCGAGCGCCTCGTGGCCGCGCCACAGGGCGTTGCCCTTGCATCGGCGGCCGAGAAATTCGCGCAGGCGCTTGAGCACCGACGCCGGCCACACCAGGTGCCGGCCGGTGAGCGAGAGCAGGCTGTTCCAGTCGCGCCGCAGGTTGAAACGCGCGGCGTTCTTCATCGTCAGCGCGAGCACGAACTGCGAGCACATGCGGTCGAGCACCGGGGCTTCGGTCAAGCCCGGGGTTGGCACCACGGCAGCGTCGCTGCGGCTTTTCACGATGAACACCTCCGTCCAGGAGAACTGCGAGGCATCTTGGCGCAGGCCGCGCCCCGGAGCAAGCCCCGGGTGCAGACGGTCGATCAGCAGGCCGCGAGCACGCCCGCGGCGCCGCGGGTGCTCGCGCCGCGCTGGCGCACGCTTGGTTCAGTGCAACAGCACCGCGTGAGTCAGTGCTGGGCCAGCGGGGTCAGTGCAACACAGCGGGGTGTCAGTGCAGCACCACGGGGTGTCAGTGCAGCACCACGGGGTGCTGGGCGAGCTGAGTAAAGCCCGCAATGAACTCGTCGAGTTCGTCTTCGCTCGGGCCGCTTTCGACCAGGGCTTGCACACCGAGCTTGAAGCTCTCGGCCACCGCGCCTTCAAGGAAGATTTCCTTGCGCGCGAACTTGTCCACGATTTCGTAACCGCCGCGCGTCAAGAACTCCTGCGCACCCGACGCTGGCGCCGGCACATCGAATTGCACCACCACAAAACTGTCGGAGTTGTAGAGCATCTGCATTGGGGCTTTCCTTTCACCGCGAACCTGGGACCCGAAACGCGGAATTCAAGGCTTTGGATGACCCCGGCCCTGATCCCTTCAGGGTTTCGTGCTCATGAGCAAATGTGGCTCTGCCACTTTGCTCATACCCCCTCGGGGGGCTGAGGGCCGCGGCTCCGAGTCCGCCTGCGCGGACTTGGACAGCCCGAAGGCCCAGCGCCTCTGGCGATGGGCGGACGACGTATTCGTCGGCCGTGCTCTCAAGGAAATGTGGCTCTGCCACTTTCCTTGATCCCCACGGGGGGGCGGCCGGCTTCGGCCGGCCTTGGGGTGCTCCGACAAGGCTGCGCAGCAAGGTGTCCCGCCTCAATCGACCTGCAGCCGCATCTCCAGCGCTGCGCCACCCGCGACCTCGTGCCGCAGCATCAAGGGCAGGCTGTGGCGCGCCGGGTCGAGCCAGACTTCGATGCGTGCGTCGTAAGGCCCGCGTGCCTCACGCACCAATTTCAGCGTCGCGGTGCTGCCGTTGCCGGTGTGCAGGTTCTCCGCGCCGACCACCGTGAACCACCAAACATCCGCATCGCCGCGCGCGTCGGCCACGAAGATCGGGATCTGCGTCCCGGCTTCGAGCGCCGGTGTCGCCGCCGCGGCAATGCCCGCCAACTGGAGCATCCAGGTGAGCCTGTCCTGCGCGCCCGCCGGCAGGGGATATTCCACCGCCGGCCCCGAGAAGCTGATCTTGCCCGCCGCACGCTGAAAGTTCGCGGCCTGCACCTCGCGGGCGCGGCGGCGCACCACGAAGCGCTCGGGTGATATGCCCGCCGCGTCGATTGCACCCTGGCTGTGCCAGTCGAAGCCCGCGGTGCCCGCCAGCCGGCCGCGAAACTCGGCCTCGTAACGATCACCCTCGCGCGACCACCGCAGCTCGGCCGAGCCGCTTTGCGCCGCGCGGCGCAGCTCGAAGGTCAAGCGGCCGCTGGGTGGAAGCTGCGTGGCGAAGGTCGGCAAATCGACGCCGCGGGCCAGTGCAGTCGGAGTCGCGGTGGCCGCAGGCGCCGCGCTCGGACGCGCGCCACCGCTCGGGCTCATCACTTGCTCCGCATCGGCCTGGTGTGCGAGGTGTGCGCGCTCGTTGCCCGGCTTCGCTTCGGCACTGGCCAACGCAGGCGCCTCGGCGCCCGGCGCCAGGCCCGACACGCTGCGTTTGCGGGGCACGGTGGTCAGTGCGGGTTGCGTCGCGGGCGCAGGCGCAGGCGGCAGCATCGAAAGCGCCAGCGCCTGGGGGTCGGCCGGCGCCGGGGCGGCCTGCGCATCTGCGGCCTTCCCGTCGGCTGCTGCCGCTCTTGCGCCCTGCGCCAGTGCTACAGGCGCCGTCGGCTCGGCCAACAAGCGCACACGCAGCGCGGGGTTCGTTGGTGGCGCTGCCGAGGGTGCCAACCCGCCGCCCGCCAAGCGCGCCAGCCCGCCCCAATGCAGCAGCGCCACCAGCGCCACCAGGCCGAGCAGCGCGAGCGCACGCCAGCGCGACGCGGCAACACGACGGGCGCGCGCAGGGCGGCCCGGCAGGCGGGGCTCGGCGGTGGCGCTCATCGGCAATCCACGGCTCCCGGTGAAGTGGTTGCCGCGGCCGCCTGGGCTTTCGATGCCATCACAATGCTGAACATGAAACTCGCCACCTACAAAGACGGTTCCCGCGACGGCCAGTTGCTCGTGGTCTCGCGCGACCTTTCGAGCGCCCATTTTGCGACCGGCATCGCCTCGCGCATGCAGCCATTGCTCGACGACTGGAATTTCCTCTCGCCGCAGCTCGAGGACATCTACCAAACCCTCAACAGCGGCAAAGCGCGCCACGCCTTCAACTTCGAGCCGGCGAAATGCATGGCGCCATTGCCGCGCGCCTACCAGTGGGCCGACGGCTCGGCCTTCATCAACCATGTGGAGTTGGTGCGCCGCGCCCGCAATGCCGAGGTGCCGGCGTCGTTCTACGAGGACCCGCTGATGTACCAGGGCGGCAGCGACGATTTCCTCGGGCCCCAGGACAACGCGCCCTTCGCCTCGGAAGCCTGGGGCATCGACTTCGAGGCCGAGGTGGCGGTGGTCACCGGCGATGTGGCGATGGGCACCGCGCCCGACTCGGCACTGGAAGGCATTCGCCTCCTGATGCTGGCCAACGACTGGAGCCTGCGCCACCTGATCCCGGCCGAATTGGCCAAGGGCTTTGGCTTCTTTCAAAGCAAGCCCGCGACCGCGTTCGGCCCGGTGGCGGTGACCCCCGACGAGCTCGGCAAGGCCTGGAAGGGCGGCCGCCTGAACCTGAACCTGGAGTCGGTGTGGAACGGCAAGCGTGTGGGCCTGTGCAGCGCCGGCGAGGAGATGACCTTCCACTTCGGCCAACTGATTGCGCACATCTGCAAGACACGCAATGTGCGCGCCGGCTCCATCGTCGGCTCGGGCACGGTGAGCAACAAGGACTGGAGCCGCGGCTACTCGTGTATCGCCGAAAAACGCGCAATCGAAACCATCGAGGGCGGCGCGCCGAAAACCGAGTTCATGAAATTCGGCGACACGATCCGCATCGAGATCAAGGGGCGTGACGGGGCCAGCATGTTTGGCGCGGTGGAGCAGCGGGTGGTTGCCGCGAACTGACCGCGCGGACCCGCAGCGCGGTCCGGTGGCGGCGCGGCCCGGCGGCGCCGCCTCGCCGTTAAATGCTTTGCGCCCCTGCGCCGCGCCGGCACCGCGTTTCATGGCATCGTGGGCGCATGCAGGAACTCTCGCGCAACTTCAAGCTGGTCACCGTCTGGTTGCTGATCGGCCTGGGCCTCTTTCTCGCGGCAACGGGGTGGCTCGCGCACCAGCAGCGCAGCCAGTTCAGCAGCAGCGGCGGCGCCATCGAACTCAAGCGGGCGAGTGACGGGCATTTCCACTGGCCGGGGCGGGTGAACGGGGTGGCGGTGGACTTCCTGGTCGACACCGGCGCCACCAGCACCGCATTGCCGCTGGCGCTGGCGCAACGCGCTCGGCTCGCCACCGAAGGCCAGATGCGCTCGGACACCGCGGGCGGCGTGGTGCGCGGGCAGATCGCACGCGCCGACGTGACGCTCGACGGCGGGGTGCGCGCCAACAACCTGCGCGTGACCGTGCTGCCGAACCTGAGCGCACCCTTGCTTGGAATGGATATCCTGTCCAAGATGCGGTTCACGCAACACGATGGCGTGTTGCGCTTCGAGCCCTCCACCGGAGCTGCGAATTGAGTGCCTCCTCGCAAGGAAAGTATCGGCCAGGCTTCTTTGCCGGCGGCTGGCGGCTTCTGTTCAAGGCGATGCTGCCGGCGGTGCTTTGCTCTGCGGCTGCGGTCGTCCAGGCTCAGGCAACAGCTCAGGCAGCGGCCATCTGTCCACCGGTGGCGCAGGCACCGACCTCCGATCAGCTCCAGGCCGGCGTGCGCAGCGCACGCGACCGCGGTTTCCTCTGGCGCATTGCCAAGGACGGGCGCGAGTCCTATCTCTTCGGCACGATCCACATCGGCAAGCTGGAGTGGGCGTTTCCGGGCGAGAAGGTGCGGGGCGCGCTGATGGCCACCGACACGCTCGCGCTCGAGGTCGACGTGACCGACCCCGAACTGCGCAAGCGCATGGCGCCCGGCGCTGCCGCCAGCGGCGCCGCGGCAAGGGCGCCGCTCGACCCGGCCTTGATGGAGCGCATCGGCAAGCAGCTCGACGCGGCCTGCCTGCCGCGCCCGAGGGTGGCGCAGTTGCATCCGGTGATGCAGGCGGCCACGCTGTCGATCCTGTCGGCGCGCTGGGACGGGCTGGACCCCTCCTTCGGCCAGGAGATCGTGCTCGCCGGCTTTGCGCGCGCGGCGCAGCGCCCGATCGTCTCGCTCGAATCGCCCGAGTTGCAGATGAAGGCGCTGGTACCGGTGGACCCGGCCAAGGGCCTGCTGATGGTCGACCAGATGATCGCCCAGCTCGAAACCGGCAAAACCCGCGCCACGCTGGTGCGCATGGGCGAGGCCTGGGCCGCGGGCAACCTGGCCGAGATGGAGAACTACGAATCCTGGTGCGACTGCACCCGCTCCGACGAAGAGCGCGCGTTCCTCAAACGCGTGAACGACGACCGCAACCCCAACCTGGCCGACCGTATCGACGCGCTGCACCGCGACGGCAAAAAAGTCTTCGCCGCGGTCGGCGCGCTGCACATGACCGGGCCGCAGGCGCTGCCCAAGCTGATGGCGCAGCGCGGCTACACGGTCGAGCCGGTCGAGTACACCCGCTGACGCGCCACACGACACAAACCTTCCACCACCCCAGGAGACACCCCATGACCGACAACACCGCGTTCACCAAGCTGGTTCCGGGCTTCGACTTCCTGCAAAGCCTGCTGCAGAACGCCGGCTCGGCCTTGCCGAACATGGGCAACTGGGTGGCACCCACCCTGAACCCCGAGGAGATCGAGAAGCGCATCGAGGAGTTGCGCACCGTGCAGTTCTGGCTCGAACAGAACGCCCGCATGCTCGGCGCCACGATCCAGGCGCTGGAGGTGCAACGCATGACCTTGTCGACCCTGAAGACGATGAACGTGCAGATGGCCGACCTGCGCGACTCATTGAAGATCAAGCTGCCGGAGAGCGCGGCGCCGAGCGAAGCCGAGACGCCGGCCGCACTCGAAAAATCCGCCGCCAAGCCGCGGCGCAGCACCGCGACGGCCGCCGGCGCCGCGGCCACCGTGCCAGCCGGCGTGGTCGACCC
>JANNGZ010000268.1:0-5788 GCA_031404155.1 Burkholderiales bacterium
GCGCTCGGCCGCCTGCACCGCCTGGGCGTGGTGCACCGCGACCTCAAGCCTTCGAACCTGCACCTCGGCGAGGACGGCCAATGGCGCCTTCTCGACCTCGGCGTGGCTCTTTCCGGCCGCGAGGGCGCTGCCGCGCGCGAGCTGCACGCGGGCTCGCCGAGCTACATGAACCCCGAGCAGTGGAGCGGAGCGCCGGCAGATGCGGCCAGCGACCTTTTCGCGCTCGGCGTCACGCTGTACCTGTGGCTTGCCGGGCGCCTGCCCTATGGCGAGATCGAGCCCTACCAGGCCGCACGCTATCGGCGCGACCCGCAGGCGCTGTCCCGGGTGCGGCCCGACGTGCCGATCTGGCTCGACCACCTGGTGCTCAAGGCGGTGGCGATCGATCCGGCGCAGCGTTTCCAGACTGCCGTGGAGCTGCTGCTCGCGCTCGCGCGCGGCGCCGCGCGGCCGGTTTCGGCGCCGAATGCCACGCCGCTGCTGACCCGTGACCCGCTGGCGCTGTGGAAGATCGCGCTGGCGGTGTCGGTGCTGCTCAACGCGCTGCTGATGTTCTGGTTGTTGTTCCTGCCGCGCTGAGGTCCGAGACGCGGCGAGGTCGGGCAGCGTGTAGGGTGCGGGGCCGACTCGCGCGTTCACTTCACCGCGTAAGTCGCCGTCGGCAGGTCGGCCGAGGCGCCGCTGCCCGCCGGCCGCGCCCGCCCGCCACGCTCCGCCCAGGTGCGGGTCCAGCGGATCTGCACCACGCGCAGCATGAACAACATGCCGACCGCGAGCAGGGCGAAGGCGACGAAGCCCCAGAAGTAGCTGTCCAGGTGTTGCTTGCTCTGGCCCATCGCGTTGGGTATGAAGCCGCCGCCGAGGGCGCCGATCTCGCCGATCATCGAGCCGGCCACCGCGGTGGTGACAGGCCAGCGCAGCGGCACCAACTGGAACAGCGCGCCGTTGCCGGCACCCAGCGCGGCGAAGCAGAGCATGAACAGCAGCGTGGTGGTCACCAGCGAGCCGCCGGCCAGGCCGCAGAGCACGAGCGAGACGGCGACGATCAGCAACACACCACTGAGCGTGTTGATGCCGCCGACCCGGTCCGACACATAACCGCCGACGACCCGCACCGCCGAGCCCATCAGCGTGGCGAGCATGGTGAGCTGGCCGGCCTCGACCTTGGAGACCTTGAACTGGTCGTAGTAGTAGGTGGGCAAAAAACTCGCCAGGCCGATGAAGCCGCCGAAGGTGACGATGTAGATCAGGCTGAAGGCCCAGCCGTCCTTTTCGAACAGGCAGTTCACATGCTGGCGCAGGGTCTGGTGTTCGCGGTCGGGCGGCTCCTTGGCCACGACCCACATCACCACCATCGGCAACAGCATGGTCAGTGCCGCCAGGCCGTACACCGTGCTCCAGCCGTAAGCCTGGGCCAGCGGCGGCGCGAACAGCACCGCGAGCACGGTGCCGGAGTTGCCCGCGCCGGCCAGGCCCATCGCCAGGCCCTTGTAGCGCGGCGGGTACCAGCCGCTGCCCAGGCTCAGGGCGACGCCGAAACTCGCGCCCGCGATGCCGAGCAGCACGCCCATCGTGATCACTTCGTCGAAGGTGTCGACAAAGGCGTAGCCGTAGCCGAGGGCAAGGCAGATCAGCGCCATCTCCACCATCGCCGCATTTTTGCGCCCGATGTATTGCGACAGCACGCCCAGAGGAAAGCGCATCAGCGCGCCGGCCAGGATCGGCACCGAAATCATGAAACCCTTCTGCGCCGCGTTGAGCTGGAAGGTTTCGCTGATGAAGGGCGCCATGGCGCCGTTGAGCACCCAGATCGCGAAGCAGAAGTCGAAGTACAGGAACGCGGCCAGCAGGGTGGGCCAGTGTCCGGATCGCAGGAAGGATTTGGTGTCGGCCATAGTGGCAACCTCGTTGAAGCAGCAGCAGGGCGTGGTTCGTCGCCACGAAGCGGTTTGGGCGGCGGAGTGCCTTCGCGCTCCGGCCCGCGACCCACTCGCAGCACCCAGGGCTCGTTCTGCAAGACGCGGGCCAGCCTGTGGCGCATGAATTTGTGGGTAGTGCGCCACCCTGCGCCACCCGGGTGTGGAGTGCTCTGAGCGCCGAAATGATCGCCAGCGCGCTACAAGTTGGGGGGACAAGGCCGGTCCGAGGGCAGCACCGCTTGAACTGCCGACGATCGCGCACCAACATATGGCCCAACCATGGCCGAATCCGCCCGCGTGAGTGCAAAGTCAGAGTCCGCCCTGCCGCCGCCCCTGGCTGGTGCGGGGCCGGCCCTGTTCGCCGCGCTGATCGAGCGCCAGGGGGCCTTGCTCGCGATCAAGGACGCCAACAGCGGCCGCTATGAACATGTCAACGCCGCGATGGCGAAATGGCTCGGGCGCGCTGCCAGCGAGATCATCGGCCGTACCGATGCCGACCTCCTCGATGCGGTGGTGGTGATGGCGGTGCGCGCCGCAGAGCAGACCGTGCTGGCGCAGAACGAGGCGCTGAGCAGCGAACACCGCCTGGAGCATCGTGGCGCGCGCCATGAGTTCCAGGTGCTGCGCCTGGTGGTCGGCCCCGACGCCCAAGGGCGGCGCTGGCTGTGTGCGGTGTGGAGCGACCAGTCCGCCCAGCGCGGCAAGGACGCGCAGTTGCGCGTCGCGCTCGAACAACTCGAACAGCAGCAGAGCGCCAACGAAAAACTGCGCCGCGAGCTGCACGGCCAAAGCCAGCGCGATGTGGCCACGGGCCTCTACACCCGCACCCACTTCGACGACCAGCTGCGGCGCGAGGTGGACCTCTCCACCCGCGAGCACCGCGAGTTTGCGCTGGCGTCGATCGCGCTCGACCCGGCCGACGAGCGTGTGGCCGCACTCGGCCCCGCGGCGCGCGAGCGCGTCCTCGAATCCCTGGGCCGGCTGCTGCGCAGCGGCACCCGCGCCATGGACAGCTCCTGCCGCCTGGACGACTCACGTTTTGCCGTGCTGCTCTCGGGTGTCGGCCTGGCCACCGCGCATTCGCGAATGGAAGGTTTGCGCCGGCAGTGCGCCACGCAGATCGTGGTGCTCGACGGCCAGGAGGTCGGCTTTCGGGTCTCGATGGGTGTGGCCAGCTTCCCGCACACCGCGCACAGCCAGGATGAACTGCTGCTGGCCTGTGAAGGCGCGCTGGCCGAGGCGCAGCGCCGCGGTGGCAACCATGTGGCGCTGGCCGGCATCCGCTTCGAAGCGGGTTGAAGAGCGGTGCCGGCACCGCCGTTTCGGCGCGGCATCGGCCTTGCCCAGTTAGGGCGCCGCGACGGCTCTACTGTCCCTCTCGCAGCAGGCCGGTGTAGAGCATGTAGGCGGCGAGCCCGTAGAGCGTCCAGGCAAAGATGCGCCGCAGCTGTTGGGTGTTCAAACGGTGCGCGGCATTGGCGCCCATCGGTGCAGTGAACACGCTGGCCGTGGCAATGCACAGCACCGCCGGCAGGTAGAGGTAGCCCACGGCGCCGGCGAGCGCAGGCGGCAGCGCGCGGCCGCCGATCAGGTAGCCCACGGTGCTGGCCAGCGCGATCGGGAAGCCGAGTGCCGCGCTGGTGGCCACCGCGTGGTGGATCGGCACATTGCGCGCCGTCATGTAAGGCACTGAGATGAAGGCACCACCCGCGCCCACCAGGCCCGAGACGAAGCCAATCACCGCGCCCGCGCCGGTCTGGCCCAGCGTGCCGGGCATGCCGCGCGAAGCGGCGGGCTTCTTCTCGCGCAACATCCGCGTCGCCGAGAAGCTGACAAAAACCGCGAACAAGACGGCAAGCGCGCCCCCTTTGAGCAGCGCGAAAACACCCGCGCCGGCCACCAGCGAGCCGAGCACGATGCCGGGCGCGATGCTGCGCACCAGCTCCCAGCGCACCAGGCCGCGCTTGTGGTGGGCGTGAAGGCTGGATACAGAGGTGAACAGGATCGTCGACATCGAAGTGGCGATCGCCATCTTCACCGCCAGGCCAGCGTCGACACCCTGTGAGCTGAGCAAAAAGGTGACGAAGGGCACCATCAGCATCGCGCCACCAATCCCGAGCAGGCCGGCAAGGAATCCGACACAAGCGCCGAGCGCGAGCAGCGCGATCACGACCAGCGGGTCCGGCAGCGGCATCAGGATCTTCAGGGCAAGATTCGGGCGCCGCCCGCGATGCCCGCCAAGGGGAACAAGCGGCGATTGTGCCCGCCGGTTGGTACGCCAGATTGCAGGCGACCTCGCGCTCGGGTTTTCCTTGTTCCGCGGCGTCGGCAGCGACACACGCCGGCGCGTTGAAACCGGGTCTCGCCTGGCGCCACGCCAGAGCGGCAGCCGCTCAACCGACATGTGCAAGGCAAGGGCTCCGGGCGGCCGCGGTACAGGGAAAACAGCCCCCACGCATTTTTCGGAAGTTGACTTCGGTCAAGCGTTTTTCCCGGCTGCGGTCCGACCATCCGCGGCGACGAATCACTGGGCGGGTCGACAACTGTTTCGACCGCTCGTTGTTGGGAACGGCCTCATCACTGGATGGAGACAAAAATGATCAAGCTCGAGAATCTCGGCTTCGGCAAATCGATTGTGTTGGCAGCCGCGGCGGCGTTGCTGGCCGGTGCCCCGGCCTTCGCCTGGGAGCCGGGCAAGCCGGTGGAGTTCGTGGTGCCGGCGGGCACCGGCGGCGGTGCCGACCAGATGGCGCGCCTGATCCAGGGCATCGTCGTCAAGCACAAGCTGATGAAGGAGTCGATCGTTGTCGTCAACAAGTCCGGCGGCGCCGGCGCCGAGGGCTTCCTCGCGGTGAAGGACGCCAAGGGCGACCCGCACAAGAACATCATCACGCTGTCCAACCAGTTCACCACGCCGATGGCTACAGGCGTGCCCTTCAACTGGAAGGACATGACGCCGGTGTCGATGATGGCGCTCGACCAGTTCGTGTTGTGGGTCAACGCCGAGACGCCGCACAAGACAGCCAAGGAGTTCGTGGCAGCTGTCAAGGCAGCAGGCCCGAACAAATTCAAGATGGGCGGCACCGGCTCGAAGCAGGAGGACCAGATCCTGACCGTTGGACTGGAAAAGGCCACCGGCACCAAGTTCATCTACGTGCCCTACAAGGGCGGCGGCGAAGTGGCGGTGCAGCTGGTGGGCAAGCATGTCGACGCCACCGTGAACAACCCGATCGAAGCGGTGGCGCAATGGCGCGCCGGCAGCCTGCGCCCGCTCTGCGTGTTCGACGACGAGCGCATGCCCTACAAGGCCAAGGTGACCGAGACCCAGTCCTGGTACGACATCCCCACCTGCAAGGAAGCCGGTGTGCCCACCGACTACGTGATGTTGCGCGGCATCTTCATGGCGCCGGGCGTTTCGGCCGACCAGGTGGCGTACTACGACGACCTGCTCAAGAAGGTGCGGGCCACACCGGACTGGAAGGAATACATGGAGAAGGGCGCTTTCAACGTCACCGCCTTGGGTGGCGCCGAATACCGCAAGTGGCTCGAAGGCGCCGAGACGCTGCACCGCCAGCTGATGACCGAGGCCGGCTTCCTCGCGAAGTAAGACAAAGACCCGCGCCGGTGGACCGGCGCGCCGCCACGGCGGTTGGCGTGGTACGCCTCCCGCGTGCCGCGCCGGATGCCCAGGTTCGCGCCGCGTCGGCACCCGCAAGCTGACACCCGCGCGGCAGGCTTCGGCGGCGGCATCCCGGCGCCTCACCTGACCCGCGTCCCCCTGGCCCCAAGCCCTGGAGCAATCCATGCCCGACCCGCATTCCCCCGACTCCGCAGAGAGCCCCGCACTGGCCAGGAACAACACCGTCGAC
>JANNGZ010000269.1:0-2179 GCA_031404155.1 Burkholderiales bacterium
GCAGGCGCTGGACAGGCTCAACGGCGCGGTGGCCCAGCTCACGTTCATGAGCGGCGGCGTCTTCGGCCTCGTCGGCACGCCCTGCTTCGTCACCCGCTCGGGCTACACCGGCGAGGACGGCTTCGAGATCTCGGTGCCGAACGAACACGCGGTGACTCTGGCCGAGTCGCTGCAGGCGCAACCCGAGGTCAAGCCCGCTGGCCTGGGCGCGCGCGACACGCTGCGCCTGGAAGCCGGGCTGTGCCTGTACGGCCACGACATCGACCAGACCACCAGCCCGGTGGAAGCCGGCCTGGCGTGGGCGATCCAGAAGGTGCGCCGCGCCGGCGGCGCGCGCGAAGGCGGCTACCCCGGCGCCGCGGCCATCGACAAGCACCTGGCCGGCGCGCCGCCGAGCAAGCGCGTCGGCCTGGTCGGCCTGGAGCGCGTGCCGGTGCGCGAGGGCGCCGAGATCGTCGATGCGCACGGCCGCCGGCTCGGGCACGTGACCAGCGGCACGATCGGCCCCAGTGTCAGCAAGCCGATTGCAATGGCCTATCTGGCCGCCAACCATGCGCTGCACTCGCACGAGGTGTATGCCGTCGTGCGCGGCAAGCGGCTGCCGATGCGCGTGACACCCATGCCCTTCACGCCGCACCGCTACGTGCGCAAGTGAATCCATTCCCCACCCCTGCCCCCTCACCCCAGACAGGAAACCGAACCATGACGACCAAGTACAGCAACGACCACGAGTGGATCAACATCGAAGACCACGACGCTGCCGTCGTCGGCATTACGCTGCACGCGCAGGAGGCGCTCGGCGACGTGGTCTTCGTCGATCTGCCCGAAGTCGGCCGCAGCTACAAGAAGGGCGAGGTGGCGGGCGTGGTCGAGTCGGTCAAAGCCGCCGCGGATCTGTACATGCCGGTGTCCGGCGAGGTGGTCGAGGTCAACGAGGCACTGCGTGGCGACCCCGCGCTGGCCAACAGCGATCCGCTGGGCGTCGGCTGGTTCTTCAAGGTAAAGATTTCCGACATGGCCGAGTTCGACCAGTTGATGGACGGCGCGGGCTACGACGCGCTGCTGAAGACGCTTTGATTCCATGGCCGATCGGCGAGCTGCGATCGGTGCTCGCGAGCTGCCCAGGCCAGGCGATCCGCTCCTCGCTCATCCACCCACGGTCAATGATCACGAGTCACTGATCGCCGTCCACTTACCCGGAGCTCACCATGCTCATGCCCCTTGCCCAAGCCTTGACCGATCTGGAGAACCACGCCGAGTTCGTACCCCGCCACATCGGCATCACACCAGCCGACGAGCGGCACATGCTGTCTGTTATCGGAAGCGCCTCGCGGCAGGCGATGATCGAAGCCATCGTGCCGCGCAACATTGCGCGCGCCAGCGCGATGGACCTGCCGGCTGCCGTGAACGAGGCCCAGGCGCTGGCCGAGCTGAAGGCGATCGCGGCGAAGAACCACGTGTTCAAAAGCTACATCGGCCAGGGCTACCACGGCACCCACACGCCCGGGGTGATCCTGCGAAACGTGCTCGAGAACCCGGCCTGGTACACCGCCTACACGCCCTATCAGGCCGAGATTTCGCAGGGTCGGCTCGAGGCGCTGCTGAACTTTCAGACCATGGTCTGCGATCTCACCGGCATGGCGGTCGCCAACGCCTCGATGCTCGATGAAGCCACCGCCGCCGCCGAAGCGATGACCTTGGCCAAACGCAGCGTCAAGAGCAAGAGCGACACCGTGATCGTCGCGAGCGACTGCCATCCGCAGACCATCGAGGTGATCCGCACACGCGCCGCGCCGCTGGGGCTGAAGGTGGTGGTCGGCTCCCCGCCCGAGTTGATGGAGCAGCACGACTACTTTGCCGTGATCGCGCAGTACCCGTCGACCAGCGGCGTGATCCACGATCTACGGGCCTGCGTCGACGCGGCGCATGCGAAACACGCCGCCTTCATCGTCGCGGCCGATTTGCTGGCCTTGACCTTGCTCACGCCCCCGGGTGAATGGGGCGGTGCGGCGGGCAACTCGGGGGGCGCCGACATCGTCGTCGGCAGCACGCAACGCTTCGGCGTGCCGATGGGCGCCGGCGGGCCGCATGCGGCCTACCTGGCGTGTCGCGACGAGTTCAAGCGATCAATGCCCGGGCGCCTGGTGGGAGTCAGCGTCGACGTGCACGGCCGCCCGGC
>JANNGZ010000270.1:0-2381 GCA_031404155.1 Burkholderiales bacterium
GATCTGTTCGCCGCTGGACTTGTAGACGCGCACTTTCTTGCCGTCTGCGAGCAGCTTGACGCCGACACGGTCGGCCTTGCCGGTGGCGGCGTTGTAGATCGCCACGTTGCTTTGGTGGATCGGCATCGTCTTGTCGACCACGCCGCCGGTGGTGCCCTTCATCGGGTTCGGCTTGACATGTTTCTTCACGACGTTGATGCCGTCGACGACGACCTTGGCCTCATCCACGCGGCGCGAAACGGTGCCGCGCTTGCCCTTGTCGCGGCCGGTCAACACGATGACCTGGTCGCCTTTGCGAATCTTGTTCATGGTCGGTCCTCGGCGAACGTCAGAGCACTTCGGGGGCCAGCGAGACGATCTTCATGAAGCGTTCGGTGCGCAACTCGCGCGTCACCGGGCCGAAGATGCGGGTGCCGATCGGCTCGAGCTTGGCGTTCAGCAGCACGGCGGCGTTGCCGTCGAACTTGACCAGCGAGCCGTCCTGGCGGCGCACGCCCTTGGCGGTGCGCACGACCACAGCGCTGTAGACCTCGCCCTTCTTGACGCGCCCGCGCGGCGCGGCTTCCTTGATGCTGACCTTGATGACATCGCCGATGCCGGCGTAGCGACGCTTGGAGCCGCCCAGCACCTTGATGCACATGACGGATTTCGCACCCGTGTTGTCGGCCACGTCGAGCCGCGTCTGCATTTGGATCATTGTGTCGTCCCCAACTTGAATTCCATGCTCACCGCAACTGCTGCGGGAGGACATGAAATCAGTCTTGGGCCCTTGGAGTGGGATGAGTGGGCGGAACTGAAAACCCCGTGAGGGCTTCCAGGAAAGCCGCGCATTATGCATGACTGCGCGGCAGCGCGTCAAAGCCGCTCGAGGGCTGCATCATCCCAGCCCTTCTCTCCCCTCGCCGAAGGACAGACCGTGGCCCGCTTGAATGTGAACGGACAGATGCGCGACGTGACGGTGGAGCCCGACACGCCGCTGTTGTGGGTGCTGCGCGAGCAGCTCGGCTTGACGGGCACCAAATACGGCTGCGGCGTCGCGCAGTGCGGCGCCTGCACGGTGCACGTGGACGGCAACCCGGTACGCTCATGCGTGATGCCGGTGGCCGCGGTGCAGCCGACGCAGAAGGTGCTGACCATCGAGGGCTTGTCCAGGGACAGCTCGCACGCCCTTCAAAGGGCCTGGGTCGCGATGGACGTTCCGCAATGCGGCTACTGCCAAAGCGGCATGCTGATGGCGGCCGCAGCGCTGTTGGCGGCCAAGCCACGGCCGACCGACGCCGACATCGACGAGGCGATGACCAACATCTGCCGCTGCGGCACTTACAACCGCGTGCGCGCGGCGATCAAGTCGGCCTCCGGGCAGCCGCGCACCGCGGGCCTGGATATCGTGCATGTGACGAGGAGCGCGACATGAGCCGGATGAACAGCCTCGCGATCAACCGCCGTGAATTCATCGGCTCGACCGCTGCGGCGGGCTCGCTGGTGGTGGGCTTTTCGGTGCCCGCGCTGGCCACCGCGCAGGCCCAGGGCAGCACGCCCGAGATCAACGCCTGGGTCGTGGTGCAGCCCGACGAACGCGTGATCATCCGCGTGGCGCGCTCCGAGATGGGCCAGGGCACCTTGACGGGCCTGGCGCAGCTCGTCGCCGAAGAACTCGAATGCGATTGGGCCAGGGTCAGCACCGAGTACCCGACACCCGGCCAGAACCTGGCACGCAACCGCGTCTGGGGCAACTTCTCCACCGGTGGCAGCCGCGGCATCCGCGAATCGCACGAATACGTGAGGAAGGGCGGCGCGGCAGCACGCATGATGCTCACACAGGCCGCGGCCGCCGCCTGGAACGTGCCGGCAGCCGAATGCCGCGCGCAGAACGGACGCATCACGCATGCCGGCAGCAACCGCAGTGTGAGCTTCGGCCAGATGGCAGCGGCGGCGGCCAAACTGACCCCGCCCACCGAGGTGCCGCTGAAGGACCCGAAGGACTGGAAAATCGTCGGCAAGCGCATCGCACGCCTGGACACGGCCGAGAAGACCAACGGGTCGATCATCTACGGCAGCGACCTGAAGTTCCCAGGAATGCTGAATGCCGCGATCAAGGCCTGCCCGGTGTTCGGCGGCAAGCTGCGTGGTTTCGACGCCGCTGCGGTGGCTGCCAAGCCCGGCGTGAAGAAGGTCGTGCGTGTCGGCGACAACGCGGTGGCGGTGGTCGCCGACACCTGGTGGCACGCGAAGAAGGCGCTGGATGAGCTCCCCATCGATTGGGACCTGGGCGCGAACGCTGGCGCGTCGTCGGTTGATTTCGCGAAGACGCTGCAGTCCGGGCTGGAGGCCGAACAAGCCGTGGTCGGCAACCAGAACGGCGACGCCAAGGCTGCGCTCGC
>JANNGZ010000271.1:0-2604 GCA_031404155.1 Burkholderiales bacterium
AGCGCAACCTTTGGCGCTTTGCTCTGGGGCCTGTACCAGGGCACGCAGGCGGTGATGCGCGGCGAGGTCAGCGCCGGCCATCTGGGTCAGACGGTGGTCTACGTGGTGCTGCTGGTGAGCTCGGTCGCGGTGCTGGCCGAGGTCTGGGGCGACCTGCTGCGCGCCGCCGGCGCCACCGAGCGGCTGATGGAGCTGCTCGCCGCACGCTCGCCGGTGGCCGAGCCGCTGCAGCCGCGCACGCTGCCACCGCGCGCGCGCGATGCCGACCGCGGTGCCGCGGTGTCGCTGCGCGATGTGCTGTTTCACTACCCCTCGCGCCCGCTCACCGCCGCGCTCGACCATGTGAGCCTCGATGTGGCGCCGGGCGAGACGGTGGCGCTGGTCGGCCCCAGCGGCGCCGGCAAGAGCACGGTGTTCCAGATGCTGCTGCGCTTTTACGACGCTCAAGGCGGGCAGGTGCTGTTCGACGGCGTGCCGGTCGACAGCGTCACGCTGGCCGACCTGCGCTCACGCATCGGCCTGGTGCCGCAAGACAGCGTGATCTTCTCGACCAGCGCGCTCGAAAACATCCGCTATGGCCGCCCCGATGCCAGCGACGAGCAAGTACACGCTGCCGCCCGCGCCGCGCAGGCCGACGGCTTCTTGCGCGCGCTGCCCGAGGGCTACGCCACCTACCTGGGCGAGCGCGGCGTGCGGCTGTCGGGCGGCCAGCGTCAGCGGCTGGCGATTGCGCGTGCGATCTTGAAAGACGCGCCACTGCTGCTGCTGGATGAGGCCACCAGCGCGCTCGACAGCGAAAGCGAGCGCGCGGTGCAGGCCGCGCTGGCCGAGGCAATGCGCGGTCGCACCACCATTGTCATCGCGCACCGGCTGGCAACCGTTGTGCATGCAGACCGCATCGTCGTGCTCGAAGCCGGGCGCATCAACGACATCGGCACCCATGCCGAACTGCTGCAACGCTGTCCGCTCTATCGGCGGCTGGCGACAGCGCAGTTCGACAGCGTCGAGCCGGCCAGCGAGACGGCCGAGATCACCTGACCCGCAATCCGAGGAGAAATCGATGTCTACGCAAAGCAAGTTCAACCGCACCCCCTTGGCACTGGCCGTCGTCGCGCTGCTGCTGGCCGGTTGCGCCAACATGGACCAGACCCAGACCGACACCGCCAAGGGCGCCGGCATGGGCGCGCTCGGGGGCGCGGCGCTCGGCGCCATCATCGGTGGCAACAGCAAGGGCGCGCTGATCGGCGCCGGTGTGGGCGCCGCAGCCGGCGCTATCGGCGGCAACGTCTGGTCGCGCAACATGCAGGAGAAGCAGCGCGCGATGGAGGCCTCGACCAAGGGCACCGGCATCGAGGTGTCACGCACCGCCGACAACCAGCTCAAGGTCGATGTGCCGAGCGACGTCGGCTTTGCAGTGGGCAGCGCTGCACTCGACCCGCGCCTGCGCCCGGTGCTGGAGTCGTTCTCGCAAGGGCTGGCCAATGACCCGAACTCGCTGATCCGCATCGTCGGCCACACCGACAGCACCGGCAGCAACGCCATCAACGACCCGCTGTCGGTGCGCCGCGCCGAGAGTGTTCGCAGCTTCCTGGAAGACCGCGGCATCAAGGGCGCTCGCATCGAGGCAGTGGGCCGCGGCTCGAACGAGCCCGTGGCGAGCAACGACACCGCCGAAGGCCGCGCCAAGAACCGCCGCGTCGAGATCTCGTGCAGGTCGCTCGGCGTGTTGAAGGTGCCGTAGGCGGGGCCGATGATGTTGACGCGCGGCTTGGCGCCCTCGGCACGCTCCGTCTTCTTCGGGCGCGTCCCCTTCTTGAGGCCGTACTCCGTCCAGAGCCAGAAGAGCGCGCGGTTGGCGCACTGCCACTGGTCCTCGTCGATCGTGCGCGGCAGGAAGCGCTGGATCCCCGTCCCCTCGGGCGTCACGCCGCCGCCGATCATCTCGGCGATCGACCCCGTGACGACCACCGACGGGAGCTCGGGATCGAGCACCTTGTGCGCGCGGAGCATCGACCCTTCCGTCCCCTCGCGCCCCAGCTGTTCTTCACCAAGCCCGGTCACGACGATCGGCAGTTCGTGCGGCGGCAGACCGTCGGTGTAATGCAGCACCGACGTCACCGGCAGGTTCTCACACCCGACGGGTCCGTCGATGACGACCTGCAGCCCCTTGATGGCGGTGAACACATACACCGCCCCCCAGTAGCCGCCCGCGCGATCGTGATCCAGCACCAACATCCGTGAGTGACTCCGAAGGAGAGAGAAGAACGGTGTTCGTCGTGCAGTGACCTCACATCTCACATCTCACATCTGCCCCTAGACCATTTCCTGCGCTTTCCGAGCCTTCGCCATCTTCGCCAGGTGTCGCTTGTAGTGCTCGCGGAACTCCGGCTTGTCCTCGGGCACCTTCTCCCAGACACCGGCCGCGTGTCCCTCGCCGACGCCGGCGAAGAACTCCTGCATCGTCTCGAACCGCGCCTTGTTGCCGAGCGCGTGCTGTTGGAGGGCTCATCACCAGCCACTAACACCGTACGCGCTTCATCAGAAGTGTAAATGTCGGACAATGCGGCCTCGATCGCCTCGCCATCGTTTGCTCCACCACCATAC
>JANNGZ010000272.1:0-4191 GCA_031404155.1 Burkholderiales bacterium
CTTGCCCGAGCAGCCGCCGCCAAAAATAGCGGCCACGCAAGTTCGCCAACAGGCCCCGCAAGCCCTCGCCATGTGGTGAAGACCTTCGGCCTAGCGCCAAGTCAAATCAAGCACTTGGCGGCGGTATCGGGGTCGGTTGAGAAAGACGGGGTAGGCCAGCCGGGCTTCCAGTTCACGCAGTTGGATGTCGTCGAGCTCGCCGGTCACCTCTTTGCGGTAGCGGGCGATGAAGGGCACCGTGGCCCCGCCGTCCAGCAGTTCGACAGCCGCAGTCACCTGGGCCGGCCGAACCTTCAGTTCGGTGGCAATTTGCAGAAGGATCTTGTTCAAGAAGAATGGCTCGAAACCGGCACCGGCCGAGCACTGAAAAGTGAGTCGCGGCGCAGTGTGCGACAGGGCTTGACGACACACCGCGCAGGCCGCACCGGGAGGTGCGCAGCCTGAGTCGTTCACTGCGGTGAACGCCACCACAGTTGCGCGAGGCGCAACACGTTGACTGGCAGCAGCAGCAGATGCAGCAGCAGCACCGGGCCGATGTCGGCCATGGCACCGTAGGTGATGAAGGCAGCGTTGCTGGCAATCGCCACCGCGCGCAGCGCCACCATGTCGCGCATGCAGAAGGTGGCCAGCACCAGCATCGACGCAAGGTAGCCAGTGGGCTCGAAGGCAGTCATGGGAGTCGCGTCAGTGCACGCCGTCCGGTCAGTAGGCAAACGCCACCAACGCCGCAGGCAGCGCCTGCGGGATGGGACGCGCCGCCCCGGCCGACGTGATCGGCAAGCCGGCCAGAACAGCATGCGCGCGTGCCAGTGCATCGCGATGCGACAGCGGATGAGCCGCGCTTTGCGCTGGCGCGAAATGCGCAGTTCGCGCCGCCAGCGTGAGCAGGTCGGGCTGCGGCAGATCGAGTCGATGCTGCCAGGCGCCGCTGTGCCAATCGCAGCGGTACTCGGCGACGAAGCGCTCACCGTGGTCGGCGATGAACTCGATCGCGGCCAGCAAGAACTCGAACTCCGCCGGCTCGATGAAGTAGCTGAAGTTGATGCGTGTCCAGCCGGGCTTGACGGACTCGAAGCCGCCCAGAACCGCATCGCGGAACGCGTCGGCCCCCGCGCCGTCGATGCCCAGCAAGCGGTGCGCATACGGGCCGGCGCAGGCGCAGCCGCCACGCGACTGGATGCCGAACAGATCGTTGAGCAGGCGCACCACCAGACGAGGGTGCAGATAGCGGCCCGCGCGCGTGCGAACCAGGAACGACAGGATCGCAAGTCGCGGCGCGTCCAGGTCGCCCAGCAACTGGATGCGAGGATGGCGTCGCAGCCTGGCGATGGCGCTGCGGATCATCGCGTCTTCGAGCCGCGCTATCGTCGGCACGCCGACCGATTGCCTGACCAGGAAGGCGAGCGGGGCGCGAATGCGCTGCACCGTGCCGGGCGTGCCGGCGTCCTCGCGCTGCTCGATGTCGTCGACAAAAAAGTGCTCGCGCGAACTGACATGGCTGACGGTGCCGCCGCCTGCCGTGCTCGGTGCGCGCAGCCGATACAGCGCTGGGTCGAAGGCCAGGATGCCCGGCGTGCCGGGCCCGCCGACGAGCTTGTGCGCGCTGATGAACACCGCATCGAAGCCGTCGGGCTGGCCCGCACGCATGTCGATCTCGGCATGCGGCGCGGCGGCAGCGAAGTCGAAGAACGCCAGTGCGCCGTGCTCGTGCAGCAAGCGCGCGATGGCGCGGGTGTCGGTGATCGCGCCGGTCACATTGGACGCCGCGCTGAACGCGCCCAGCAGCGGCCGCTGTGATCCGCTCGCTGCGCGTGCATCAAGCAAGACGTTTCGCAATGCCTGCAGGTCGATGCCGCCGCGCGTGTCGAGCGGCAGCTCGACCACGTCGGCAATCGTCTCGCGCCAGCTGACTTCGTTCGAGTGGTGTTCGTAGGGACCGACGAAGACCAGCGGGCGCTGCGCCGGGGCCAGCGACTCGATCACCCGCTGGCGCCAGGCTTCGGGCACCACCAGGCCGAGAATCTCCTGCAAGCGCTTGATGGCTGCGGTGCAGCCAGTGCCGCAGAACAGCAACTTGCAGTCCTGCGCGCCGAGGCAGGCATTGATGATGCGCGCCGCATCCAGCGCCAACGCACTCATGCGCGCGCCGGTGGCGCTGTCCTCGGTGTGCGTGTTGGCGTACAGAGGCAACACCTGCTCGGTGATGAAAGTTTCGATCCAGTGCAAAGACCGCCCCGAAGCCACATGGTCGGCGTAGACGATGCGCTGCTCGCCGAACGGCGTTGGCACGCTGGCGTCGCGCCCGATCAATTGCGAGCGCACCCAGGCGGGGGTCACTCCCGGCAACGCTGCCACCGGGTCGTGCACGGCCGACTGAAACCGATGCGTTGCAGCAGGCCCCTGTCTCAAGGCAGCACCCGCGCCAGACCGTAGCCATCGACGTTGTCGCGCGCCACGCCGCCGAGCACGATCTTGCCGTCGGGCTGCACCAGCACGCTCTCGGCGATGTCGGTGGAGCCGAAGAAGTCGAGCGTGAATTTGCCGGCATTGGCGAAGCTGGTGTCGAGTGTGCCGTCGGTGTTGTAGCGCGCGACCGCGAAGTTGGCGCTGATGTTCGACGAGGTGCCGGCGACGACGATCCTGCCGTCCGATTGCAAGACCACCGCACGCGCGCCGTCGCGATCGGTCGAGATGGCCGTCGTCACCGTGCCGGCGGTGCCGAACGTGGTGTCGGGGCTGCCGTCGGCGTTCAACCGCATCAGTGCGAAGTCGGTCGATGCGGTCACGCCGCTGCCGACATTGACGCTGCCCACGAGCACCGATTTGCCGTCTCGCTGCAGCGCCAGCCCTTCCCCGACCAGCGTCGCCGGCAGCGCCAGCTTGCCGCCGACACCGAAGCTCGCGTCGAGGCTGCCGTTGGCGGTGTAGCGCACGACGTCGGTGTGCCCCTCCGCTGTCACCCCACCGGTGATGCGCTTCGCCACACCGCCGCTGACCACGATCGCACCGTTGGGCTGGACAACGACGTTGCCGGCGTGGTTGTCGGTGTTGTCGATGTCGGTCGTGAGACGGCCGCCGCTGCCGAAGCCCGCGTCGAGGCTGCCGTTGGCGTTGTAGCGCGCCAGCGCGATGTCGAAGGCGGTCTCGGATATGAACGAGCCCGCGACCACGATCTTGCCGTCGCTCTGGATCGCCACCGTGTTGGCAAGCCCGGCCGCACCACTGACCACCTTGCCGCCGACGCCAAAGCTGGCGTCCAGGCTGCCGTCGGGGTTGTAGCGTGTCAGCGCGAAGTTGTGGTCGAGGCCTGGGCGTGTGTAGCCGGCGACCACGATCTTGCCGTCGCTCTGGATGGCGACGCCGAGCGCTTCTTCCTGCTGACCACTGACCATGTCGGTGGTGACTGTGCCGCCGGTACCGAAGCCGGTGTCCAGGCTGCCGTCGGCATTGAAGCGCGCGAGGATGAAATCGGAGAAGGTGCCGCCGACAATCACGATCTTGCCGTCGGCCTGCAGCGCCATCGCCGAGCGGTCGCCGCCGAACGCGGTGCTGGCGGCCTTGCCTTCGACGCCGAAGCTGGTGTCCAGGGCACCGGGGCGGTCCGTCGGCGGCGGCTGGTCATCGTCCTCGATGGTCAACACCGCCGTGGTCTGTGGCCCCAACGCGGCGCAGCCGCCGGGCTGAGACAGCGTCAGGTTCACTGTCTTGTTCGGCTCGACGATCTGGTCGCCAACGATCGGCACCACCACCACGCGCGGCGTTGCATCGCCATCACGGAAGAATACCGTGGTGCTCACCGGCGTGTAGTCCGCGCCGCCGAGTGCCGAGCCGTCGCTGGTGTTGAAGGTGGCGCTGACGGCACCAAGGCTGCCGCCGGTGCGGGTGACGGTGATCGTGGGCAAGCTGCCTGGCGACTCGTCCGTCGTGTAGCCCGCGGCACTGAACTGCAGCACGCCTGCGGCCGCATCGGGCCCCGGGCCAGGCAGGCAGGCCGCGGGAGCAACGGGGGTTCGAACCGGCGGCGTTTGATCTGGCCGGTTGGTCACTTCCATGCCAGCGAACTTCAGCGTCGTGCCGCCGAACTTCGAAGGGTCGCGCAAATAGGCGCTCACTCCGGCGGCCTGATGGTCCCCCGGTGCCCCACCCCCGCGCTTGTTGATGGCATCCGCCTCGGCAATGCTTTGTACCGTG
>JANNGZ010000273.1:0-1983 GCA_031404155.1 Burkholderiales bacterium
CTGCGTCAGGCGCACCCAGTCCTGGTCGGGCACCGGGCGGATTGCTTGTACGTGCACGTCTCGGAAGTCGTCTTGCGCGAGCAGCGAGGCGGCGGCGGCGGTGGCCCCGGCCTCGTCGGCAAACAACGCAGCCAGCGCCGAGCGCTGCCAGCCGGGCTGCGGCGCCGGCATGCCCGGCTCACCGAACAGCGCCTGCTCGGCCGGCGTGTCGGCGTCGGCGTCCTCGACCGAGACCGACAGCGCCTTCAGTTCCAGCAGCGCGTCGGACACCGTCTCGACGGCGTCCGCGGGCGCTCGTAGCAGCAGCTCGTGCAAGGTTCAGCCCCGCCTCGTGCACGGGCCCACCCAGCAGCCGCTGCCGATCCGGCTCTGCTGGTCCGCCAGCGGCGGCCCCTTGCGGGCGCGCGACGATGCCGCAACGGCGGGGTGCGTCATCTCTTGCGCTGGGCCAGCCAGCCTTCCAGATAGTGAATATTGGTGCCGCCTTCGATGAACTTGGCGTCGACCATCAACTCGCGGTGCAGCGGGATGTTGGTCGAGATGCCCTCGACCACCGTCTCCAGCAGCGCGGTGCGCATGCGCGCCAGCGCCTGGGCGCGGTCGTCGCCCTGGGTGATGATCTTGCCGATCATCGAGTCGTAGTTCGGCGGCACGAAGTAGTTGGTGTAGGCGTGCGAATCGACCCGCACACCCGGCCCGCCCGGCGGATGCCAGGTCGTGATGCGCCCCGGCGACGGCGTGAACTTAGAGGCGTCCTCGGCGTTCACTCGGCACTCGATCGCGTGACCCTTGAGCACGATCTGGCGCTGCGTGAACGGCAGCTTCTCGCCGGCGGCGATGCGGATTTGCATCTGCACGATGTCGATGCCGGTCACCAGCTCCGTTACCGGATGCTCGACCTGCACGCGCGTGTTCATCTCGATGAAATAGAACTCGCCGTTCTCGAACAGAAACTCGAAGGTACCGGCGCCGCGGTAGCCGATCTTCTTGCAGGCCGCCACGCAGCGCTCGCCGATGCGCTCGATCACGCGCCGCGCAATGCCGGGGGCAGGCGCCTCCTCGATGATCTTCTGGTGGCGGCGCTGCATCGAGCAGTCGCGCTCGCCCAGCCACACCGCGTTGCGGTAGCTGTCGGCCAGCACCTGGATCTCGATGTGGCGCGGATTCTCTAGAAACTTCTCCATGTAGACCGACGGATTGCCGAAGGCAGCGCCAGCTTCGGCACGCGTCGTCTGCACCGCGTGGATCAGCGCGGCCTCGGTCTGCACCACACGCATGCCGCGCCCACCGCCGCCGCCGGCCGCCTTGATGATGACCGGGTAGCCGATCGCGCGCGCCTGGCGCGTGATCTCTTTCGGGTCGTCGGGCAGCGCACCTTCGGCACCCGGCACGGTGGGCACGCCCGAGCGGATCATCGCTTGCTTGGCGGCCACCTTGTCGCCCATCGTGCGGATCGCCTCGGGCGTGGGCCCGATGAAGACGAAACCGCTCTGCTGCACCCGCTCGGCGAAGTCGGCGTTCTCGCTGAGGAAGCCGTAGCCGGGATGGATCGCCTCGGCATCGGTCACCTCTGCTGCGGCAATGATGGCGGGCATGTTCAGATAACTCAGCGCGGACGCCGCCGGCCCGATGCAAACCGACTCGTCTGCCAGCTTGACGTACTTCGCATCGCGGTCGGCCTCGGAGTAGACGATCACGGCGCGCACGCCGAGCTCGCGGCATGCTCTTTGAATCCGCAGGGCGATTTCGCCTCGGTTGGCGATAAGTATTTTCTTGAACATGGTGCCTTGGCTCAATCGCCCTAACGGGCTGCGCCCGTCAGGCGATTTGGCTGCGCCGCAACGCCTGCGGCGTTGTCGCCTCGGTTGGCGATAAGTATTTTCTTGAACACCGAGCCCCCGGCGTTACTCGATGATGAACAGCGGCTGTCCAAACTCGACCGCTTGGCCGTTCTCGCACAGGATCTCGGCGACGGTGCCCGAC
>JANNGZ010000274.1:0-2247 GCA_031404155.1 Burkholderiales bacterium
CCCGGCCCTGCTCGTCGGTCTTGACCGGGTGGCAGGCGATGCCGGCACCGCCACCGATGCGTGCGCCGGTGCGCACGTCGTAGTGGCAGCCGCCGTGTTGGGGGCAACTCACCGTGTAGCCGCTCAGGCTGGCCCCTTTCATCGACACGCCGTCGACCGGGCAAGACGCGTCGAGTGCGAACCACAGGTCCTCGCGCCGCGCCAGCAACAGCGTCAGCCCGTCCACGCCGACGTCGTCGCGCAGCGCGCCGGAGGCCAACTCGTCGCTGCGCGACAGCACCGGAACCCAATGCGGGTAGCGCAGCGGCGCTGCCGGTGCCGCACGCTCCGCACGGATCGGGATCGTCGGGAAAGCCGGCTTGACCGGCTGCGGCGGCGTCTGCGTTGCCGCTTCGGCCGGCAACAGGTCGTACAGCTCCATCAGGGTGTGGATCGCGGGGTCGGTGACCACCTGCTCGAGCACTCCGGCCTTGAACAGGCGCACCAGGCGGCGCAGGCCCTCGCGGTGCATGGCGTCGACGGCGTTCAGCAGTTCGAACACCTGCCGCTTGGTCTCGCCCTCGGGCAGCGCCTCCATGCGCTCGACACGTTCGTTCAGCTCGAAGATCAGTGCATCCCAGTCCTGGTTGGACATGAAGCCGAGCAGCGGCTGCCCGGGGTCGGCATGCGCCTCAGCCATCGCGGTGCATCCGATGGCCTCTCAGCCCCTCAGTGCAGCGCGCATTCGTCGCCGCACTTCGAGTGGTCGTCGCCGTCGCAGCAGCCGGCGTCGCATTCGCCATGGCCCTGCTTCTGGAAGTCGGCGAATCCATCGGCGAAGAGCCGGCCGGCTTCGCGACGGCCTTGCTCGGTGAAACGAAAGCCGCTGCCGTCGGCTTGCAGGTGCCCGTGCGCGGCGAGTTCTTGCAGCGCGGTCTCGATCGCCGCCCCGTCGCATTGCAAGAAGGGCCGCAGCACCGCCGCGTCGTAGCGGTCGCCAAAACCTTCGCCCTGGAACCAGTAGCAGATTTGAAGCACCTCGTCGCGGTTGACGAGGCGGCTCAGGGCCTCGCTTTGGGTGCCGCTTTGAATCGAACCGGGGTTCGCACCCGGGTCCGCAGTTTGGAGATCGGTCGGAGCAGTCATTGCAGGAGGCTTCCGGGTTCGTCGACAAACCGATGATGCGACACGGTGGCCACCGGGGTCAGCGCCGCCACCGTCAAAGCAGGCAGGTCGGGCGGGGCTTCATCGAGCGCGAGTGAGCGCACCGCGTCGACCAGCCGAGCCACGACACGCTCGTTTTCGAGCGACAGCGGCCGCTCGCCGACCACCTGGCCGCGGCCGTGGTCGATCTCAATCTCGCCCAGCACCAGGTCGCCCAGGCCCGAGTCGGGCCATTGCAGCTCGACGGTGTAGGTCTGTTCCGGCCAGACGCGGAACTGGGCACCGATCACCAGCAGGTTGTCCAGGCTGATGACACCGGTGACCGCCTCGAACATGCGCCGCTGCACCGCCGCCGGCTCCAGCGTGCCACCGGCCCAGCGGCGGCAACTCACCGTGCCCTCGGCCAGGCCGCGGTCGAGCGCGCCGACGAGCACCACACGTTCCGGCTTTTCAGCCTGCGCCTGAAAGTCCTGCACGATCGCCACCGGGCCCCAATTCATCTCACGGATCTCGGCGTCCTCGGGCCACGCCAGCGCATGCAGCCGCTGCATCAACTCGGGCCCGAGCGGGTAGCCGCGGACGAAGCCGTAGTAGCCGACGATACCCACGATGATGCGCACGGCTTGCCCTCAGTCATGAGATGCCGCAGGCGCAGGTCGTGACCTCGCGCGTGACGACGCGGTCGCTGCCTTCGACCATCATGTGCGTGGTGCACGGCATGCAGGGGTCGAAGCTGCGGATCGCACGCAGGATGTCGATGCCCTTGAAGCTGGCCGCATCGGGCGCGTTGGACTCCACCAGCACGGTGTTCAACACCGCCTGCTCGTAGGCGCCGGATTCGCCCCAGGGCGTCTTCGGGCAGGCGTTGATGGTCGACGGCGTCACGATCTGATAGTTGGCGAGCAGCCCGTCCTCGATCACGCACCAGTGCCCGAGAAAGCCGCGCCCGGCGCCCCAGAAGCCGACGCCGATCTGCCGGCCCTTTTTCGGCACCTCGAACGGCGTGTGCACCCGCGTCTCGCCGCGCTTCTGCAGGTCCATCGCGCGCACCCAGTTTTCCACCGTCACCATCAGGTTGAAGGCCACCGCGTATGCGCGCGCGCG
>JANNGZ010000275.1:0-5087 GCA_031404155.1 Burkholderiales bacterium
GGTGCTCGTGGCCCGCTACCTCGGCATGGCGCCGATCGCGGTGCACGAGGTGACCACCTTCTACAACATGTACAACCAGCAGCCGGTGGGCCAATTCAAGCTCAACGTCTGCACGAACCTGCCCTGCCAGTTGCGCGACGGTGAAACCGCGCTGCAGCACCTGTGCAGCAAGTTCGGCGTCGAGCCCTATGGCACCAGCGCCGACGGGCTGTTCACGGTCCAGCCCAGCGAATGCCTCGGCGCCTGCGCCGACGCGCCGGTGATGCTGGTGAACGACCGCCAGATGGTCAGCTTCATGGACCGCCAGCGCATCGACGAGTTGGTCGATGTCCTCAAGGCGCAAGCGAAATGAAGGCCATGCTCGACCTCTCCCGCTTCCAGGCCCAGGGCCACGAAACCTGCTTTCACGGCCGCCATATCCAGCCGCAGATCTACGCCGGCCTCGACGGCAAGAACTGGCGCCTGAAAGACTACGAAGCTCGCGGCGGCTACAGCGCGCTGAAAAAAGTCCTCGGCCGTGACGGTGTGGCGGGCAACGAAGGCATGACCCCCGACCAGGTCATCGCCGAAGTCAAGACCAGCGCGCTGCGCGGCCGCGGCGGCGCCGGTTTCCCCACCGGCTTGAAATGGAGCTTCATGCCGCGCCAGTTCCCGGGCGCCAAGTACCTGGTCTGCAACAGCGACGAAGGCGAGCCGGGCACTTGCAAGGACCGCGACATCCTGGCCTACAACCCGCACATCGTGATCGAGGGCATGGCCATCGCCGCCTACGCGATGGGCGTGAAGCTGGCCTACAACTACATCCACGGCGAGATCTTCGAGATCTACGATCGCTTCGAAGAGGCGCTCGAAGAAGCGCGTGCCGCGGGCTACCTCGGCAACCAGGTTCTCGGCAGCGGCTTCGACTTCCAGCTGCACGCCTTCCACGGCTTCGGCGCCTACATCTGTGGCGAAGAAACCGCGCTGCTCGAATCGCTCGAAGGCAAGAAGGGGCAGCCGCGCTACAAGCCGCCGTTCCCGGCGAGCTACGGCCTGTACGGCAAGCCGAGCACGATCAACAACACCGAGACGTTTGCCGCGGTGCCCTGGATCATCAACCACGGTGGCCAGCGGTACTTGGAAATCGGCAAGCCGAACAACGGCGGCACCAAGCTGTTCTCGGTGGTCGGCGACGTGAACCTGCCGGGCAATTTCGAGGTGCCGCTGGGCACGCCGTTCGCCGCGCTGCTTGATCTGGCGGGTGGCGTGAAGGGCGGGGCGCTGAAGGCGGTGATCCCGGGTGGCTCGTCGGCGCCGGTGCTGCCCGCGAAGATCATGATGGACCTGACAATGGACTACGACGCCATTGCCAAGGCCGGCTCCATGCTGGGCTCGGGCGCGGTGATCGTGATGAACGACACCCGCTGCATGGTCAAGAGCCTGCTGCGCCTGAGCTATTTTTACCAGCACGAAAGCTGCGGCCAGTGCACACCCTGCCGCGAGGGCACCGGCTGGCTCTGGCGCATGGTCGACCGCATGGAACATGGCCACGGCAAGATGGAAGACATCGAGCTGCTCAATTCGGTGGCCGACAACATCATGGGCCGCACCATCTGCGCCCTGGGCGACGCGGCGGCGCTGCCGGTGCGCTCGATGATCAAACATTTCCGCGACGAGTTCGTGCATCACATCGAGCACAAGAGCTGCCTGGTGCCGCAGACCGTTTGAACGCCGCCATGACGCGCCCCCACTCCCATCCCCAACCCGGAGGCTCGGCCAAATATGGCCGAACCGCTCCGGCGGCGCGAAGCTGCGCTTCTCGAAATCCCGCCTCCGCCCCCCGTCGAGGGGGAAGGGCGCCTCTCGTCGCGCTTCGCGCGAAGCTTCATGATTGAAATCGATCTCGACGGCAAGAAAGTCAGCGTGGCCGAAGGCAGCACGGTGATGCACGCCGCCGACGCGGCGGGCACCTACATACCGCACTTCTGCTACCACAAGAAGCTGAGCATCGCGGCCAACTGCCGCATGTGCCTGGTGGAAGTCGAGAAGGCGCCCAAGCCGATGCCGGCCTGCGCCACGCCAGCCACCAACGGCATGATCGTGCGCACCAGGAGCGACAAGGCGCTCAAGGCGCAGCAGTCGGTGATGGAGTTTCTGCTCATCAACCACCCGCTGGACTGCCCGATCTGCGACCAGGGCGGCGAATGCCAGTTGCAGGACTTGGCGGTGGGCTACGGCGGCTCGGCCTCGCGCTACAGCGAAGAAAAGCGCGTCGTCTTCCACAAGGACGTCGGCCCGCTGGTCTCGATGGAGGAGATGAGCCGCTGCATCCACTGCACCCGCTGCGTGCGCTTCGGCCAGGAGGTGGCCGGCGTGATGGAGCTGGGCATGATCCACCGCGGCGAACATTCCGAGATCACCACGATTGCCGGCGAGACGATCGACTCCGAGCTCTCGGGCAACATGATCGACATTTGCCCGGTGGGCGCGCTCACCAGCAAACCCTTCCGCTACAGCGCGCGCACCTGGGAGCTGTCTCGCCGCAAGAGCGTGAGCCCGCACGACTCCACCGGATCGAACCTGATCGTGCAGGTCAAGTCCGGGCGTGTGATGCGCGTGGTGCCACTCGAGAACGAAGCGGTGAACGAATGCTGGATCGCCGACCGCGACCGCTTCAGCTACGAAGCGCTGAACAGCGACATGCGCCTGACGCAGCCGATGATCCGCCAGGGCGGCCAATGGCAAACCGTCGACTGGAACACCGCGCTCAGCTATGTGGCCGACGGCCTCAAGCGGGTCAAGGCCGAGTTCGGCGCTGCGAGCATCGGCGCCCTCGGCTCGGCACACCAGACGGTCGAAGAACTGCACCTGCTCGCCAAGCTGGTGCGCGGCCTCGGCAGCGACAACATCGACCACCGCAACCGGCATTCGGATTTTGCGAATCTCGCCGACAACAGCGCCGAGAACAGCGCCGAGAACAGCGCCGAGAACAGCGGCGGCAAGGCACGTTGGCTCGGCACCTCCATCGCCTCCCTGTCCACGCTGCAAGCTGCGTTTGTCATTGGCAGTTTCCTGCGCAAGGACCACCCGCTGTTGGCGCAGCGCATTCGCCAGGCCGCCAAACGCGGTGCGGTGGTGTCCAGCCTGAACGCGCTGGCCGAGGATTGGCTGATGCCGATCGGCACGCGCATCGTGGCGGCGCCGTCGGCCTGGGTGCAGTCGCTCGCAGACGTGGCGGCGGCGGTGGCTGCGGCAAAGGGTGTCGCCGCGCCGCTGGGCACTCCTTCCGGCGAGCCAGCCAACCCGCAAGCCCAGGCCATCGCGCAATCGCTGCTCTCGGGCGCGCGCAAAGCCATCCTGCTCGGCAATGCCGCCGCGCAGCATCCCGAAGCCGGCACGCTGCTCGCGCTCGCGCAGTGGATCGGCGGGCAGGTGCAGGCCAGCGTCGGCTATTTTGGTGAAGCGGCCAACAGCGTCGGCGCGCAGCTTGTCGGCACCGTGCCGCGAGCCGGTGGCCTGAACGCCGGCCAGATGTTGTCGCAGCCGATGAAGGCCTTGCTGCTGCTCGGCGTGGAGCCCGCGCTCGACGCGGCCAATGCCGCGGCGGCGCGCGCCGCGCTCGGCGCTTCCGGCCTGGTGGTGGCCTTCACGCCCTTCGAGGACGCAGCGGTCGACAACGCCGACGTGCTGCTGCCGATCGCGCCGTTCAGCGAAACCGCGGGCACCTTCGTCAACGCCGAAGGCCGCGCGCAGAGTTTCCATGGGGTGGTCAAGCCGCTCGGTGAGACACGCCCGGCGTGGAAGGTGCTGCGTGTGCTCGGCAACCTGCTCGGCCTGGACGGCTTCAACTTCGAGACATCCGACGAAGTGAAGGCCGAGGCACTCGGTGACCTGGCCGGGCTCGCTCTGCGGCTGGACAACCGCAGCGTGGCGCCGATCGTGCTGGCGCCGGCGGCCGCCGCTTCGCCGTCCGCACTCGAACGCATTGCCGACGTGCCGATCTACAGCAGCGACGCGCTGGTGCGCAGAGCGCCGTCGCTTCAACTCACCGCCGACGCGCGCGCGCCGCTGGTGGGCCTGCCGTCGGCGTTGTGGCAATCGCTCGGCCTGCAAGCCGGTGCCGCGGTGCGGGTGACGCAAGGCGATGCCAGCGTCGAACTCGTGGCCCATGAGGACAGTACCCTTGCCGCCAACACGGTGCGCGTGGCCGCCGGCCATGCAGGCACCGCGGCGCTCGGCGCGATGTTCGGCACGCTGACGGTCGAAAAAGCATGAACGCGATGCTCGACACCCTCAACCAGCAGGGCAATGCGCTGCTCGGCCCGACGCTCTGGCTGGTGCTCTGGAGCCTGGTCAAGATCGTGGCGGTGGTGCTGCCCCTGCTCGGTTGCGTCGCCTACCTCACGCTGTGGGAACGCAAAGCCATCGGCTGGACGCAAATCCGCCCCGGCCCCAACCGCGTCGGGCCCTGGGGCCTGCTGACCCCGATCGCCGATGCGGTGAAGCTGATCTTCAAGGAGATCATCCGCCCCACCGCGGCGAGCAAGGGCCTGTTCTTCCTCGGCCCGGTGATGACGATCATGCCGGCGCTCGCCGCCTGGGCCGTGATCCCGTTCGGCCCCGAGGTGGCGTTGGCGAATGTCAATGCCGGCCTGCTCTTCCTGATGGCGATCACCTCGATGGAGGTTTACGGCGTGATCATCGCCGGCTGGGCCAGCAACTCGAAGTACGCCTTCCTCGGTGCGCTGCGCGCGTCGGCGCAGATGGTCAGCTACGAGATCGCGATGGGCTTCGCGCTGGTGATCGTGCTGATGGTCTCGGCCAGCATGAACATGACCGAGATCGTGATGGTGCAGGGCCGCGGCTACTTTGCCGACAGGGGCCTGAGCTTCCTGTCCTGGAACTGGCTGCCGCTGTTCCCGATCTTCATGGTGTATTTCATCTCGGGCCTGGCCGAAACCAACCGCCACCCCTTCGACGTGGTGGAAGGCGAATCCGAGATCGTCGCCGGCCACATGGTCGAGTACTCGGGCATGGCGTTTGCCATGTTCTTCCTGGCCGAGTACGCCAACATGATTCTGGTGAGCATGCTCGCGGTGCTCTTGTTC
>JANNGZ010000276.1:0-1943 GCA_031404155.1 Burkholderiales bacterium
TGACGCCTTCCTTGCCAACCTTGTCCATTGCCTCGGCAATGATGCGGCCCACTTCTTCGTCGCTGTTGGCCGAGATGGTGCCCACTTGCGCGATCTCTTTGCTGGTAGTGGTGGCTATGGATTGCTTCTTCAGCTCGGCAACGAGGGCCGTGACGGCCTTGTCGATGCCGCGCTTCAGGTCCATCGGGTTCATGCCGGCGGCCACGTACTTCATGCCTTCGCGGATGATGGCCTGGGCCAGCACGGTGGCCGTGGTGGTGCCGTCACCGGCGATGTCGCTGGTCTTGGAAGCGACTTCATTGACCATCTGCGCGCCCATGTTCTGGAGCTTGTCCTTGAGCTCGATCTCCTTGGCCACCGAGACACCGTCCTTGGTGACAGTGGGGGCGCCGAATGAGCGCTCAAGCACCACATTGCGGCCTTTGGGGCCGAGCGTGACCTTGACCGCATTGGCCAGGATGTTCACGCCTTCAACCATGCGTTGACGGGCGTCAGCGCCAAAAATGACGTCTTTTGCTGCCATGTGTAAATCTCCGAATTCAGTAAATGAGGGGGTGTGACGGGCGAAAGCGCGCTAGCGACTTACTTCGCGACCACGGCAAACAAGTCTTCCTCGCGCATCACGAGCAGTTCGTCGCCATCGACCTTGACGGTCTGGCCCGAATACTTGCCGAACAGCACGCGGTCACCGACTTGCACGTTCAGGACGATGAAATCGCCCTTGTCATTGCGCTTGCCAGGGCCGACGGCCAGCACTTCGCCCTGGTCGGGCTTTTCAGCGGCGTTGTCGGGAATGACGATGCCGGAGGCGGTCTTGGTTTCTTGTTCCAGACGCTTGACGATCACGCGGTCATGCAGGGGGCGAAGTTTCATGCGTATCTCCTTGGGGATTTCACATCAGCGTGGGCCGCCAGCCAGGTGCCGGCATCCCATCACATGCGGGGCAACCAACGCCGGCAGCGCCGAGCTGGTTGTTAGCACTCATCGCTGACGAGTGCTAACAAAACATTATAGGGATGACGCGCCGGGTTTCAAGACGTGCGTTCGACAGATCGATGCGCTGGCGGAGCGCCCTTGGTGCACTCGCGGCGCAGCCACGGCACGATTCGGTAGTGATGCGCGTCGGCGGCTGGCCCACCGACCTGCTTGCCTTTGCCAGCGTTCGTGCCTATGCTTTTCAACCTGTGCGGCGTGGCTGCATGCCGGCACAGTCCGCCTGCGGTCGTCCTGGGTTGCGGCCACCGCGCGACGCAAAAGCAACCCGTCGTCAAACCTGCGTAGGAGTGCTCATGAGCGCAAAACGGCTGGGACAGTCGCTGTTGGCGGTTTGCATTCTGGCCGGGCTGGGCCTGCCGCCCGCCACGGCCAAGGACGTCAAGATCACCAAAAACAGCAACAACGAGGACATTGCCTGGACGGCACGGTTTGACGAGGTGCAGAACGGCAATACGGTGGACCTGGCCTTCGATGCCACCCGGTTCATCCTGACAAAGACCGTCACCTTCACCAACAACACGCCGGTTTCGGTGCTGTTTTTTGAAGACGCCGCGGCCACGGTTGATTCAGAAAACTCGGGCGGCATGCGCATCTTCATGAATGCCACGCTGACGAACAAGTCGCTGCTCGACTGGCGGGGCTTTGCCGAGCAACTGTTGGATACCACCCCGGTGTGTGATGGCGGCCAGGACCCGCGGGCCAACGCCTGCCAGGTGACCACCGCCGGCCGCAACCCGGCCACCCGGCAGATCGGCACCGGCGCGCATCCGCAGTTTTCGCACTTCCACATCGTTGCCGCCACCAAGCTCGGCCCGTTCACCGATGCCACTGCCGGCGGTGCCAATACCAAGAGCATGCTCATCGTGGGTGGCGGGCCGGTCAAGATCAACGACGACTGGAAGCCCGAGAAGATCGTGCTGCACGACGTCGAAGTGCAGGGCTTCCGG
>JANNGZ010000277.1:0-8314 GCA_031404155.1 Burkholderiales bacterium
TCGCTGCTCGACGGCCTGATGCGTGCCAGCCCGGCCGGCGCACGCAGCCGCATCGTGCTGCTGACGCCGGGGCCGCACAACGAGACCTACTTCGAGCAGGTGTTCCTGGCGCGTTACCTGGGGGTGGTGCTGGTCGAGGGCAGCGACCTCACCGTGCGCGCCAACCGCCTCTACCTGAAGACCCTGCACGGGCTGGAGCAGGTGCATGTGGTGTTGCGCCGCGTCGACGACGAATGGCTAGACCCGCTGGAGCTGCGCGCCGACTCTGCGCTCGGTGTGCCCGGCCTGCTGCAGGCGCTGCGCGCCGGTGAGGTGGTGATGGCCAACGCGCCCGGTGTCGGTTTCCTCGAAAGCCCGGGCCTGAGCGCGTTCTGGCCGGGGGTGGCCGAGCGTGTGCTGGGCGAGGAACTGCTGCTGCCGGCGGCCACCAGCTGGTGGTGCGGCGAGGCGGCGGTGTGGGCCGAGCAGCGCCGGCGCCTGGCCGAGTTCGTGGTGGCGCCCACCTTCCCCGACGGCGGCTTCGGTCCGTCGGTGGCAGCCTACCTCTCGAGCGACGAGCTGAACGCCCTGGCTCAACGCATCGATGCCGACCCCGCGGCCTACACCCTGCAAGCGCCGGTGCAGCCCTCGCAGACGCCGGTCTGGGTCGACGGTGAGCTGCGCCCGCGTGTCGCGGTGATGCGCGTCTTCGCGCTGGCCGACGGCAGCGGTGGCTGGCGTGTGCTGCCCGGCGCGCTGACGCGGGTGGCTGGGCGCGGCGAGGGCGCCCACGACCCGTGGTTGTCGATGCAGCAGGGCAGCGCCAGCATCGACACCTGGGTCGTGGCGCGCGGCGCCGTGGACGCCACCACGCTGCTGCCGCAGCCGCTGACCGCGCAGGAGCTGCATGGCTGGCACCGCAGCGTGAGCAGCCGCTCGGCGGAAAACCTGTTCTGGCTCGGCCGCTATACCGAGCGCGCCGAGAACGCGGTGCGCCTGGCGCGCCTGACGCTGGAGGCGCTGCCCGATGCCAGCCCACCGGTGATGTTGCTGCTCAACCAGTTGGCGCACTGGCACGGGCTGGTCGAAGCCGACGTGCCGGCGCCTGGGCTGTCGGTGGACGCGGCGCGCGGCTTCGAGCATGCGCTGGTGCAGGGCCTGGGCGCCGGCCCGCTGGCCAGCGGCGTGGCCGGCAACCTGCGCAGCCTGCGCGCCTGCGCCCAGGTGCTGCGCGAGCGTTTGTCGCCTGAGCACTGGAGGCTGATCCACGAAGTCGACGCTCATTTCGAGCAGCACCTGGCCGATGCGCTGCGCGCCAGCGCGGGCCAGGCCGCCACACCCGACGTGATGGGCGTGCTGGCCCGCGCGGCCACGCACCTGTGTGCGATTACCGGTGCGCAAACCGACCGCATGACCCGCGACGACGGCTGGCGTTTGCTCTCGGTGGGCCGCCAGATCGAGCGCCTGGACATGCTGTCGCATGCGCTGGCGCTCGGCTTCGAACTCGGGGTTCACGAGGCCGACGACGGCTTTGCGCTCCTGCTCGGGCTGTTCGACAGCGTCATCACCTACCGCGCCCAGTTCCAGGCCCGCCGCGAGGTGCTGCCGCTGCTGCACCTGCTGGTGTACGACACCGACAACCCGCGCTCGCTGGCCTGGGTCGAGCGCACGATGCGCGAGCGCCTGCGCAAGCTGGCGCGCCATGACGCGGCCTGGGCGCAGGCGGCAACGGCCGACCTGCCCGCACCCGAAAACTGGTCGCTCGCCGAACTGGCGCAACGCGACGAGCAGGGCCGTCACAGCACGCTGATCACCGCGCTGCGGCAAAGCAGCAGCCATGCGCAACGCTTGTCCGACGAAATCGGCCGCCATCTTTTTGCGCATGTGGCCGGACCCGACCGGACGGTGTGGCAATGAGCGCCGCCGGCGCGAAGTGGCGTAGGGGGCACGAGTGAACACTCGACACTTGGCGGTGCGCCACGAGACGCGCTACGACTACGACGCGCCGACCGAAGTGGCGCACCACAGCGCCTGGCTCAAACCGCGCGACACGCCGTGGCAGCAGGTGTCGAACTGGCGCCTGGAGATCGACCCCGAGCCCGACGGTGTGCTGCAGGAAAGCCTCGACGCCTTCGGCAACTGGCGCCATGGCTTCAGCCACTCCCGGGTGCATGACCAGTTGACCGTGGTCTCGCGCTTTCAGGTGGCCCTGGCACCACCGCCGGCGTTCGGCCCAGGCCCGATCGACCCCAGCCCGCCCTGGCAGCAGGTGGCTCAAGCCTTGAGTTATCAGTCCGGCGTCCAGCAGCCCGACGCCGTGGCCTTCGTGCTGGGCACGCCGTTCGCACCCCGGGACACGCGCCTGGCCGCCTTCGGCCACGGCCTGTTCACGCCCGGGCGGCCGCTGCGCGAGCTGGCGCTGGACTTGATGGCACGGGTGCATGAGCGCATGGCCTATGTGCCCAACGCCACCGACGCGTCGACCAGCGCGCCGCAGGCGCTGGCGCAGGGCCGCGGCGTATGCCAGGACTTCGCCCACCTGATGATCGGCACCTTGCGTTCGCATGGCCTGGCCGCGCGTTATGTCAGCGGCTATCTGCTCACCCACCCGCTGCCCGGCATGCCGCGGCTGGTGGGTGCGGACGCCAGCCATGCCTGGGTGGCGGTGTGGTGCCCGGTGCAGGGCTGGCTGGCGCTGGACCCGACCAACAACGTTGTCGCCGGCCAGGACCATGTCACCCTGGCCTGGGGCCGCGACTATGGCGACGTGGCGCCGCTGCGCGGCGTCATCCGCGGCGGCGGCAAGGCGCTGCCCACGGTGGCCGTGACGGTCAGGCCCTTGGACCCGCCGGGCCAGGACGCGACGCCGCAATAGGCGCCCGGCGCATCGGCTCGAGGGTTCTCGCCATCGCGCCGCCGGCGATGGCCTGCGTTACCGGACGACGGTCATCGCCGCGCAGGCCAACGCGCTGCCGTGCGCGTCGTCGGTGGGGCTCAGCACGAGCAGGATCACGCTGCTCAACACCGAGAGGAGCGCGACCGCGCTGGCCACACGTGTCGAGGTAAAGAGGGGCCGGTGGGTCGGGATCGAAGGGGCCATGGTGGGTTCTCCGGGTGATGAACTTCGTCGAGCCATGAATTCAGGTCTTACGCCAACGCGTGCTGGTTTGACGGGCTGCGCGCGGTGCGGGACGCAGGCAGTGCGCTCCAGCGCCGGGTGAGCGCGTCACGCAGGCGCGCACGCACCCGGTGGTGCAGCACTGCCGAGTTGCCCGGCGTGAGCCCGAGGGCCGACGCGGCTTCTTCGTTGCTCAGGCCGTCGATCTCGCGCAGCGCGAACAGGCGCGCCGCGATCGGCGGCAGCGCTTGCAGGTCTTCGGCCAGCGCGTCGATGAACTGCCGGTTTTCCAGGCGCCGTTGCGGGTCGACCCAGTCCACCGGCTCGCCGGCACTGCTGTCGTCGTCGAAGGCAATGCCGGCATCCGCAGACGGCTCGGCCTCGGCGCCTTCGTCGTCGTCACCGTCATCTCGTTGCGCGCTCGGCCGCCGGCTCTGCAGGCGCACACCGTCGGCAATGCGGCGCAGCAGGATGCCGGTGAGCCAGGTGCGCGGCGACGCCTTGTGTTCGAAGCGCTCGGCGCCTTGCAAGGCGGCGAGCAGCGTCTCCTGCACCACGTCTTCGACGAGCGAAAAATCCGACAACTGCCGGCGTGCAAAACGCACCAGGTAGGGCCGGTGGGTCGACAACTCCTCGGCGAAGCTGCGCCGAGCTTCGCTCGGCCGCTCGCTCGGCCGTTCGATCAACATGTCGATCGGCATTCCGCTCGACATGTCGCTCGGCATCTCGATCGGCGCCGCCGGCGCCGTGGCGGCCTGCGGCGTCATACCCGCGCTCCCAGGCGTTGCAGCGCGTTGAGCAGGCGCGCAACCGCGCTGCCGATGGCCTCGCCGATGGCCTGGTCGCGCATGCGCCTGGCTTGGCGGTGGAGCTCGTCAGCGGTCGGCCGTGCCTGCGGCGTGGGGCGGGCCGGCGGCTCGAAAATGAAGAGGCTGCTCGGCGCCAGCGCGTGCACCACGGACAAGCCGGGGCGGTTGAAGACAAAGCTCTCGCCGGCCTCCAGGGTCACGTCATCCGGGTCACCTTCCTGGGTCACCCAGAGGCAGCCCGAGAACACCGCCACACCCTGGCCCTCGGCATCGACGAAGCGCAGCAAACCACCCTTGGGCAGGTAGGTGGCGGTACGGCTGAAGGTGGTGTCCATCGCAGGTCCTGGAGGTTGTCCTTTGGTGAGGACATGCTCGAAAACCGCGGTTGCTTGTCGATTGCGGGAAGGCCCCTTCAGGTTTCAGTTGAAATCGACGCCGCAACGCGCGTGCCCCACGCGCGCGCCGCACGCGAGCGCCATTGAGTCACCGCTCAACCCAGGCCGAGCGGCGCCGGCACCATGTGCACGATGCGGCTGAACAGGGCGCGGTAGGGCGCGTCGGCGGCATGCCCGGTGAGCGGGTCGCGGTTGGCTGCGAAGGCCGCGTCGAGCAGCGCCCAGTCTTCGTCCCGCAACACCCGCTCGGCCAGCGGCAGCACCTCGGTTTCCTCGGTGCGCATGTGGGCAAGGTAGAAGTCGACATAACGCTGCGTGGCCTGCTCGAAGGCCTCACGGCGGATCTCGCCCAGCATCTCGAACGCGAGCAGCGTGTGCTCCAGCTCGCGGATCGCGGCTTCGCCCTGCGCGTGTTCGTGGTCCAGCCTGTCGAGCACCGCGTGCGCCTCGCCGCTGCGTTGCCGCAGCGTGGGGAACAACAGCGTCGACTCCTTGGTGTGGTGCAGCCGCTCGGGAAACTCGCCGATGTAGAAGAGCATCGAGCGCAGCACCAGGAAGTCGGGCAGGGTGGCCTGGCGCCGGTGCTCGGCGAGCAGCATCGACAGCGACTTCAGCATCGCGGCCAGCGCGGCATGTTCCTCGCGGATGACGGTCAGGGCAGCGTGGGCCATGGCGGCAGTGTGGGCCGCCCGCCTGCGCCGCGGTTTGATCTGCGTCAGTCCTCGCATCAAACAACGCGTCGAACATCGGCGCGTTGCAAAAGAGGAGACCGCAGCATGTCCACCACCCGCCGGCTCTGGCTGAGCCTTGGAACTTTGATGGCTGTCGGCTTCGGCATCCTGCTCTGGATGGGTGGCGAAATCCACCGCCAGGCGCCGCCGATGCCGCAGGCGGTGGTCACCGACCGCGGCGACACGGTGTACACGCGTGCCGAGATCGAGCAGGGCCGCCAGGTCTGGCAGAGCATCGGCGGCCAGCAGCTGGGCTCCATCTGGGGCCATGGCGCGCTGGTGGCGCCGGACTGGTCGGCCGACTGGTTGCACCGCGAGACCATGGCCTGGCTCGAGCTGCGGGCGCGTGCCAGCGGCGGCCCGGCTTATGCGCAGCTCGGCGCGGGTGAACAGGCGCGCTTGCAGGCCGACCTGCGGCCGCTGATCCGGCGCAACAGCTTCGATGCGGGCACCGAGCGCATCGTGATCCCGGCCGAACGCGCGCAGGCCATTGCGCAGGTGGCCGCGCATTACACCAGCCTGTTCTCCAACGACCCCGCCACGCATGCGCTGCGCGTGGGTTATGCGATGCGCGAGAACACGGTGCCCGACGCGCAGCACCGCCGGGCCATCGGCGCCTTCTTCTTCTGGACCAGTTGGGCCGCGGTCACCGAACGCCCTGGCGCCGCGATGAGCTACACCCAGAACTGGCCCTACGAGCCGCTGGTGGGCAACACGCCGACCTCGTCGGCATTCATCTGGACGGTGTTCAGCGTGCTCTTCATGCTCGCGGGCATCGGCCTTCTGGCCTGGCACAACGCGGTCTGGCATGACAAGGACAAGGCCGACGCGCCGGTGCCGCCGGCGCAGGACCCGCTGCGCGCGCTCAAGCCCACGCCGTCGATGAAGGCCACGGCGAAATATTTCTGGCTCGTGATTGCGCTGTTCCTGGTGCAGATACTGCTCGGCGCCACCACCGCGCACTACCAGATCGAAGGCCAGAACGCCTACGGCTTTGCGCTCTCGGAGGTGCTGCCTTATTCGCTCACCCGCGGCTGGCACACCCAGCTTGCGGTGTTGTGGATTGCGGTGGCCTGGCTGGCCACCGGCCTGTACATCGGCCCGGCCATCTCGGGGCACGAGCCGAAGTTCCAGCGCGCGGGGGTCAACTTCCTCTTCGTGTGCCTGATTGTGATCGTGGTTGGTGCGTTCACCGGCCAGTGGTTTGCGGTGATGCAGAAGCTCGGCCTGGCCAACAACTTCTGGTTCGGCCACCAGGGCTGGGAGTATGTGGACATGGGCCGCTTCTGGCAGTGGTTCCTGTTCATCGGGCTGCTGCTCTGGCTGGCGCTGGTGGGCCGCGCGCTCTGGCCCGCGCTCACCCGCCGCGACGAGATGTCCTCGATCGTCGGCCTGCTGTTCCTCTCCACAGTGGCCATCGGCCTGCTCTTCGGCGCCGGGCTGATGTGGAGCGAGCACACCCACCTGTCGATGGTGGAGTACTGGCGCTGGTGGGTGGTGCACCTCTGGGTCGAGGGCTTCTTCGAGGTCTTCGCGGTGGCGGTGATCAGCTTCCTGTTCGTCAAGCTCGGGCTGGTCCGCGGCCGCACCGCCACGATCAACGTGCTCTTCGCCACCATCGTGTTCATGGCCGGCGGCATTCTCGGCACCTTCCACCACCTGTACTTCGCCGGCACCACCACCGCGGTGGTGGCGCTGGGCGCGAGCATCTCGGCGCTGGAGGTGGTGCCGCTGGCGCTCATCGGCCTGGAGGCCTACGAAACCTGGCGCCACGGCCAGGCCGTGCCGTGGATGCAGCGCTACCGCTGGCCGATCATGTTCTTCCTCGCGGTGAGCTTCTGGAACCTGGTTGGCGCGGGCCTGTTCGGCTTTCTCATCAACACGCCGATGGCGCTGTACTACATGCAGGGCCTGAACCTGACGCCGCTGCACGGCCACACCGCGCTGTTCGGCGTCTACGGCATGCTCGGCATCGGGCTGATGCTGTTCTGCCTGCGCGGCTTGAAGCCCGAGGCGCAGTGGAACGAGTCGACCCTGGCCGGAGCCTTCTGGGCGCTCAACATCGGCCTCACGCTGATGGCGCTGCTGACCCTGCTGCCGATGGGCGTGTTGCAACTGCAGGCCGCGCTCGAACACGGCTACTGGTACGCCCGCTCGGCCGAGTTCATGGGCAAGCCGATCATCCACCTGCTGGTCTGGATGCGGGTGCCCGGCGACACCATCTTCAGCATCGGCGCGCTGCTGATCGCGTGGTTCACCTTCCGGCTCTGGGTGGCGCCGCGGCGCGCGGCGGCGCGCGCTGTGCAGGTGGCCGAAGGGCGCGCCTGATGAACTTGGGGCCAGCGTGATCGAGTTCTATGCGCCGGTGCGCGCCGTGCATATCGGCGCGGTGCTCAGCAGCGGCGCGCTCTTCGCGCTGCGCGGTGCCGGCGTGCTGGCCGGCGCGCGCTGGCCGCTGGCCGCGCCGCTGCGCTACTTGAGCTACAGCATCGACACCGTTCTGCTGACCGCGGCGCTGATGCTGTTCACGATGCTGCCGGCGGCGCTGTTCGCCAACCACTGGCTGAGCGTGAAGCTGGCGCTGCTGGTGCTGTACGTGGTGCTCGGCAGCTTTGCGCTCAAGCGCGGCCGCAGCCCCCGCGTGCGTGCGCTTTGTTTTGCAGCGGCGCTGCTGGTGTACGCGGGCATGTTCGGCATTGCGCGCACGCACCAGCCGCTGGGGTGGCTGGCGGCCTGATTCGGTCGCCTGTCCGTGGGCAGCGCCGGCTCAAGCTGGCGGCTGTGTCGTCGAAGCTGGTTGCGCTGTGCCGCGAGGACGACAGCAAGATCAACCTCGACCAGATGATGGCGCTGCCGATCGGTGAAGACCACGCGGCTCCGGAGCGGGCGTGGTTCGAGTCGGGCCTTCGTCATCGACGTGTTCGCGCGCTGCATCGTGGGCTGGCGGGTGAGTTCGTCGATGAAGACCGACTTCGTCCTGGATGCGCTGGAACAGGCGCTTTACGCGCGCACAGGGCAGCGCGAGGGCGACCTGGTTCAGCACTCCGATCGCGGCTCGCAGTACGTCTCGATCGCTGGACTTGAGGGGTGATTCTTAAGAGGCGTCATCGTGATCACTGCCGAGTAAGAACCACGTGGGTGGCAAGTGGCGAGCTTTCGTGCCTGGTGCAGGCGTAGCCCAAGGCAGGAAGGTTTATTCCTTCAAAGAGTCTTTCACCAGCGCCAAGCAGGACCGGCGCAATAGCGATGTGCATCTCGTCGATCAGGTGTTGGCGAAGATAC
>JANNGZ010000278.1:0-2549 GCA_031404155.1 Burkholderiales bacterium
AGGTCACCGAGCGCGACTCGTAGAGGTCGAACAGCGCCTGGTCGAAGGTTTGCATGCCCAGTTCGCGCGAGCGTTTCATCAGCTCCTTGATCTCGCCCACCTCGCCCTTGAAGATCATGTCCGACACCAGCGGCGTGTTGAGCAGGATCTCCACCGCGGCCACGCGCCCCTTGCCCTCCTGGCGCGGCAGCAGGCGCTGCGACACCAGCGCCTTCAGGTTCAGTGACAGGTCCATCAGCAGCTGTGCGCGCCGCTCCTCGGGGAAGAAGTTGATGATCCGGTCCAGCGCCTGGTTGGAGCTATTGGCGTGCAGGGTGGCCATGCACAGGTGGCCGGTCTCTGCAAACGCCACCGCGTGATCCATCGTCTCGCGGTCGCGGATTTCGCCCATCAGGATCACGTCCGGGGCCTGGCGCAGCATGTTCTTCAGCGCCTGCTCCCAGCCGTCGGTGTCGATGCCCACCTCGCGCTGCGTGACGATGCAGTTCTTGTGCGCGTGCACGAACTCCACCGGGTCTTCCACCGTGATGATGTGGCCGTAGGAGTTCTCGTTGCGGTGGTCCACCATCGCCGCCAGCGAGGTGCTCTTGCCCGAGCCGGTGGCGCCGACGAAGATGACCAGACCGCGCTTGGTCATCGCCACGTCCTTCAGCACCGTGGGCAGGTTGAGCGACGCGATCGTCGGGATGACCTGCGGAATCGTGCGGAACACCAGGCCGACATGGCCCTGCTGCACAAAGGCGTTGACCCGGAAGCGGCCCACACCCTGCGGCGATATCGCGAAGTTGCACTCCTTGGTGCGCTCGAATTCCGCGGCCTGCTTGTCGTTCATCACCGCGCCGGCCAGGGCCAGGGTGTGCTGGCCGGTGAGCGGCTGCGGCGACACCTTGGTGATCTTGCCGTCGACCTTGATCGCGGGCGGGAAGTCCGCGGTGAGGAAGAGGTCCGAGCCGTTGCGCGAGCCCATCAGGCGCAGCAGGTCGTTGATGAATTTCGAAGCCTGGTCGCGTTCCATGGTGTGGGGTCCTTCAGCCTTGAGAGAGCAGCGCCGACAGCCGTGAACTCACCTGCCGCAGCCGCAGCGAGAGCCGGCGCGACAGCGACGCGAGCAGCGCCACGGCAAGCCGCGGCTCGTCGCGCATCAGCAGGTCGAAATGCTCGTTGTCGAGCACCGCGACCACGGATTCCTTCAGCGTCGAGCAGGCGCAGGAGCGTGTGCCCGCGTCCAGCAACGACATTTCGCCGAGCATGTCGCCGGCATGTGCTTCGGCCATGCGGATGCGCCGGCCCGAGGGCTGCACCCGGTCGACCGCGATCACGCCGCTGAGCACGATGAGCAGGAAGTCGCCCGCCTCGTCCTGCGCGATCGCCTCGCACCCTGCCGGCAGGGTGGCAAAGGATAGGTGCTGCACCAGGCGGTCCAGGTCGCTGCCGGCGAGCGCGCCGGAGCGGCCGTCGCGCGACCAGATCGCGGCCAGTGCCACGCTGCCCTGAGCGGCGTCCAGTGGCCGCGCAGCCAGCGCCACGGCACGGTCGCGCCAGCGCGTGGTCGGCGCCGCGGTGCTCTCCTGGTCGAGGAACACCGCCTCGGAGACGGTGTCGCCGGGGTCGCGCATGGGGTGGGCGGCTTGACGCACCGGCGGGCCTTCGGGTCCCCAGCCTAGCCGGGGAAGTTTTCGGGGATCTTGGCCTTGGCACGCGCCTCGGCGGGCGAGATCAGGTTGCGGCGCACCAGGTCCGAGAGGTTCTGGTCCAGCGTCTGCATGCCCAGGCTCTGGCCGGTCTGGATCGACGAATACATCTGCGCGATCTTGTTCTCGCGCACCAGGTTCTTGATCGCCGAGGTGGCGATCATGATCTCGTGCGCCGCCACGCGGCCCGAGCCGTCCTTGAGTTTGCAAAGCGTCTGCGAGATCACCGCCACCAGCGACTCCGACAGCATCGCACGCACCATTTCCTTCTCGGCCGCGGGGAACACGTCGACCACGCGGTCGACCGTCTTGGCCGCGCTGCTGGTGTGCAGGGTGCCGAAGACGATGTGGCCGGTTTCAGCGGCGGTGAGTGCCAGGCGGATCGTCTCCAGGTCGCGCATTTCGCCCACCAGCACCGCGTCGGGGTCCTCGCGCAGCGCCGAGCGCAGCGCATTGGCAAAGCTCAGCGTGTGCGGCCCCACCTCGCGTTGGTTGATCAGGCACTTCTTGCTCTCGTGCACAAACTCGATCGGGTCTTCCACCGTGAGCACATGGCCGTACTCGTGTTCGTTCAGGTGGTTGACCATTGCCGCCAGCGTGGTCGACTTGCCCGAGCCGGTCGGCCCGGTGACCAGCACCAGGCCGCGCGGCTTGAGCGCGAGTTCGGCAAACACCTTCGGCGCGTTGAGCTGCTCGAGCGTGAGGATCTTGCTCGGAATCGTCCGGAACACCGCGCCCGCGCCCCGGTTCTGGTTGAAGGCGTTGACCCGGAAGCGCGCCAGGCCCTGGATCTCGAACGAGAAGTCGCACTCCAGCGTGTCCTCGTAGGACTTGCGCTGGGCGTCGTTCATGATGTCG
>JANNGZ010000279.1:0-7560 GCA_031404155.1 Burkholderiales bacterium
AGTTGTCCGCCGCCTTGCGCAATGTTTCGATCACCGGCCGGCGCAGCACCTCGCGCAGCCCCCACCAGCCGGCCGCGAGCGCGAGCAGCGCACCGGCGGCGCCACCGGCCAGCGGCACCCAGGGCGACGCGTTCCAGCTGAACTCGAAGGCGTACTTGGCCAGCGCCCAGCCGACCACCGAAGCGGCGATCGAGGCGAGCACACCGGCCAGTGCGCCCACGCCCAGCAATTCGGCGCGCTGCACCTGCGCGAGCAGGCTGCGTGCCGCGCCCATCGCGCGCATCAGCGCGAACTCGCGTGAACGTGCTTCGCGGGTGGCGCTCACCGCGGCGAAGAGGACGACCAGGCCGGCGGCGAGGGTGAAGCCGAAGAGAAACTCCACCGCGCGGATCACCTGGTCGAGCACCCGCTGTACCTGCGCGATCGAGGCCGACACGTCCACATTGGTGATGTTCGGAAAGTCGCGGCTCAGGGCGTTGTCGAAACCGGGCCGGCCTTCCGGCGCGCGGAACGCGGCGATGGTGGTGGCGGGCAGCTCGGGCATGGCGGCGCGCGGGAACATGACGAAGAAGTTGACCCGCATCGAGCCCCAGTCCACCGCGCGCAGGCTGGTGATGCGGCCTTCATGCAGCGTGCCGGCAATGTCGAAACGCAGGCGGTCGCCGAGCTTCACGCCGAGCGTTTCGGCCAGGCCCTGCTCGACGCTCATCGCGTCGGGCTCTTCACTCGTCCAGGTGCCGCCGCTGACCTGGTTGTGCGTGGGCAGCGTGGTGCTGTGGCTCAGGTTGAACTCGCGGTCGACCAGGCGCTTGGCCCGCTCGACCGTGAAGCTCTCCGGCGTGACGGTGCTGCCGTTGATCGCCACCAGGCGGCCGCGGATCATCGGGAACCAGTCGTAGCGGCTCACGCCCGCGTCCTTGAGCACGCGCTGGAAGGCCTCGCCCTGTTCGGGCTGCAGGTTGATGACGAAGCGGTTGGGTGCGTCGGGCGGCGTGGCGGCGCGCCAGCTTGCAATCAGGTCGGTGCGCAGCAGCACCAGCAAAATCAGCGCGAGCAGGCCCACCGACAGCGCCGACACCTGCAAGACCGCAAACGCCGGCCGTGCCGCGATCTGGCGCGTGGCCAAGATCAACCAGCGCGGCGCGCGCGCCTCGGGCACCACCCGCTTCAACACCTGCACCGCGAGCCAGGACAGCGCCGCGAACACCGCTACCGCGCCGGCGAAGCCGCCGACCGCGATCAGCCCGAGCTTCAGGTCCGACGCCACCACCAGCAGCAGCGCGGCGAAGCCGAGTGCGCCGGCGCCGAGCACCAGCAGCGACGAGGCCTTGAGCGCGCCGACATCGCGGCGGATCACACGCAGCGGCGGAACGCGGGCCAGCTGCAACACCGGCGGCAGGCCGAAGCCGAGCATCAGCGTCAGGCCCACACCGAGGCCGAAGAGGGCCGGCCACACGCTCACCGGCGGCAACTCCACCGTCACCAGACCGGCGAGGAACCAGACGAAGACCTGGTGCACGACGAGCCCGATCAGAACCCCGAGGCCGCTGGCGAGCAGGCCGACGAAGCCGAACTCCAGGCCGTAGGCGAGCGCGATCGAGCGTTGCGGCTGGCCGAGCACCCGCAGCATCGCGCAGTCGTCGAGATGGCGTTCGGCAAAGTCGCGCGACGCGATCCCCACGGCCACCGCCGCGAGCAGCGCCGCGAGCAGCGCGACCAGGTTCAGGAACTTCTCGGCGCGGTCCAGCGTCTGGCGCATCTCGGGCCGGCCCGATTGCAGCGACTCCACCCGCAGCCCGCGCAGGGTTTGCGCCTCGATCTGACTCTCGGCCCACGAGACGAAGCGCTGCACCTGGGCGTCGCCGCCGGAGCCACTGAGCCCACCCCCGGCGGCCACCGCGAGCCGGTAGGTGACGCGGCTGGCCGGCTGGATCAAGCCGGTGGCCGCGAGGTCGGCTTCGCTGAGCAGCACGCGCGGCGCAAAGCTCATGAAGCCGGCGCCGCGGTCGGGCTCGATCACGATGATGCGGGTGATGGCCAGCTGCGCGTCGCCGAGCAGCAGCGGGTCGCCCACCTTCAATTGCAGCGCGTCGAGCAGCGCGGGGTCGACCCAGGCCTCGCCGCGCGGCGGGGAGCGCGCCGCCTCGTCGGCGGCGTCGGGCGCGGCCTTCACGCGCAAGCTGCCGCGCAGTGGGTAGCCGCCGCTCACCCCCTTCACCGTCACCAGCTTGGTGGCGCCGCCCTGGGCGTCGCTCGCCCGCGCCATGCTCGGGAAGCTGGTGGTGGTGGCCACGCTCAAGCCCAGGCGGCGCGCCTCCTCGGCCAGCGCCGCAGGGGCCGGCCGGTCGCTGGCCACGATCGCGTCGCCGCCGAGCAATGCGCGCGCGTCGCGGGCCAGGCCGGTGTTGAGCCGGTCGGCGAAGAAGCCCACCGCACTCAGCGCGGCCACCGCCAGCATCACCGCCACCACCAGCAGGCGAAGTTCGCCGGCGCGGAAGTCGCGTTGGGTCTGGCGCCAGGCCAGGGCGAGGGGCGAGGCGGGGTTGGTGAGGCCGAGTTTGGCAAGGAACATCTGCGGCACCTTAGCGCATCGCTTCCGAGACTGCTGGCGCCTGGCTCGGCCGCACCACGCCGAGCCGTCGGGTTGGCTGTGCGGCAGGGCGCGGGGCAGGACGCGCTGCAGGGCGCGGTCCACGGCGCCGAGCAATCGTGTTGAACCCCGCATGCAAAGCGCCGCCACCCGGCGGGCGGCGATTCGCGTTTCAATCACGCTCATGAAACTGCCCAGCCTCTTCCTCTCCCACGGCTCACCGATGATTGCGCTGGAACCCGGCGCGGCGGGGGCCTTCATGCAACGCCTGGGCCCGGCCATCGACGCCACCTTCGGCCGCCCCAAGGCCATCGTCGTCGCCTCGGCGCATTCGCTCACCCGCGAGCCGGTGCTGATGGCCGCGTCGAAACACGAAGCGGTGTACGACTTCGGCGGCTTCGACCCCAAGCTCTACACGCTGCGTTACGACGCGGCCGGCGCGCCCGAACTCGCTGTGCGAGCGCAATCGCTGCTCGCTGCGGCAGGGGTGCGCGCGCAGGTGTTGCCCGAAGGCGGCCTGGACCATGGCATCTGGACACCGCTGCGCTACCTGTACCCCGGCTCGCCGATCCCGGTGCTGCCGCTGGCCTGGGTGCCGAGCGACTCGCCGGCCAAGCTCTTCGCGATGGGCGAGGCCATCGCCGCGCTGGCCGACGAAGGTGTGCTCGTGATCGGATCGGGCAGCATCACCCACAACCTGCGCCTGGTGTTCGGCACCGGCATGCGCGGGCCGGTGGACGCGCCCGAGATCGCGGAATCCGCCGCCTTCCGCACCTGGGTATTCGAGCGCTCGCAAGCCCGCGACTGGGACGCGCTGTTCGCCTACCGCGCCCAGGCGCCGCATGCGGCGGCGATGCACCCGAGCGACGAGCACCTGCTGCCCTGGTACGTGGCTGCGGGCGTGGGCGGGCGCGACACCGGCGCGGTGCGGCTGCACGACAGCATCACCTACGCCAGCCTCGGCATGGACGCGTATGCGTTCGGGCCGGGTGCGGTGGCGCTGGCGCAGGCCTTGGCTTGATGCGGCGCTGAGTTCGGCGCGCCCTTGGCAGTGGGCTCGAGCGCGGGCCCGCCGTCGCGCTGCGCGGCGGTAGGCGCTCCCCGCTAAGCTGCGCGGCATGGCGCCGCTGACGCTGATCGAAACCCCGCGCCTGCTGCTGCGAACCAGCGACCCGGCCTTCGCCGGCGCGGCCGCCGAGTTTTATGCGCGCAACCGCGAGCACCTTGCTCGCTGGTCGCCACCGCATCGCGGCGAGACCATCAGCGAAGCCGGGCAATACGAGGCCCTGGCGCGCACTGCCGGCGACATCGATGCCGGTAACACGATCGGCTGGTGGCTGTTCCGCCGCGACGCACCCGCGATCGCGATCGGGCAATTGCACTTCTCGCAAATCCAGCGCAGGGCCTTCCAGAGCGCGATGCTGGGCTACTCGATCGACACCGCGTCGCAGTGTTCCCACCAGCGCCGCTTCTGCCCTTGAGTTTTTGCCGCCTTGCCCGGCTGCGTGGTGGCGAGCGCGGCATAGGCCGTCTTGCAGCGCGCGAACTGGCGCGGCAGGGCGCGGCCGAAGCGGCGGCGCCCTGCCGCTGCACGATGGCGCGCGCATACACCCAACAGGACCGCCGCCCGGTGTGCGCCCGGTAGGCGCAATGGAAGCCCTTGAGCGGCGAGACATAGCGCTGGTAGGCGCCGAGGGCTGCATCGGCTGTCGCGTCGACCACGGTTTGCGACGCCGACGCCGACACGAACGTCGAACTCATCGCACTACTTGAGCACCACCCAGCGCAGCTCCAGCACATCGTTGGGCCACTGCACCACGTCGATGTTCGGCCTCATCACCCAGTTGTGATGCCTGCGGTACAGCGGCAGCATCGGCAGGTCGGCATGGATCAGCCGCAGCGCGTCACCCACCATGCGTTTGCGTTTGGCGATGTCGGGCTCGACGCGGATGCCGTCGATCAGCGCGTCCAGCAACGGGTTCGAATAGCGCCCGGCGTTGAACGCGCCGCCCGAGAGGCCGTCGTTGGTGCGCACGATCGAATGCAGCGTGCCCCAGGCGTCGGGCGTGGCCGACCAGCCGAATTCGAGGAAACTGCCGGTGCCCTGTGACAGCTTGGGGAAGAAGATCGAGCTCGGTGAGGACACCAGGCTGGCGCGGATGCCCACCTTCTCGAGCATTGCGACGATCGCCTGGCACACCGACGAGCGCCAGGCCACGTTCACACAATCCATCGTCACCGAGAAGCCGCCCTCGTAGCCGGCCTCCTTGAGCAGCGCACGCGCGGCGGCCGCGTTGGCCTTGGGCCGGGTTTCGAACTCGGGCAAGTAACCCTCGACCAGCGGCGACACGAAGGAACCGGTGACCGTGCCTTCGCCGCGCAGCACCTGGCGCACGATGAGGTCGGTGTCGACCGCGAGTTGGATCGCGCGGCGCACGCGCAAATCCTTGAACGGGTTGCGGCCCTTGATGTCGCTGCCCGGCAGCTCGCTGCGCGCCTGGTCGAAGGCCAGGTACTGGGTGCCGATGTCGTTCGTCTCGCTCACCTTCAAACCCTTGTCGGCCTTCAGCCGCGGCAGGTCCTGGAACGGTGGGTCGATCACGAAGTCCACCTGGCCCGAGGCGAGTGCGGCCAGGCGCGAGGCGTCGGACTGGATCACGATGTACTGCGCCTCGTCCACGTTGCCGCCGCCCTGCGGCGTGCCCTTGCCCCACCAGCCGGGGTGGGCCTTCAGCGTGGTGCGCACGTCGGCCTCGTAGCGCACCAGCATGAAGGGGCCGGTGCCGTTGGCATTGCGCACGGCGTAGGTTTCCTGCTTGCCGTTGTAGTCCTGCGGCTTGACCACGTTGTGCTTCTCGGCCCAGGGTTTGCTCATCATGCCGATCAGCCATAGCTTGTCGGGCAGCACCGCGTCGGGCGCCGAGCTCAGCACTTCGATCGTGCCCTCGTCCACCTTGCGCGCGCCGGTGATGCCACGTATCTGGTTGGCGCGCTGCGAAGTTTTTTCCAGCGCGCGCTGGATCGAGAACACCGCGTCGTCGGCGGTGAACGGCGCGCCGTCGTGGAACTTCACGCCGGAGCGCAACTTGAAGCGCCAGGTGGTCGGGTTGACCATCTCCCAGCCCGTGGCCAGCGACGGCTCCAGCTTGAACGCCTTGTCGCGATTCACCAGGCCCTCGTAGATCTGCGTCACCACACGCGACTGGTAGAGCAGCGCGAGCGCATGCGGGTCCATGGTCTGCGGGTCGAAGGCGCTGGCGTGGCGCAGGGTTTTGGCTTGGGCTGGCGCAGGCGCGAATGAGAGTGCGAGCGCGAGCGCGACGAACGCGGAGAACAGGGTGCGCAACATCGAGGGTGGCCTCCAATCACGGATGAGCTGAGTGGCTCCTTCCCCCTCGGCGGTGGAAGGTTGGGATGGGGTGAGAAGTCTAGGCTGGAGCCCCGACGACCTTCACCCCCACCCAACCCTCGCCGGTCAAGCGGGACTCAACCTCACCGCCTCGGCAGCGTCCCCACCACCCCCTGCACAAACCAATCCATCGTCGCCACCGCGCCGTCGTCAAGCCGCCCGGCTTCGAGCCGCACCCGCCCGTCCTGGTCCACCAGCCGGCCAAAAAACGGGCCGTCCTTGCCGGCAATCAGCGCGGCGCGACGCTGCTCCAATTCGGTGACCACGGGCTTCGGCAGTGACGGGTGCAGCGCCTCCACCCGCACCATGCCGTCCTTCATCCCGCCCCACACCGGCTTGGCTGCCCAGGTGCCCGCGCGCACCGCACGCGCTACCTGCGTGTAGTAGCCGCCCCAGTCGGCGGTGACCGCGGCGAGTTGGGCGTCGGGGGCGACATGTTTCATGTCGCTGTGGTAGCCAACCACCTTCACGCCGCGCTCCTGCGCGGCTTGCGGCACCGCGGGTGAGCCGCTGTGGTTGGCGAGCACGTCGGCGCCGGCGTTGACCAGCGTGACCGCGGCTTCGCGTTCGCGCGGCGGGTCGAACCAGGCGTTGAGCCACAGCACACGCACTTCGGCCTTGGGGTTGGCCGCGCGCATGCCGAGCGCGAAGGCGTTGATGCCCTGCACCACCTCGGGCAGCGGGAAGCCGGCGACATAACCCGCCACGCCGCTCTTGCTCGTCTTGCCGGCGAGCCAGCCGGCGAGCCAGCGGCCTTCGTAGAAGCGGGCGTTGTAGGTGTTCAGGTTCGGCGCGGTTTTGTAGCCGCCTGCATGTTCGATGCGCACGCCGGGGAATTCGGCCGCCACGCGCAGGCCGCCTTCGAGATAGCCGAAGCTGGTGGCGAAGATCAGGCCCACGCCTTGTGCGGCCATGTCGCGCATCACACGTTCGCCGTCGGCGCCTTCGGCCACGGCTTCGACCGCGCTGGTTTGCACTGAAGCGCCGAGCGCGCGCTGCATCGCGAGCCGGCCCTGCTCATGCTGAAAGGTCCAGCCGGCCTGGCCGATGGGGCTGACGTAGACGAAGCCGACCTTGAGCGGCGCGCTGTGCGCTTGCGATTGCGATTGCGCTGGCGCTTGCGCCTGCGCCTGCGCTCGTGCGGTTTGGGGGGAGGTGGTGGCGGCCAGCGCCGCGAGCATCGCGGCCAGCATGGGCATGCTGGCGCGGGCGAGGTTTTTGAACATGGTGTTCCTCTACATGGCTCCGTTGACGGTAGCGAAGCGGCAGGGAGCACCACCGCGTCGCGAGAGGCGGCGATTGTCGCAGGCGGTCCGCCGCGCGGTCAGCGGCGCGTGGCGGTGCGGCGCGAGGCCGTGCGCGATGACGGGCGCGATGATGGGCGCAAAACCCGGCGCAATGCCCAGCGCAATGCGCGGCGCGATGCCCGGCGCGATGCCCGGCGCGATGCCCGGCGCGAGAATAGCGGCCTCATGTCCTTGCCACCACGCGCGTTCAAATGATCCTCGCCATCTGGCTCATCACCCTGCTCGGCCTCGTGTTCTGGTCGCTGCTCGCCTGG
>JANNGZ010000280.1:0-9052 GCA_031404155.1 Burkholderiales bacterium
GACGGCCGGCACCTCCACCTGCAAGTCGATGCGGTCGAGCAGCGGGCCCGACAGCCGCGCCTGGTAGCGCAGGATCGCATCGGGCGTGCAGCGGCAGCTGCGCCCGGTGGCGGCGAACGCGCCGAGGTAGCCGCAGGGGCAGGGGTTCATCGCCGCGACGAGCTGGAAGCGCGCCGGGAACGAGGCCTGGCGCGCCGCGCGCGAGATCGTGATGCGGCCGTTTTCCAGCGGCTCGCGCAGCGCCTCGAGCGCGGCGCGCGGGAACTCGGGCAGCTCGTCGAGGAAGAGCACGCCGCCATGGGCGAGCGAGATTTCGCCCGGCCGCGGCGGCGAGCCACCCCCCACCAGCGCCACAGCGCTGGCCGAATGGTGCGGCGCGCGCACCGGGCGCAGGCGCCACTGTGCCGCATCGAAGCCCGAGCGTGACAGGCTGGCCAGCGCGGCACTCGCCAGCGCTTCGTCGTCGGTCATCGGCGGCAGCAGGCCGGGCAGGCGCTGCGCCAGCATCGACTTGCCGGTGCCGGGCGGGCCGACCATCAGGATGCTGTGGCCGCCGGCGGCGGCGATCTCGAGGGCACGTTTCGGCGCGGCCTGGCCACGCACATCGGCCAGGTCGGGCGGATTTCGCGGGCGCGTCAACACCCGCGCCACCGCACGCGGCAGCGGCACCGCTGCGTCGCCCGGCTGCAGCGCGGCGACCACGTCGAGAAGGTGTTTGGCGCCGCGCACATCGATGCCTTGCACCAAGGCGGCCTCCTCGGCGCTGAGCTGCGGCAGCACCAGCGCGCGCGGGTTGGCTTGGGGTTCACCCCGGCTTCGCATCGCGAGTGCCATCGCAAGCGCGCCGCGCACCGGCCGCAGCTCTCCCGCAAGTGAAAGCTCGCCTGCAAACTCGTAGGCCAAAAGTCGTGCCGGGTCGATATGCCCGGAAGCGGCGAGGATGCCGAGCGCGATCGGCAGGTCGAAGCGGCCGGATTCCTTCGGCAGGTCGGCGGGCGCCAGGTTGACCGTGATGCGCTTGTTGTTCGGGAACTCCAGGCCGCTCTGGGCGAGCGCCGCCCGCACCCTTTCACGCGCTTCCTTGACCTCGGTGTCGGCGAGGCCCACCAGCGTGAAGCTCGGCAGGCCGTTGGCCAGGTGCACCTCCACCTGCACCGCGGGCGCGTCCAGACCATCCAGCGAGCGGCTGGCCAGCACGGCAAAAGTCATCGCGCTTGTCCTCCCGGCCCGGTGGCTCCGGCGCCTTGTTCGTCGATTGTGATGTCGATTGGCGAACGGGCCGCTCGTCGATCGTCGCGCCGGCCGCGCAGGCGATTTTGGACCGCCGCATGGACTGACGCACGGGCGTCTCATGCACCGACTCCCGGCCGGCTCGACGCGCGCCCAAATCATGTGCCCGCAGCCCCTGGGTACTGGCACTGATTCGGTGCCCAGCCGATTTGTGCTCTCGCTTTTGGTGCGTCGCGACCGCTGACGGCCCCGGACATCGGGCCGCGCCGGCGCCGCCATGGCGGTCGCGGTTCCGGCGTTCTCCACCAGGGCGGAGCTGTCCGCGACGCCCGGGGGCAAAACACTCTGGCACAGAAGCTGCAAAGCCTGGTCAGCGTTTGTTCCCTCGTCGAAACGGAGTCTCTCCTCATGATCAAAAAATCGCTTCTCGCCGCCGCTGCGGCCACCGCCCTGGCCTTGCCGGGTCTCAGCTTCGCCGACCTGGCCTTCAACGTCGGCGCGGTCACCGACTACCGCTATCGCGGCATTTCGCAGTCGCGCCTGAAACCGGCGATCCAGGGCGGCATCGACTTCACCCAAGGCGGCTTCTACGTCGGTGCCTGGGGTTCGAGCATCAAGTGGATCAAGGACGCCGGCACCATCTTCGCGGTCGACACCGGCAGCGCCAACATCGAGCTCGACCTCTACGGCGGCTACAAGGGTGAGATCGTCAAAGGCCTGGGCTACGACCTGGGTGTGCTGACCTATGTCTACTCCGGCAACAAGCTCGGTGCGATCCCCGGCTTCCACAACGCCGACACCACCGAAATCTACGGCGCGCTGACCTACGGGCCGGGCACCTTGAAGTACTCGCACGCGGTGACCAACACCTTCGGCAACTTCGACAGCAAGAACAGCTACTACTTCGACCTCTCGGCCACCTTCGACGTCGCCGGAATCTCGCTCACTCCGCATGTGGGCTACCAGAAGATCACCGGCAGCTACTCGTCGGTGGCGAGCTACACCGACTACGCACTCACCGCCTCCAAGGACTTCAGCGGTCTGGTGGTGAGCGCGGCGATCGTCGCCACCGATGCCGACAAGACCTGGTACGTCAGCCCGTCGAACAAGTTCCTCGGCAAAACGGCCGTGGTGCTCGGCGTCAAGTACAACTTCTGAAACCAGCCGGAGCCACGACCATGAAGATGGTGACTGCCATCGTCAAGCCCTTCAAGCTCGACGAAGTTCGTGAGGCCCTCAGCGGCATCGGAGTGCAAGGCATCACGGTGACCGAGGTGAAAGGCTTCGGGCGCCAAAAGGGCCACACCGAGCTCTACCGGGGCGCCGAGTACGTGGTCGACTTCCTGCCCAAGGTGAAGATCGAAGCCGCGGTGGACGACGCCATCGTCGACCGCGTGATCGAAGCGATCGAAGCCTCGGCGCGCACCGGCAAGATCGGCGACGGCAAGATCTTCGTCTCCGCGCTCGAACAGGTGGTGCGCATCCGCACCGGCGAAACCGGCAAAGACGCGCTCTGACGCCGTCGGACAAGCTCCCAAGGACATCCAGATGAAAAAATTCATTGCTACTTTGGCGCTAGCCTGCGCGTCGTTCGGCTTTGCCGCTCCGGCGCTGGCACAGGCAGCCTCGGCGCCCGAGGCGGCGGCTCCGGCGGCGGCCGCAACAGCAGCTTCGGCCGCGGCCACCGTTGCCGCGCCGGCGGCCTCGGCCGCAGCGGCCGCGGTGCCCAACAAGGGCGACACCGCCTTCATGACGGTGGCCACCGCGCTGGTCATCCTGATGACCATTCCCGGCCTGGCGCTGTTCTACGGCGGCCTGGTGCGCAGCAAGAACATGCTCAGCGTGCTGATGCAGGTGTTCATGATCTTTGCGCTGATCTCGGTGCTGTGGGTGGTCTACGGCTACTCGCTGGCCTTCACCGCGAGCAACCCCTTCTTCGGCACGCTGGACAAACTGTTCCTGAAAGGAGTGACGCCGGACTCGATCGCGGCCACCTTCAGCAAGGGCGTGGTGTTGCCGGAGCTGACCTTCATCGCCTTCCAGGGCACCTTTGCCGCGATCACCACCGCGCTGATCGTCGGTGCCTTCGCCGAGCGCATCAAGTTCTCGGCGGTGATGCTGTTCGCGGTGCTCTGGTTCACCTTCGCGTACCTGCCGGTGGCGCACATGGTCTGGTACTGGGACGGCCCCGACGCGATCACCGACGAGAAGAGTCTCGCCACGGTGACCGCGGCCGCCGGCTTCATGTGGGCCAAGGGCGCGCTGGACTTTGCCGGCGGCACCGTGGTGCATATCAACGCCGCGGTGGCCGGCCTGGTGGGTGCGTTCGTGATCGGCAAGCGCGTGGGCTACGGCAAGGAGTCAATGACCCCGCACAGCCTGACGCTCACGATGGTCGGTGCGTCTTTGCTCTGGGTCGGCTGGTTCGGCTTCAACGCCGGCTCCAACCTGGAAGCCAACGGCATTGCCGCACTCGCCTTCATCAACACCATCGTGGCGACCGCGGCGGCAACGCTTTCCTGGGCCGGGGCCGAAGCGATGATCAAGGGCAAGGCCTCGATGCTCGGTGCCGCGTCGGGCGCGGTGGCCGGCCTGGTCGCGATCACCCCGGCCTGCGGCTTCGTGGGTGTCGGCGGTGCGCTGGTGATCGGCCTGTTGGCCGGTGTCGTCTGCCTTTGGGGCGTGAACGGCCTGAAGCGCCTGCTCGGCGCCGACGACTCGCTGGACGTGTTCGGTGTGCACGGCGTCGGCGGCATCCTTGGCGCGCTGCTCACCGGCGTGTTCGCCTCGCCCTCGCTCGGCGGCCTCGGCGCCTGCGACTACGTGGCCAACAAGTGCGGCGTGTTCCCGGGCATCGGCGCGCAGGTGTGGATCCAGGCTCAGGGCATTTTCTACACGGTGCTGATCTCGGGCGTGGTGGCCTTCGCCGCCTTCAAAATCGTCGACCTGGTGATCGGGCTCCGCGTGCCGGAAGATGAAGAGCGCGAGGGGCTGGATATCACCTCGCATGGTGAGACCGCGTACAGCAAATAGGCGTAGCGCGCCAAGGACGACAGCGGGCTTGGCGCGCTTCGCGCCAACAACGACAGCGGGCCGCCCTTTGGGCGGCCCTTTCCTTTTTTTGGTTTTGGTCTTGCCCTCTCCCGGGGAGCCCGCACCTGCCTAGAATTGTCCGACCCCCCAAGCAGGCAGCAAGCACATGGTTCCCCACCTCATCACCGCGCTCACCGGCCCGATCAACGAGCTCGAACAACGCATCCTCGAATCGATGCCTGCGATCGAGCGCTGGTTCCGGCTCGAGTGGATGGAGCACACGCCGCCCTTCTACAGCTCGGTGGACCTGCGCAACGCCGGCTTCAAGCTCGCGCCGGTGGACACCAACCTGTTCCCCGGCGGCTTCAACAACCTCACGCCCGAGATGTTGCCGCTGGCGGTGCAGGCCGCGATGGCGGCGATCGAGAAAATCTGCCCCGAGGCCAAGAACCTGCTGCTGGTGCCCGAGAAACACACCCGCAACCCGTTCTACCTGATGAACGTGCAGCGCCTGACGCAAATCTTCCACCAGGCGGGGCTGAACGTGCGCCTGGGCTCGCTGGACGAAACCATCAAGGAGCCCACGCCGCTCACCCTGCCCGACGGCAGCACGCTCACCGTGGAGCCCTTGCAGCGCCACCGCGGACGCCTGGGCACGAAGGACTTCGACCCCTGCACCATCCTGCTCAACAACGACCTCTCCGCCGGCATCCCCAAGGTGCTGGAGAACCTGCACGAGCAGTACCTGCTGCCGCCGCTGCACGCGGGCTGGGCGGTGCGACGCAAGACCAACCACTTCCAGAGCTACGAAGAGGTGGCGAAGAAATTCGCCAAGCTGCTCGGCATGGACCCGTGGCTGATCAACCCGATGTACACCCATTGCGGCAAGGTGAATTTCGCCGACGGCGCCGGCATGGACTGCGTGCAGGGGAATGCCGAAACCCTGCTCGCCAAGATCCGCCGCAAGTACAAGGAATACGGCATCAACGAGAAGCCCTTCGTCGTGGTCAAGGCCGACAACGGCACCTACGGCATGGGCATCATGACGGTGCGCGACGCGAAAGACCTGGACGAGATCAACCGGCGCACGCGCAACAAGATGAGCGTTATCAAGGACGGCCAGGAGGTCACCGAGGTGATCATCCAGGAAGGCGTGCCGACCTACGAGCGCATGAACGACGCGGTGGCCGAGCCGGTGGTCTACATGATCGACCGCTACGTGGTCGGCGGCTTCTACCGGGTGCATGCCGAACGCGGCGTCGACGAGAACCTGAACGCGCCCGGCTCGTCCTTCGTGCCGCTGGCCTTTGCTGAATCGAACCACCTGCCCAAGCCGGGCGAAAAACCCGGCGCCAGCGCACCCAACCGCTTCTACATGTACGGCGTGATCGCACGCCTGGCGATGCTGGCCGCGAGCTACGAGCTCGAAGCCACCGACCCCGAAGCCGAGATATACGACTGAGGCGATCCGGCCAATGCCGCGGGGCCCAGTCGCGCAAGGCGGTTGAACTGGCCGATCAAATCGCGCACGTCGATCGGCTTGAGCCAGTAATCGTCGAAGCCGGCCGCCAGTGCGTTGTCGATCTGATCGCGCATCGCATCGGCCGACAGGGCGATACAGCGCAGCGTTGCGGTGGCCGGATTCGCGCGCAGGGCGCTGACGATCTCGGTGCCGTTGCAGTCGGGCAGGTTGATATCGATCAGCAACAGGTCGGGCCGCAATGCGCGCGCGGTGCGCAGGCCCTCGGCTCCCGTATGGGCCACTGTCATCGACCAGGGCGGCGCGCGGCGGACGACTTCCTCCATCAACAGCACGTTGAGCGGGTCGTCCTCGACGTACAGCACGCGGCGGGTGGCGGGCGCCTGGTCCAGATTCGTCTCGGCGACGGTATCGGCGAACGGCATCGGCACCGTCACGGCATCGGCCTGGGCCGCATCGAGGGTCAGGATGAAGCAGGTGCCGGCCCCGGGCACGCTGACCACCTCCAGCGAGCCGCCCATCGCACGCACCAGGTCGCGTGTGATCACCAGGCCCAGGCCGCTTCCTTCGACCGGCCCGTGTTCGGCGCCGAGGCGCTCGAAGGGCTGAAACAGTCGCTGCTGCTGTGCCGCGGTCATGCCCCGCCCCTGGTCGCGCACCGACAGGGCGATGCGAGCGCCGGCCACTTCAGCAACCTCGACCTCGACCCGTGCGCCGCGCCGGTTGTATTTGATGGCGTTGGACAAGAGGTTGATCAGGACCTGCTCAAGCGCACGCGCATTGGCGTGGACCGGCGCGGCACCCGCCGGCGGATCCGGCAGTCCGACGCCCAACCGTTTGGACAGCGGCTCGACCAGCGCCAGGCAGGCGCCGAGCGCGGCGCGCAGATCGACGCTGCGCAGCGGCAGCGCCAGGCCCTGGGCTTCGATCCGCGACAGCTCGAGGAGATCGTCGATCAGACCGAGCAGGTGGCGCCCGGCGCGCTGCACGCTGGCCATTTGGCTCAGCTGGTCGGGGTGCAGCGGATGAGTCGTATCGAGCACCAGGAGTTGGGTGAAGCCGAGGATGCTGTTGAGTGGCGTGCGCAGTTCGTGGCTCGCACGCGAGAGAAATTCGCTCTTGGCTCGGCTGGAGCGGTCGGCCGCATCCTTGTCGCGCTGCAGGCGCTCGAGCGTCAGGCGCTGGGTCACGTCGCGGCAAGTCCCGATCAGCGCCGTGGCGCGGCCGCCGGTGTCGAAATTCGGCGCGACAACAAACTCGATCGTGCGCAGCTGCCCGTCGGGCTTGCGCAGGCGAACCAGGGCCGTCACCGGCGCCCGGGTTTCGACCGCCTGCTGCAGCGCGGCTTGCGCAGCGGCGCGCTCGTCGGGCTCGATGCTCGCCAGCCAGTCGCCCTGCGTGTAGTTCGGCCGCGGAAAGGCCAGGCCATGGTTGGCGCAGGCGCGCCGGTCGAGCATCATCTGTCCGCTGTGCAAATCGAGGCTGGCGATGCCCAGGCCGTCTGCTTCGGCGGCCAGCTCCCAGGTGCGCTCGGCCTGGCGCAGTGCCAACTCGGCGCGCTTGCGCTCGCCGATATCGGCGGTGTAGCCGCTCCACAGCACGCCGTCGGGCGTGACCTGCGGCAAGGCGCGGGTCTCGACCCAAAGAATTCTCCTGCCCGGCAGCACAATCCGGTACTCCGAACGCCATGGCGTAAGTTCGCGTGCCGCGGCGGCGAATTGCTCCAGCAGACCCGCGAGGTCGTCGCGATGGACCCGGTCAGCGATCAGCCGCGGGTCGGCGACGGCGGCCTCGGCGCTGAAGCCGAACAGCGGCCCCGCTGCCGGGCTCAGGTAGAGAAACTGCGGCAGGCCGTCGTCGCGGCGGCAGGCGCGGAAAATCACCCCGGGCACCTGCGCCGTGATGGTTTGCAGCAGCAACTCCTCCTGGCGCGCCCACAGATCCGACTGGCGCCGCGAGGAGACATCGCGTGCGGTGCCGCGCCAGCCGAGGAAGCTGCTGTCGGCGCCCCACAGCGGCACCGCGCTGTAGGAAACATGCACCACGCGGCCGTCGATTTGCAGCTCAGCCAGCGCGCGAACAAAGGCGTTGCGGCGCTCGAGCAGCTCCCGCCAGCCCCCGGGACGCGGCTTGCCCAGATCGTCGAGCAGCGCGGCGTCGCCCATCGGCTGGCCGAGCAGCCCGGCCGGGTCCTGGCCGGTCACCTCCTGGATGCCGTCGGTAACGAAGGTGTAGCGCAGCTCGGCGTCGGTCTCCCACAACCAGTCGCCCGAAGCGCGCGCGAAATCGGCGAGGCGCTGCCGCTCGTCGTTCAGGTCGAGCATCCGCTGGCGGCCGGTGAGCAGCTCGGCGGCCGCCGCGGCGAGGCGCTTCAGGGTCTGCCGCTGCCGATCGTCGAGCCGGCGCGGCCGGGTATCGATGACACACAGCGTGCCCAATAGGCTGCCGTCGACCTGCAGCGGCTGGCCGGCGTAAAAGCGAATCTTTGGCTCGCCGGTGACCAGCGGGTTGTCGGAGAAGCGCGGATCGAGGCTCGCATCTTCGACCTCGAACAAATCGGCGCCGTGGATGGCATGGGCGCAAAAGGACAGGTCGCGCGGCGTCTCGCTGGCTGCCAGCCCGACCGCGGCCTTGAACCATTGCCGGCGTTCGTCGACCAGGCTGACCAATGCGATCGGCATCTCAAGCAGCAGGGCGGCGCTCTCGACCAAGCCGTCGAACGCATCCTCGCTGGCGCTGTCCATGACGCCCAGGCGGCGCAGCACCGCCAAGCGCCTGGCCTCGTCCTTGGTCGGTGCGGTGGTCTGCATGTGTTGCTGCGCGCCTGGGGGCGCTAGGCGCCGCGATGCTAGCAGCGCGGCGGCGACCTGCACAGCCAAGCGCGTGCGCAAGTGCACAATCTCGCCCTCTTGACTCTTGGCCCCGCTTCGGCGGGCAGCGGCCCGTGGCCTCAGGCGCACAACAAAAAAGCAAATCTCCCGCGGCGCTTGCAGCCCTGACCCTCGGGGCCCTGGGCATCGTCTACGGCGACATCGGCACCAGCCCGCTGTACACGCTGCAGCTCATTTTCGAGGGCGGCCATGTCGGCGTCACGCGGGAGAACATCCTCGGCGTGCTCTCGCTGATCTTCTGGACGATGACCGTCATCGTCTCGGTGAAGTACGTGTTGCTGATCCTGCGCGCCGACAACAACGGAGAGGGTGGGCTGATCGCGATGCTGGCGCTGGCCACCACCGCGGTGAAGGGCCGCCCGCCCTTGCGCCGGGTGCTGATGACGGTCGGGCTGTTCGGCACCGCCATCTTCTACGG
>JANNGZ010000281.1:0-2082 GCA_031404155.1 Burkholderiales bacterium
GGGGTGATGCACACATACTGTACGAAACTACAGTCATTTGCTGCGATGTTATCCCGCACTGCCAGCCCTCCCTTGCCACCATTGCGCGCGCCTCGTCTGCTTGACCAACTGCGCGAGCGGGTGCGCTACCTCCACTACAGCATAAAGACCGAGCGGGCCTACGTCCATTGCGCGCGTGCCGCCACGCCGCGGCGGGCTTGCAGCGCGCGCCCGCCCTTCGCCCCGTTCGCATCGCCTTCGTCGCGATATTCTCGATGTCGTGCACCAGGCAATACAGCTGCCACTGCGTGCTCACCTTGGCCCGGCCGCGCAGCGTGAAGCGGCGCGTGCCTTTGTGGTGCCTGATGTCGAGCGCGCACGCTCGGAATCACGCCGCCAGCATCAACCCGGCCTGCGGAACCCACCGTCGATCCACGCTTCGGCGCTCGCCGCGGTGAGCTTGAACCCTGCCGCGACTCGCACCTTGGCGAGCACTACACCGCCGGCATCCTGAGCCGCCAACATCGCATGCGGGTCGTCGTCGTCGGGCACGATGTCCAGCGTGACTTCAACGCGCCCTCGCGGCGTGTTCACCGCCACCTGCCGATGCAACACCGCATGCAGGCTCTGCTCATGCCGGCGGATGACCTCGGCGGCGGTCTTCACCAGCGTGTTGAACGCGGCGGTGTCCAGCGGCTTGGGGTTTTTCTTGTCGCGGCCCATGGTCCACGGGCCGACCAAGGCGGGTTCGGGTTCGCCTTGTTTGACCATCTCCACCGCCCAGCCGTCGTCGTCTTCGTTCTTCACCACCCGCGCGGTCCAGCCGTTGTCGCGCCACAGGCGCGGTTCCTTGATGGTCTCGGGGGCTTGCGCCGGGGCTATCGTTTCGTTGGTGGACTCGTCTGGGGGCATGGAGCTCATTCGATTTCGACCTGCATCGGGTCGTAGGGGTAGAGCCACTCGTTGCGCGAGCGGGCGATGTCGCGATCATGGAACGCCTGGCGCATCGCTTCGGCCTCGCCGATGTGGTAAAGCTCTCCCATCTCGGTGGACTCGCGCACCACCCGCGCGGTGCGCGGCGCGCGGTGGTCCTGGTAGCGGCGCAGCTGTTCGGCCAGCGAGAGCGAGGGTAGCGCGAGCGCACGGGCGAGCACCGCGGCGTCCTCGATCGCCATCGCCGCACCTTGCGCCATGTAGGGCAGCGTGGCGTGCACCGCGTCGCCGAGCATGGTGGCGCGGCGGCTGTTCCAGACCAGGCTCGGCACGCGGTTGTTGAGCGCCCAGCGGAAACACTGGTCGCGGTCCACCTGTTCGATCACGGCGCGCACCATCGGGTGCCAGCCGCGATAGTCCTGGTCCAGCTCGGCCCAGGGGCGGCGTGTGGTCCACGACTCCTCCTCGTCCGGCCGCTCGACACATCCGACGAAGTTGAGCAGCTCGCCGCCGCGCAGGTAGTACATCACCGCGTGGTTTTTCGGCCCGCACCAGATAGTGGAGACGCGGTCGGTGCGCAATGCCGGCGCAATGCGCGCGGTGGGCACGGTGCAGCGCCAGGCCACCTGGCCGGTGAACGTGGGCTTGTCGTCGCCGAGGATGTGGCGCCGCACCACCGAGTTGATGCCGTCGGCGCCGACCACGAGTTCGGCGCGCACCGGGGGCGTGTCGGCGTCGAAGTGCACGGTGGCGCCGTCGGCGTCTTCCAAGAGTGCGGTGGCGCGGGCGTTGAGCGTGATCGCGTTCGGGTCCAGCGACTGCACCCGCTGCTGCAGCGCGCCGTGCAAATCGCTGCGGTGGATCTGGAAGTACGGCGCGCCGTGGCGCTGCTCATGCTGTTCACCCAGCGGCAGCCGGTGCAACAGCTCACCGCTGTCGAAGCGGCGGAACTCGAAGGCCTTGGGCCGCACCGCGGTGGGCTCGAAGGCCGCGCGCAGGCCCAGGGCGTCGAGCACCTTCATCGCGTTTGCGCTCATCTGGATGCCGGCGCCCACCTCGCCGAGGTGCGGCGCCTGTTCGAACACGCGCACCCGGTGGCCGTGCTGGAGCAGCGCCGCCGCCGCGGTGAGGCCGCCGATGCCGGCGCCGATGATGACGATGTCCATGCGG
>JANNGZ010000282.1:0-5113 GCA_031404155.1 Burkholderiales bacterium
AGACCGACCCGAACGCCTACATCTACTTCACCATTCAAGGCCAGGCCTGGGCGCCGATCTGCGACGCGATCGGCAAGCCCGAGTGGAAGACCGACCCGCTGTACATGACGGCCAAGGCGCGCCAGCCGCACATCACCGCGATCTTCGCGACCATCGAGGAGTGGCTGGCCGACAAGACCAAGTTCGAAGCGGTGGACATCCTGCGCAAGTTCGACATTCCGTGTTCGCCGGTGATGTCGATGAAGGAGCTCTCGGTCGACCCGTCGCTGCGCGCCAGCGGAACAATCACCGAAGTGCAGCACAAGGAACGCGGCAGCTACCTCACGGTGGGCAGCCCGATCAAGTTCTCCGACATGAAGGTCGAGATCACCGGCTCGCCGCTGTTGGGCGAGCACACCGACGAGGTGCTGGCCGAGCTGGGCTACGGCAAGGACAAGATCGCCCAGATGCACGAAGCAAAGGCGGTCTGAAATGACGGCCCCAAGACGCCTGCGGCGTCGCCGCCCCGAGGGCCTCTGAGGATTGCTCCCGGCGCGTCCAATGGCCGGGTGAATCGGCGGCGGCGCTCTGATCGGGCGCCGCTTTGCCTTCCAAGCTAAGCAGGAGAAATCGCAATGCGTGCTGACACCGACCTCAACGCCCTGATCGCCGCAATCGGTGATGCCGTGATGGTCTGCGACGCCAACGGCGCGATCACGCTGTGGAACCCCGCGTGCGAGCGGATGTTTGGCTACACCGAGGCCGAGGCGCTCGGCCAGTCGATGGACATGATCATTCCCGAGCGGCTGCGCAAGCGCCATTGGGAGGGTTATGACAAGACGATGGCGACCGGCATCACCAAATACGGCCACGACGTGCTGCGCGTGCCCGCGGCCGACAAGCAGGGCAACTCGCTGTCGATCGCCTTCACCGTGGCCATGCTGTTGGCACCCGACGGCAAGGTGCAGGCCATCGCCTCGATCATCCGCGACGAGACCAGCCGCTTCAACGACGAGCGCGCGCTGAAGAAGCGGGTGGCCGACCTCGAAACGCAGGTGGCCGCAAAGGGTTAGGGGCTGACCATGACGTCTCTTAGCGGTGTGCGGGCCGAGCGCCGGGCCGCTCCCAAGCCGGCCCGTATCCCCGTGGGGGATCGGCCGATGTACCCGTCGGACAAGGGGCAACAGTGAGCCAGGCACTCGACGGCGTCCGCATCCTCGACTTCACGCATGTGCAGTCGGGCCCCACCTGCACCCAGCTGCTGGCGTGGCTGGGCGCCGACGTGATCAAGGTGGAGCGCCCCGGCGAGGGCGACGCCACACGCGGCCAGCTGCGTGATGTGCCGGGCGCGGACAGCCTGTACTTCACGATGCTCAACCACAACAAGCGCTCGATCACGATCAACAGCAAGCACAAGCGTGGCATCGCGGTGCTCGACCGCTTGATCAAGAGCTGCGACGTGATGGTAGAGAACTTCGCGCCGGGCGCGCTGGAGCGCATGGGCCTCACCTGGGAGCATATCCACGCGGTCAACCCGCGCATGATCGTGGCCTCGGTGAAGGGCTTCGGCCCCGGGCCTTACGAGGCCTGCAAGGTCTACGAAAACGTCGCGCAATGTGCCGGCGGTTCGGCATCGACCACCGGCTTCGACGACGGCCCGCCGCTGGTGACGGGCGCGCAGATCGGCGACAGCGGCACCGGCCTGCACCTGGCCCTGGGCATCGTGGCGGCGCTCTATCAGCGCACCAGCACCGGCCGCGGCCAGAAGGTGCTGGCGCCAATGCAGGACGCGGTGCTCAACCTCTGCCGCGTGAAGCTGCGCGACCAGCAGCGCCTGGAGCGCACCCACACGCTGCACGAGTTTCCGCAATACCCGGACGGCAAATTCGGCGACGCGGTGCCGCGCGCGGGCAATGCCTCGGGCGGCGGCCAGCCGGGTTCGATCCTCAAGTGCAAGGGCTGGGAAACCGACCCCAACGCCTACATCTACTTCATCACCCAGGCGGCGGTGTGGCCCGCGGTGTGCACGGTGATCGGCGAGCCCGACTGGGTCGAGGACGAGGCCTACGCCACACCGCAGGCGCGCCTGCTGCACCTGAAGCCGATCTTTGCGCGCATCGAACAGTGGACGATGAGCAAGGACAAGTTCGAGGCGATGGAAATCCTCAACCGCTACGACATTCCGTGCGGGCCGATCCTGTCGATGAAGGAGATCGCGCGCGAGCCAGCGCTGCGCGCATCCGGCACGATCGTCGAGGTTGACCACCCGCAGCGCGGCAAGTACCTCAGTGTGGGCAACCCGATCAAGATGTCCGACAGCCCGACCGAGGTGAAGCGCTCGCCGCTGCTCGGCGAGCACACCGAGGAGGTGCTGGCGCAACTCGGCTTCAGCGCCGACGAGATGCAAGCGCTGCGCGCCGAAGGCGCGATCTGATCGCCGCGACCACCATCGCGAACCCGCTTGCCTGCCCCCGCTCGCCTGCTCCCGCTCGCCTGCCCCGATACGGCCCGAGACATCGGCCTCCACAAGCCTGAGACAACGGCCCGAAAGCACCCCATTCGATGAACGCCAGAACCATCCCGATCGTTGCGCTGCCGGCGGCGCAGCCGGCAGCACAAGCAGCAACCCGGCAACGCAAACGCGAGGCGCCGAGGGGGCGCGTGGTCGACCCGGCGGCACTCGCCGAGGTGCGCGACCTGCTCGGCAACACGTCACGCGCGAGCGATCTGCTGATCGAGCACCTGCACCGGATCCAGGACCGCTTCGGCCAGCTCTCGGCCGCGCACCTCGCGGCGCTGGCCAGGGAGATGGACCTGGCGCAGACCGAGGTCTACGAAGTCGCGACCTTCTATCACCACTTCGACGTGGTGCGCGAAGGCGGCGCGGTGCCGCAGGCGCTCACGGTGCGGGTGTGCGACGGCCTCTCCTGCGAGATGGCGGGTGCGCAGGACCTGCTCGGGCGTCTGCCGGCGATCCTCGGCCAGGACGTGCGCGTGATCGCGGCGCCCTGCGTCGGCCGCTGTGAGCAGGCGCCTGCCGCGGTCGTCGGCCAGCACCCGGTGGCCCACGCGACCAGCGATGCGGTCAAGGCCAAGGTCAACGCAGGACACAGGACACATACGCCCGAGGGTTTCATCGACCTCGCGGCCTACAAGACCAACGGCGGTTATGCGCTGCTCAAGCAGTGCATCGCGCTCGAGCGCGATGTCGACAGCGTGATCGAGACGATGGAACACTCGGGCCTGCGCGGCCTGGGCGGTGCGGGCTTCTCCGCAGGGCGCAAATGGCGCATCGTGCGCAACGAAGTGGCGCCGCGCCTGATGGCGGTGAACATCGACGAGGGCGAACCCGGCACCTTCAAGGACCGCGTTTACCTCGAACGCGACCCGCACCGTTTCCTCGAAGGCATGCTGATCGCGGCCTGGGCGGTGGGCATCGCACGCATCTACATCTACCTGCGTGACGAGTACCACGGCTGCCGCGCGATGCTCGAAGCGGAGCTTGCAAAGCTGCGCGCACAGCCGCCGTACCCGGGCATGCCGGAGATCGTTCTTCGGCGCGGCGCCGGGGCCTACATCTGCGGCGAAGAGTCCGCGATGATCGAGTCGATCGAAGGCAAACGAGGCATGCCGCGGCTGCGCCCACCGTATGTGGCCCAGGTAGGCCTGTTCGGCCGGCCGACGCTGGAGCACAACTTCGAAACCCTGTACTGGGTGCGCGAAATCCTGGAGCAGGGCGCCGACTGGTTTGCTTCGCAAGGCCGCAACGGGCGCAAGGGCCTGCGTTCGTTTTCGGTCTCGGGGCGGGTGAGGAACCCGGGCGTGAAGCTGGCCCCCGCGGGCATCACGGTGCGCGAACTGATCGACGAGTTCTGCGGCGGCATGCAGGGCGGCCACACGCTCTACGGCTACCTGCCCGGTGGCGCGTCGGGTGGCATCCTGCCGGCAAGCCTGGGCGACATTCCGCTGGACTTCGACACGCTGCAGCCCTATGGCTGCTTCATCGGTTCGGCCGCGGTGATCGTGCTCTCGAACCAGGACACGGCGGCCGGCGCGGCGCGCAACATGATGCGTTTCTTCGCCCACGAATCCTGCGGGCAATGCACACCCTGCCGCAACGGCACTGCGAAAGCCGCGGCACTGATCGAGCAGCCGAAGTGGGACCTGCCGCTGCTCGAGGACTTGTCGGCCGTGATGCGCGACGCGTCGATCTGCGGCCTGGGCCAGGCGGCGCCGAACCCGGTGGATTGCGTCATCAAGTATTTCCCACAGGAACTCGCATGAACGCGATCAGCCGCAAGGAAGCAGCGATGCTCGAATCGCCCACGGTGAGCTTCAGGCTCAACGGCCGCGAGGTGCAGGGCCGCGCCGACGAACTGATCATCGAGATCGCGAAGCGCGAAGGTGTGGAGATACCGCACCTTTGCTACAAGCCCGGCCTGGAGCCGGTGGGCAACTGCCGCGCCTGTGTGGTGGAGATCGGCGGCGAGCGGGTGCTCGCGCCGTCCTGCTGCCGTAACGCCAGCCCCGGCATGAACGTGATCACCGACAGCGAACGGGCCCTCAAGTCGCAGAAGATGGTGCTCGAGCTGCTGCTCGCCGACATGCCCGAACGCGAGTACACGCGGCACAACGAGGTCGACGACTGGGCCGCGAGGCTGCAAGTCGGCAAGCCGCGTTTCGAAGCGCGCACGCAGCCGGCGGCCGACCTCTCGCACCCCGCGATCGCGGTCAACCTCGACGCCTGCATTCAGTGCACCCGCTGCCTGCGCGCCTGCCGCGACGAGCAGGTCAACGACGTGATCGGACTGGCCTTCCGGGGTGAACACGCGAAGATCGTGTTCGACATGGACGATGCGATGGGCTCGTCCACCTGTGTGGCCTGTGGCGAATGTGTGCAGGCCTGCCCTACCGGCGCGCTGATGCCCGCGCGGGAAGTGGCGCTGACGGTGCCCGACAAACAGGTGGAGTCGGTGTGCCCGTACTGCGGCGTCGGTTGCCAACTCACCTACAACGTCAAGGACGACAAGATCCTGTTCGTCGAAGGCCGCGACGGCCCGGCGAACCAGGGGCGCCTGTGCGTGAAGGGCCGCTACGGATTTGATTACGCGCACCACCCGCAGCGCCTGACAAA
>JANNGZ010000283.1:0-1776 GCA_031404155.1 Burkholderiales bacterium
GTCCAGCGGGTGAGGTCCATGCCGCGCTTGTCGGCCAGGGTTTTCAGCGCGCCGGGGTCGTCACGCTGCGTGTCCAGGCTGATCAGCAATACCCCGAGCCGCGGCTTCTCGGCGGCACTGAGCTTGCGGTCGAGGTCGAGCACGGTGTCGATGATGGTCGGGCAGATGAACTTGCACGAGGTGTAGAACATCACCACCAGCTGCGGGTGGCCGCGCTTCGAGGCGAGCGTGAAGCGGCGGCCGGACTGGTCGGTGAGCGGCGCCTGCAGCTGGTAGACCGAGTCGCGCGGCAGCGCTGCGGCGTTTGTCGCGGCCAACGGCGCGGCTTGCGCGGCTTGCGCGGCCTGCGCGGCCAGCGGCAAAGACAGCGGCATGGACAGTGGCAACAGCAGCGCAAGGAACCCGCGCGCGGCGAGTGAGCAGATGGGAATGAAGCTCATCGCAGAGAACCTTTCAGCGGGCACAACGAAAACCAAGGTTGGCGGTGGCGTCCGCACCTTCCAGCGAGGACAGCATCGCCACGCGCATCAGCACCGCGTAGTTGTCGCGGTCGTTTACCGACAGCGCACCGGCGCCGCAGAACTTGAGCCGGTCGGGGTCGCCCTGATCGCGGTTGTCGCTGGACACCAGCAGCGCGGAAAAATCGTCGGTCCATTCCCAGACCAGGCCGTGCAGGTCGTGCACGCCATACACGTTCGGCCGCTGCGTGCCCACCGCCGCCAGCGCATGCCGCGACGGCTGCGCATACCAGGCCAGGATGCGGTCGCGCCAGGCCGGGTCGCTGCGTGCGTCGGGGCGGCGCTCGTCGGCCGCGGCGCTGTATTCCCACTGCGTCCAGGTGGGCAGCCGCGCACCCTGCGCCTGGCAATACGCGTTGGCCGCGAACCAGCTCACCCAGACCACCGGCTGCTGCGGCAGGGCCCGGGCGCCGAGCTGGTCCGGGCCGGCCCAGTGCGAGAGGTAGCGCGTCTCGGCAAACACGCTTACCACGCGGTCGCGGCGCCATTGCGGGTGCTTGCGCACGAAGGCGAGGAAGTCGGCGTTGGTCACCGGCAGGCTCATCAACTCGAAGCGCGCGACACGCACGCTGGCGCCAACGTCCTCGTACTTCAGCGTCGAGGTGAAGGTGGCCCCGGGCAGCTTCAGGTAGCGCGCGCCGCTGGCGCTTGCACCCGAGGCCACACCAGCGGCCGCACCGGCAGCCGCACCGGCAGCCGTACCCGCGGCCGCGAGCGCCACGCAGGCCGCGACACGACCCCTGGCCAAGAGTTTGCCCATGATGTTGCCCGCTGCAGTGCTGCGTAGCGCGCTCAATGGGTCGACGCGGCCACCGGCTTGAGCTTGCGCCGCTCGGCCACTTCGGCCTTGGTGACCTTGCCGCCGGCGTTGCCCCAGCTGTTGAGCACGTAGGTCAGGATGTTGGCCACCTCGTCGTCGGTGAGCTGGTTCATCGGCGGCATCACCGAGTTGTAGTCCTGGCCGTTGACCTTGACCTTGCCGCTCATGCCGTGCAGCACCACGTCCGCCGCGGTCTTGCGGTTGGCCACGAGCCAGTCGGACTTGGCCAGCGGCGGGAAGACGCCGGCCAAACCCACGCCATTGGCCTGGTGGCAGGTGGAGCAGGTGCCGGCAAACAGCGCCTGGCCTGCCTTGACCTGATCTTCCACCGTGAGCGCACCGCTCCTGGCCGCGCTGGCCGCAGCGGTGACGGCGGCGAGGTTGGGCTGGGCACGGTCGCCGAGATAAACCTCGTCGACTTCCTTGCCCGAGTAGATC
>JANNGZ010000284.1:0-5834 GCA_031404155.1 Burkholderiales bacterium
AACGCGGCCCGACCAGGCCGCGCAAGTCATCGAGTTCGTCAAGAAGCCCTCGCTCGAGGAGACGGTGAACAAGCGGGTCGACTTCCTCGCCGGCTACCAGGACGCCGCCTACGCCGCCGGCTACAAGGCCTTCGTCGACAAAGTGCGTGCCGCCGAGGCCCCGCTGAAGTCCACCCGCCTGAGTGAGGCCGTGGCACGCTACCTGTTCAAGCTGATGGCCTACAAGGACGAGTACGAGGTGGCGCGCCTGCACACCGACCCGGCGTTCACGGCCAAGATCGCGGCCATGTTCGAAGGCGACTACAAGCTGGTGCACCACCTGGCGCCGCCGCTCACCGCCAAGCGCAACGACAAGGGCGAACTGGTCAAGCAGCCTTTCGGCCCCTGGATTCGCAGCGCCTTCGGCGTGCTGGCCAAACTCAAGGGCCTGCGCGGCACCGCATTGGATGTTTTCGGCCGCAGCGAAGAGCGCAAAACCGAACGGGCGCTGATCGGCGAATACCGCGCCTGCATCGACGAGTTGCTCGCCGGCCTCAGCGCCGACAAGCTCACGCTGGCCGCCGAGATCGCGCGCATCCCCGAAGAGATACGCGGTTACGGGCATGTCAAGGAGCGGCACCTGAAAGCGGCGCGGCCAAAATGGGATTCGCTGATGGCGCAGTGGCGCGCGGGCTCGTCCGTCGTGCAGCGCGCCGCATAGGCGGCGCCGGATTGAGCGCCGCTGTTATGGTGGCGCGCCCTTTGCGATTCCAAACACCGAGAAACCTGGAGATACCTCAAAATGAAGAAGATCCTCATCGCGCTGGCCATCGCGCTGCTCGCGCCCCTGGCCATGGCGCAAACCCACTCGTTCAACATCGGCGCGGTCAGCGACTACCGCTACCGCGGCATTTCGCAAAGCCGGCTCAAGCCGGCGCTGCAAGGTGGCATCGACCTCAGCCTGCCCTCGGGCTTTTACGTCGGCGCCTGGGGCTCGACGATCCGATGGATCAAGGACATCGAACGCGCCGGCGGCCTGCCCGGCGACAACGAGCTGGAGCTCGACTTCTACGGCGGCTACAAGGGCGAGATCGGCAAGGGCCTCGGCTTCGACGTCGGCCTGCTCGGCTACCTCTACCCGAGCAACAACCTCAACCCGAGCACCAACACCACCGAGCTCTACGGCGCACTGAGTTCGGGGCCGTTCACGCTCAAGTATTCGCACAGCCTGGGCAACCTGTTCGGGTTCCCGGGCAGCGGCAACAGCGGCTACGTCGACGCGAGCGCCAGCTTCGAGGTGTCCGGCTTCACGGTCACGCCGCACGTGGGCTACCAGAAGGTTTCGGGCAACGGCGGCTACTCCTACCTCGACTACTCGCTCACCCTCAGCAAGGACTGGGTCGGCGTGCTGTGGAGCGTGGCGCTGGTGGGCGCGGACACCAAGACGATCGGCGGCACACGCGCCTATGCCTCGCCGGCCAACGGCCGTGACCTGGGCAAGGCCGGCGTCGTGCTCGGCGTGAAAAAGACCTTCTGATCGCGCGCGGGATCTGAGGGCCTCGCTCGCTCGGTCGGCGCCGGTTCGCGCGAGCACCTCGGGGTTGCGTGTTGATGGCCGCCCGGTTCGCAGCGCGTCTCCCGCCACGCCTGCCCGCCCGCGCTGACGGCTGAGCACCGCGCCGATGGACGCCGCCGCCGCATCGCCGCCCCGTCCCTGGGCCTGCCTGGCCCACGCCACGTTGCGCCAGCGCCCGCGCATGCCCTTTTCAATCGGCGGCGTGACGGTCGGCTCGGCCGCGCTCGATCCACTGGAGCCGTTGCGCAACCTGGCCGATCTGCTTGCGCTTGACGACCAGGGCGTGCATCTCAGGGCCGCCACGCCCGCGGCGGCCACCGCGGCGCTCGCGCGCCTCAACACCGCGTTGCGTGCGCAGGGCCTGCTGCCCGGCTGGCGCGACGAGACGTACGCGGTGGTCGACCCCGCCACGCTGCAACCGCTGGCCTCGATGGAGCGCGCCGCGTCGCGCTTCTGGGGCACGCTGACCTTCGGCGCCCATTGCAACGGCTATGTCGCCGGCCACGAAGGCGCGCCTTCGCACCTGTGGATCGCGCGCCGGGACCCGAGCAAGGCCACCGACCCCGGCCTGCTCGACAACCTCGTCGGCGGCGGCGTGCCGGCCGGGCAATCGGCCTGGCAGACCCTGGTCCGCGAGGGCTTCGAAGAAGCCGGGCTCGACGCCGCCACGATGCAGCGCGCCACGCCCGGCCGGGTGATCGAGACCCGGCGCGACGTGCCCGAAGGTTTGCAGCACGAGCACCTGCATGTCTTCGACCTGGCCATACCGCCCGGGCTGACGCCGCAGAACCAGGACGGCGAGGTGGCCGGGTTCCGCTGCGTGCCGCTGGACGAAGCGCTGGCGCTCGCCGCCGGCACCACGATGACGGTCGACGCCGCGTTGGTGACCCTGGACTTCGCCTTGCGCCGCGGGCTGCTCCAGGGCCCGGGCGTGGCCGACGCGGCCGCCAAGATCTTCTCGCGCTTGATCGTGTAGCCTGATCGTGTAGCCTGCCTCGCCGCGGTGGCCTGGCCCGAACGGACAGCGGGGCACTCCCCGTCGCGCGCGGCGCGACACACGGTTCACCACCCCACAAGGGGACGACCAGGAGAGCGGATGAGCGAGCGCAGCGAACGCTATCGCCAGCGTGTCCAGCAGGCCGTGGCCGGCTGGCGCGGCTCGCCCACGCGGGCCTGGTTCGGCGCACGCTGGAGCGCCTGGCTCGACGCCCTGCTGCCGCGCGCCTGGCGCGCCGCGGCACCGGCGCCGCCAGCCGCGTTGCCGCTCGCGGCCTGTGTCAGCGTGGTGATCCCAGCGCTCAACGAGGCCTCGCGCATCGCCAGCGTGGTGGCCTACGCGCTGGCCGACCCGGCCACCGCCGAGGTGATCGTGGTCGACGACGGCTCCATCGACGACACCGCCGCGCTCGCCCGCGACGCCGGCGCGCAGGTGCTCGCCAGCGGCATGCTCGGCAAGGGTGTCTCGATGCAGGAGGGCGCCCTCACCGCGCGCTGCGAGGTGGTGGTTTATCTCGACGGCGACCTCGCCGGCTTGAGGCCCGGCATCGTGAGCGACCTGACGCGCCCGCTGCTCCGCGACGAAGCCGACTTCGTCAAAGCCAGCTTCGGCCGCGGCGGCGGGCGGGTCACCGAACTCACCGCCCGGCCGATGCTCAAGGTGTTCTTCCCCGAGCTGGCGCATTTTGTGCAGCCGCTCGGCGGCATCGTGGCGGCGCGGCGTACGCTTTTGCGCTCGCTGGATTTCGAGGACGGCTACGGTGTCGACATCGGGCTTTTGATCGACGCCCAGCGTGCCGGCGCGCGGCTGGCCGAGGTCGACATCGGCTCGCTGGAACACGACAGCCAGCCGCTGCTGGACCTGGGCGTGATGGCCAACGAGGTGTCGCGCGTGGTCTTCGCGCGTGCCAAGGCCGCGGGGCGGCTGCATGTCGACCAGATCGCGGCGATGTACGAAACCCAGCGCCTGGCCAGCGCCGACATCGGCTTCGTGCTGACGCGCCGCCGTGGCCGCCAGCGCCTGCTGCTGCTGAGCATGGAGGGCTGCGTCACGCCCACCCGCTTCGATCTCGAACTCGCGCGTGCCACCGGCCATGCGCCGGCGCTGCGCACGCTGCTCGCCGGCCGCGGCAGCAACGGCAGCACGGCCGGCACCCTCCACAACAACAACGACGCCCAACAGGAACGCATCGCCGCGCTGTTCCGCTTCGTGCACCGGAGTTCGTTCGAGGAGGTGGCGCGCATGATCGAGGTCCGCCCCGGGGTGCTCGAGTTCGTCAAGCAGATGCGCCGCGCCGGCTTCATGGTCGGCCTGCTCTCCGACAGCTACTTCATCGCCGCCGACATCGTGCGCCGGCGCATCTATGCCGACTTCGCGTTGGCGCCGCTGATGCAGTTCGACGCCGATGTCTGCACCGGCCAGTGGCGCGCCAACCCGGCCTTCCAGCCGCGCGACCACGGCGGCGCCACGGCCAAGTCGTCTTGCAAGAGCGAGGTGCTGTGCCGCTTTCGCGAAGACAGCAACCCGCCGCCACTGCAAATCTGCTGGGCGGTGGGCGACGCGGTCGCGGACCTGGAATTGCTGCGTGGTGCCGACCGCGCATTTGTGCTCGACGCCAAGGCGCCGGGCCGTGTGCACGCGTCGGGCTTCCACGCGGTGGCCTCGTTCGGCGACCTGCTGGCGCTGGTGCCGGCGCCGCCGTCGGCCGAGGGCGATGTACCGGTAAGCAACGCCATCGTGGCGCCGACGGCCGCGTCGTCACCGACGAATTGAGCCGCGGCGCCGCCCTTGTCGTGCGTCGACGGGCCGGGTCGGGGCTTCGCCAGCCACAAGGCCCTTTCCGGAACCTCGTGCGCGGGCTCAGAGGCTGAGAGTTTTTCGAGCGTGTCCGAGTGGCGCGCCAAAAGGTGTTCGATCTAGGCCACAGCAGGCGTAGCCTGCGCTTCGCTTGGCTTTGGCACAGCCATAGCTCAGGCTATGGCGCGCATTTGCAACGACGAGCGGGCGCCTTTTGGCGTGATGAGCGGGCATGAACGAAAGACTTTCAGCCTCTCAGCCCGGCACGCCGCGGGTGCTGGCCTGCACCGAACGCGGTTGCGTCGACGCGGCGTCGGGCGCATCGCCACGGGCGCGCAGGCGCTGGCCGTCGACGCTGACCCGGGTGCCGACCGCAATCGACTGCGCCTGCTCCAGGGTGCGGGTGGTGCCGTCTTCCATGCGCACCTTGACCCGGTAGCTGGTGGTCGCGCGCTGGCGCTTCTCGACCTCGTGGCCGGCCAGGCCACCGCCCACCGCGCCGATCACGGTCATCGCGTCTTTGCCCTTGCCGCCGCCGATCTGGTGGCCGACCACGCCGCCGAGCACACCGCCGGCCACGGCACCCAGGCCGGTGCCCTCGCCCTTTTTCTGCACCGTATCCACCGACTCGACGACGCCGCAGATGGTGCAGATCGCGGCCCGGCGCTCCACCGCCGGCTGGGTGCCCAGCGGGGTTTCGGAGGCCCCGGCCGAGCGGCCGGTGTTGCTGCGTGCCTGCGCGCTGCGTTGCGGGCTCGGCGTGGCCTTGCCGTTCGGCGCCGCGGCGGTGTTTGCAGGATTTGGCGCCGGCTTCGTGGTGTCGTTGCCGTCCGCCGCGGCCGCGAGCAAGGGGGCCGCGGTGCTGGTGGCCGCCGCACCATTTGTCGCGGGCTTGCCGCTCACGGCCACCGGCGCGCTCGGCGCGCTCGCGCCGCGCAACATCCAGGCGCCGCCGCCGGCCAGCGAGGCCGCGGCCAGCGCGATCAGCGAGCCTCCGATCACCAGGTTCTTGCGGCTGGCGCCACCGGCGTTTTGGGCCGCGTGGCCGGCGAAGTTTTCAGTGCTGTTCATCGGGTTCGAATCGGGCGGGCCTCACGGCCACGCGCCTGTGATGTGGAGATGCCCTATTCAACGCCGGCAGCGCCCTGGCGCTGTCCTCAAATGGCTTCCGAGTGCATCGAAATGTGAACGCAAGATCGGCGGCCGCGACGGTGTCTCGCAGCCGATCTGGCGGCCGTAGCGCAGCGCGGCGCCGCGGCGCGCGGGTTCTCGGGGCCGAAGCGCTTGTGCAAGCGCTTGTGCAACAGTACGACCCCGGCTGGCCGGTCAACACAAAACCTCACCAGCTCACCTGACCTAGGAGACTGTCGGGCTTGGAGTTGGGCCCGCGTTGGGCCTGCAAAGGGGCTCAGCCTTGGCGCATAACGCAGCTGTGCCGGGTGGCAATGCGTGGCTTTGCAACGACGGATCAGCCCCTTTGCAGTC
>JANNGZ010000285.1:0-9072 GCA_031404155.1 Burkholderiales bacterium
TTTTTGCCGGTGCGCGAAACGCCGCGCTGGGTGGGCATCTGGAAACTGCGCTGGCTCGACCTGAGCCTTGTTGCGCTGGGGCTGCTGGTGCTGTCGATGGCGCTGGCGCGTCAGGGCTGGTTGAGCGCCACACCGGCGCGGCTGGCGCGTTTTCGTGTCGGCTACCTGCTCTTCACCCTGGTCTATGTGGGCTGGGTGGCGCAGGGGCAGCTGACTGTGGTCAACCTCACCTCGCTGATCGAGGCCTGGGTCGGCGGGCACAGCGCCGACTTCCTGCTCTCCGACCCGATCGCGGTGCTGCTCTGGGCCTTCGTCGGTGTGTCGCTGCTGCTGTGGGGGCGCGGCACCTTCTGCGGCTGGTTGTGCCCATTCGGCGCATTTCAGGAACTGCTCAGCCTGGTCACCAAGAAGCTCGGGTGGAAGTCGCGCCACCTGCACACGCGCCTGGATGCGGCGCTGAAACGCATCAAGTACCTGGCGCTCGGCCTCATCGTGGCGGCGGCGTTTTTCTCCGCGCCCTTGACCCAGGGTCTGGTCGAGATCGAACCGTTCAAGACCTCGATCAGCATGAGCTTCCAGCGCGAATGGCCCTATGTGCTCTGGGCCCTGCTCTGCCTCGTCGCCAGCGTCTTTGTCTACCGCGGCTACTGCCGTTACCTCTGCCCGCTGGGTGCCGGCCTCGCCCTCTTCGACCGCGTGCGCCTGCTGTCCTGGATCCCGCGCCGCGCCGAATGCGGCACGCCCTGCCAGACCTGCCGCCACCGCTGCGAGTACCAGGCAATCACACCCAAGGGCCAGGTGGACTACGCCGAATGTTTCCAGTGCCTGGACTGCGTCTCGATCCACCAGGACAACAAGCGCTGCATGCCGCTGGTTCTCAAGCGCAAGGGCCGGGTGATTCCGCTGCGGCCGGTGGCGGTGCTGGCATGAACGGTCCATCCAACCGGCGCCAATGGCTGTGTGTGTCGCTCGGCGCGGCCGGCGCGCTGGCACTGCCGCAGCGCGGCGTGTTCGCAGCCTCCGCGGCGCCCTCGCCGCCCTTGCTGCATTGGCGCGAACGTGCGCTGATCGGTTTCGGCACCACCTTGTCGCTGCGCGCGGCCCATGCCCAGGCCACAGTGGCCGAGGCGGCCTTGAGCGACGCAGTCGCGGCAATCCGCCATGTCGAACGGCAGATGAGCCTGTTCGATCCGAACAGCGCCTTGAGCCGACTCAACCGCGACGGCGTGTTGAACGACCCGCACCTCGACCTGGTGGCCATCCTCAAACTCGCGCGCGGCGTCTCGGCGCGCAGCGGCGGCAGCTTCGACGTGACCGTGCAGCCGCTGTGGACCGCGTGGCAGCGGGCCCGCGCGGCCGGCCGCCACCCCAGCGCCAGCGAGCTGCGCGACGCCCGGTCGCACGTCGACTGGCGTGGGGTGATCGTCTCGCCGTCGCAGCTGCGCTTGTCGCGCCCCGGCATGGCGGTCACGCTCAACGGCATCGCACAAGGTTACGCGGCCGACCTCGCCACCGCCGCGTTGCGCGCGCGCGGCATCGAGCATGCGCTGCTCGACACAGGCGAATGGCAGGCACTCGGCCAGGGGCCGGAGCAAGCGCCGTGGACCTTGGGCATCGAAAATCCGTTGGCCGCCGAAGGGCCGAACCCGAGCCCGCATGCGGGTTCGCCAACAAGCCTGCACGCGCGCCTGCTCGCGCGCCTCGTCGCCGACGGCCGCGCGATGGCGACCTCGTCCGACGCGCATTGCAGTTTCAGCGCAGACCGCCGGCAGCACCACATCCTCGACCCGCGCAGCGGCCACTCGCCGCGCGAGCTGGCCTCGGTGACGGTGCTGGCACCCAGCGCTGCGTTGGCCGACGCCTTGACCAAGGTGTTCTTCATGGCCGGCTGGCAGCCTGCGATGGCGCTGGCGCGCCGATGGCAGGTGGATGTCCTCGTGATGCGCAAAGACGGCCGTTGGCGCGCCAGCGCGGGCACCCCGCTCGCCTGAAGCGCCCAATCCCCACCGTGTGACAATTCCAATCACTACGCCGCGACGGAGACAACCCGCAACCCGGGGCCCAATCAACATGGCGACAAACCGAGTTTCGTTCGACCGCGACTGGAGCGGTGCCACCGCCCGGTCGGTGCCTGCATCGGGGGTCCTGCCGGCCCATGCTCCGGTGCAGCGCCAGCCCGCGCATGTGCAACTCATCGAGCAGTCGCACCAGCGCTGCGCCGCCCTCGGCCTCACCCGCATCGAGCGGCTCGACTACGAGCCGCTGATGCGCAGCGACCTGACCGTGGCGCGTGAACGCAACCAGCGCCTGTACCAGCATGCGGCGCCGGTGATGGAGATGCTGTTCGAGCAGATCGTCAACACCGAAAGCATGATCGTGCTCACCGACGCCCACGGCACGATCCTGCATTCGGTGGGCGACGACGAATTCCTCGAGCGTGCGGGCAAGGTGGCGCTGACGCCAGGAGTGAACTGGGCCGAACATTCCAAGGGCACCAACGCGATCGGCACCGCGCTCTTCGAAGAGCGGGCCACTCTGGTTCATGCCGACGAGCACTTCATGCACGCCAACCAGTTCCTCACCTGTTCGGCGGTGCCGATCTTCGACCCGCGCGGCAGCATGCTCGGTGTGCTCGACGTGACCGGCGACCACCGCTCCTACCACCAGCACACGATGGGGCTGGTGCGCATGTCGGCGCGCATGATCGAGAACCACTGGTTGTCCGACGACTACATCAACCGGCTGCGCCTGCACTTCCACAGCCGCGTCGAGTTCATCGGCACGTTGATGGAGGGCATCCTCGCGGTCGGCCCCGACGGCAAGATCGCCGGCGCCAACCGCGGCGCGCTGGAGCAGCTGGCCTTGAGCGGCGCAGCCCTGCGCATGCACACGCTGGGCACGCTGTTCGGCATTTCGGTGAGCGCGCTGGTGGACCATTTCCGCTCGCCGCTGGCGACACCGCTGGCGTTGCAGGGCAATGGTGGCCGCCAGTTCCATGTCCAGGCCCGCTTCAACTGGCCGGTGTGGCAGCGCAGCGCAGTGGCGCTCAATGCCGGAGCCGCTGCCACCGACGCCGCGGGTGCGCAGACCGTCGGCGCCGCCGTCGACGACGCGCGCGTCGAAGAGTCCGCGGCGCACAGCTACGCACACGCGCAGGCCCTTGCCAACTCGGGCCTGGCGCAGTTGGCCACCGGCGACCCGCAGATGGCGGTGCTCACCGCCAAGATCCGGCGGGTGCTCGACCGCGAGATCCCGATCCTGATCCTGGGCGAGACGGGCACCGGCAAGGACCTGCTCGCACGCGCGATCCACCACGACTCGGAGCGCGCGCGCCAGCCCTTCGTGGCGGTGAACTGCGCCTCGATCCCCGACACCCTGATCGAGGCCGAACTCTTCGGCTACAAGGACGGCGCGTTCGCCGGCGCGCGCAAGAAGGGCGCGGTCGGCAAAATCGTCCAGGCCAACGGCGGCACGCTGTATCTCGACGAAATCGGCGACATGCCGCTGCCCTTGCAGGCGCACCTGCTGCGGGTGCTTCAAGACCGCCAGGTGTTGCCGCTGGGCAGCGACAAGCCGGTGTCGGTGGACGTGGCCATCGTTTGCGCCACGCGCCACAACCTGCGCGAGATGATCGCCAACAACCTGTTCCGCGAAGACCTGTACTACCGGCTCAACGGCCTGGCGGTGCGCCTGCCGCCGCTGCGCGAACGCAGCGACCTGCTGGCGCTGGCAGAGCGCATCGTGCTGCGCGAAAACGCCGGCCGGCCGATGCGCCTGGCGCCGGACGTGTTGCGCCTGCTCCAGCACTGCCACTGGCCGGGCAATGTGCGCCAGCTCTTCAATGTGCTGCGCACCGCGATCGTGATGGCCGCTGGTGAAATGGTGATCACGCGCGAGCATTTGTCCGACGATTTCATCGAAGACGCCGAACTTGCGCTGCGCGCGGCCAGCCTGGCGAACGCAGCCGCAACGCCCGTCGTTGCGACGCCGTCGCCGCCGACGGCTGGACCCTCACCGCTTCCCGCAGCGCCGCCTTTGGCCGAGGCCAACGCCGCCCCCGCCGTCACACGCCCGCTCCAAGAGATGGAGATCGCCGCGATCCGCGCCGCGGTCGACGCCGCCGGCGGCAACATCTCCGAGGCCTCCAAGCGCCTGGGCATCAGCCGCAACACGATCTATCGCAAGCTGCGATGGAACGCGCCCGCCTGATCTGTGGCCGAGTCGACCAACCAGGCGGTGCTCGCCGTCGCAGGGCTGCAAAAGCGCTACGGTGAGCGGCGCGCACTCGACGGCGTGTCCTTCTCGCTCGCTCCCGGCAGCTTCACCGCCCTGCTTGGCCCCAACGGCGCGGGCAAATCGACGCTGTTCTCGCTGCTCACCGGGCTCTTCGTCGCCGACGAGGGCGACGCGGTGGTGGCCGGCCATTCGATCCGCGGCGCCGCGGTGAAAGCGCTGGCGCGCATCGGCGTGGTGTTCCAGCAGATGTCGCTCGACCTCGACCTGAGCGTGGAGCGCAACCTGCGTTTCCATGCCGCACTGCACGGCATGCCGCGCAGCACCACCTGCGCGCGCATCGAGGCGGCGACGGCCGCACTCGGCATCGGCACCGACCTGCAGCGCACGGTGCGCGAGTTGTCGGGCGGCAACCGGCGCAAGGTGGAACTGGCGCGCGCGCTGCTGCACGAACCCGGCCTGTTGCTGATGGACGAACCCACCGTGGGCCTGGACCCGAAGTCGCGCCGCGACCTGCTGGCCGCGATCCGTGCCGACGTGGCCGGGCGCGGCACCGCGGTGCTGTGGGCCACCCACCTGGTCGAAGAAGCCGAAGGCGCCGACCGGGTGCTGGTACTGCACAAGGGCCGCCTGCTCGCCGACGGCAAACCCGAGGGCGTGGCCAGCGCGCTCGGCGGCGGCACGCTGGAAGCGGCATTCATCCGATCGACCACCTGAACATGAGCAAAGGAATCTTCGACATGCGCCGACCGTTCTCGATCCCGATGTGTACCAGCGTGGCCGTTCTCGCCGGCCTGTTCGCCGGAACCTTGGCCACCAGCGCGCAGGCCAAGGAAAGCGGCCTCGTCTTCGTCTCCAGCGAGAAGGACCACGCGCTCACCCTGCTCGACGCCAAGACCTTCGCGGTGGTCGGCAGCATCAAGACCTGCAAGCGCCCGCGCCACATGGCGATGCTGCCTGGCGCCACCCGGCTGCTGGTGGCCTGCGGCGACTCCAACCGCGCCGACATCATCGACGTGGCCTCGCGCAAGGTCACCGGGGCGCTGGCGATCGGCGATGACCCCGAAGCCTTCGACCTTTCGCCCGACGGGCGCACGATTTACGTGTCGAACGAGGAAGACGGCGAACTCGGCATCTTCGACGTGGCCAGCGGCAAGAAGCTCAAGGCGGTGCCGGTGGGCAAGGAGCCCGAAGGCGTAAAGGTCTCGCCCGACGGCAAGCTGGTGTTCGTGACCTCCGAGGTCGCGAACATGGTTCATGTGGTGGACCCGGCCGCGGGCAAGGTGCTGAAGAACATCGCGGTGGGCAAACGCCCGCGCCGCCTGGCCTTCAACGCCGACGCCAGCGAGCTGTGGGTCACCAACGAACTCGCGGCCAGCGTGAGCATCATCTCGATGAAGGACCTGAGCGTCGCGCAGACGGTGAATTTCGAGTTGAAGGGCATGCGCGCCGACGACATCACCCCGGTGGGCCTGGTGCTCGCACGCGACGGCAAAACGATGTTCGTGGCCCTCGGCCGCGCCAACCATGTGGCTTACGTGGACGTGGCCAGCCGCAAAGTGGGCGCGCTGGTGCTGGCCGGCAAACGCGCCTGGGGCCTGGCGCTCAACCGCGACGGCTCGCGCCTCTTCGTGGCCAACGGCTTGTCCGACGACGTGACCGTGATCGACGTGGCCGCGGCCAAACCGCTGAAGAGCGTCGCGGTCGGGCGTGTGCCGTATGGCGTGCTGGTGGACGACTGAAGGCACTCTGCATTGCGATGAAACGCTCGCTGCCCATGCTTCTTTCGCGTCATCTGCGGGTGCTGCTGCCGGCCCTGCTCCTGCTGCCCGCGCTCGCCGCGGCCGCCACGCTGCGCATCGGCGTGCTCAGCCTCGCCAACGACGAGCGCCTGGACCCGCGGCGCGCCGAACTCGCCTACCCCGGCCAGCCGGGCGGACCAGCGGTGCAGGCGGTGGAGGTGGCGGTGAAGGAAAGTGCTTTCGAGCTCGACGCGGCCAAGCTGATCGTCAAGGTCGAGGCGATTGAAGCGCGCGACCTCAACGACGCCAAGGCACAGCTCCAGCGCTTCGAAAAAAGCGGGGTGCAGGCGGTGGTGGTCGACCTGCCGGCCGACTGGCTCGCGGCGGCGGCCGGCACCGTGAAGCTGTCGATCCTGAACGCCGGCAGCGAGGCCGACAGCCTGCGCGGTGCCGCCTGCCAGGCCAACCTGTTCCACGCACTGCCGAGCGACCGCATGCGCGCCGACGCTGTGGCGCAGGCGCTGGTGGCTCGCAAATGGCAGCGGGTGCTGGTGCTGCATGGCGCGCCGGCAGCAGACACGGCACGCCTGGCGGTGGTGAATGCATCGATCAAACGCTACGGCCTGAAGCCGGTGGCGGTGAAGCCCTTCAAGCTATCGGCCGACCCGCGTGAGCGTGATTTGGCCAACCCGTTGCTACTCACCGGCGGCGCCGACTACGACGTGGTCTGGGTGGTGGACGGTGACGGCGAGTTCGCGCGCAGCCTGCCCTACCGCACCGCGCTGCCGCGGCCGGTAGTGGGCGACGCCGGCCTGAGCGCGCTGGCCTGGGCGCCGCACTTCGAGCGCTTCGGCGCGCCGCAGCTGGCGCGCCGTTTTGCGCGTGAGGCCAAGCGACCGATGACCGCCCCTGACTGGGCCGCCTGGCTCGCCACCAAGGCGGTGCTGCAAGCCGGTCTGGCCACGGCGGCGAACCCGACCCCCGAGCTGTTGCGCAAGGCGATGCTCGCGGCCGACTTCACGCTCGACGGCTTCAAGGGCGTGCGCCTGAGCTGGCGCCCCTGGGACCGCCAGTTGCGCCAGCCGCTCTTGCTCACGGACGGTGTCGGCGTCATCGGCCTGGCGCCAGTGGAGGGTGTGCTGCACCCGAAGAACAACCTGGACACGCTCGGCGTGGACGAGCGCGAGACGGCGTGCAAGGCCCAGGTGAGCAAGTCCCCATGAGCCACTACCTGCAAGCCCTGCAAGCGATCGTCGCGCGCGAGCTGTTCAAGTTTTCGCGCCAGTACGGCCGCCTCGTCTCCGCGCTGGTGCGCCCGGTTTTGTGGCTCGCGGTTTTCGCCGCCGGCTTTCGCAATGTGTTCGGCGTGTCGATCGTCGAGCCCTACGACACCTATGTGCCCTACGACCTCTACATCGCCCCTGGCCTCATCGGCATGGTGCTGCTGTTCAACGGCATGCAGTCCAGCCTGGCGATGGTTTACGACCGCGAGATGGGCCTGATGCGCCTGCTGCTCACCGCACCGTTGCCGCGGGCCTGGATTCTCTTCAGCAAACTGGTCGCCACCGCGGTGCTCTCGCTGGCCCAGGCGCTGGCCTTCGTGGTCGTGGCCGCGCTGCTCGGCACCTCGCTGCCGCTGCTGGGTGCGCAAACGCCGCATGTGCTGCTCGCCGCGGTCGCAGCGGCATTGATGTTGGGCGCGCTCGGCCTGCTGCTCAGTGTGCACATCAAGCAGCTCGAAAACTTCGCCGGCACGATGAACTTCGTGATCTTCCCGATGTACTTCATGTCCACCGCGCTCTACCCGCTGTGGAAGCTCGAGGAGTCGGGCGCGCGGTGGGTCTACGAGCTGGCGCGCTTCAACCCGTTCACCCATGCGGTGGAGTGGCTGCGCTTCGCGATGTACGCCAAGGACCCCGGTGTCTCGCCCTACGTGGTGCTCGGCACGCTGGCGCTGTGTTTTGCGCTCGCCTGCTGGGGCTACGACCCGCAGCGGGGTTTTGGCGCACTGGCCAAGCGGGGTGGCTGACGATGGATCTCCGCACATGACGGCACGCCTTGCACCCCCGATCTCGCGGCGCCGCTTCATGCGCTGCGCCACGGTCGTGGCGAGCCTCGGCGCGGCTTCAGTGGCCACCCGCGCGCAACCCGGCGACCCCTTCCCGTCGCGCCCGATCACGCTCTGGCTGCCCTGGCCCGCCGGTGGCGCCACCGACATCACGATGCGCCTGCTGGCCGACATCGCCAGCCGCCACCTGGGGCAGAAGATCTACGTCGAAAACCGCAGCGGCGCCGGCGGCACCCTGGTGATGCCGATCCTGCAGCAGGCCGCAGCCGACGGCTACACCATCGCGCAGATGCCGCAGCCGGTGTTCCGCGCGCCGCACACCCAGCGCGTGTTGTGGGACCCGATCCGCGACACCACGCCGATCATCCAGTTGAGCGGCGTGACCTTCGGCATGGTGACGCAACCCGGTGGCGGCCTGCGCAGCATCGACGAGGTGTTGGCGCATGCGCGTGCGCACCCGGGCCTGCTCACCGTGGCCACCAACGGCGTCGGCACCACGCCGCATGTGGTGATGGACGAGCTGATGGCCGCCAGGCGCCTGAGCTATGTGCATGTGCCCTACAAAGGCACCGCCGAGCAGATGCTGGCGGTGGCCTCGGGCCAGGTGATGGTCGGCATCAACTCCAGCGGCTTCGCACCCTATGTCGACTCCGGCCGCTTGCGCCTGCTCGCGATCTTCAGCGCCGAGCGCTCCAAGCGCTGGCCCAATGTGCCGACGCTGAAGGAACTCGGCTTCGGCGTCGTCGCCACTTCCCCCTACGGACTCGCCGGCCCACGCGGCCTGCCAACCGCCGTTGTGCGTGCAATGCACGACGCCTTCAAGGCCGCCCTGTTCGACCCCGCGCACCTGGCCGAACTCGCCAAGTACGACCAGGAGCCCAACCACCTCAACCCCCAGGACTACGGCCGCGCGATGCGCGAGGCGTTTGCGGCGGAGAAGCTGAATGTGGAGCGGCTGGGCTTGGCGAAGGTGGTGGAGTGAGGGGCGCCTTTTGCGCAGCCGTTCAAGAACGATGCTCGCAAGGCGGC
>JANNGZ010000286.1:0-6118 GCA_031404155.1 Burkholderiales bacterium
CACCGACCGCGGCGTGCTGGTGCGCACCCGGGTCAGCGAAATCCGCGAACTCGGGCGAGCCACGCAGGGCGTGACCCTGATCGCGCTGGACGACGGCTCACAGCTCTCGGGCCTGCAACGCATCGTCGAGAACGATGCCAACGACGACGGCGACGGCGCTGCGCCGGCCGAGGAGAACGCCTGATGTGGAAGCCCTTGTTGTATGTGGCCTTGCTCGCGGCCTTGCTCTGCGCAGGTGGCGCACACGCGCAAACGAAGAAGGAGCTGGTTCAGAAGGTGCTCACCCTGCAGCAACCCGGCATCGAGGCGATCGCGCAGCAGCTCACCGAGCAGCCGGTAGCGCAGATGATGCAACGCGCCGGCATGGCGCTGCAGCAGATGCCGGCGGACAAACGCGACGCGCTGGCCCGCGACATCCAGGCAGATGCCAAAAAATATGCTGACGATGCGGTGCCCCTGGTGCGCGACCGCGCGGTCAAGCTCGCTCCGACGACCATCGGCCCGATGCTGGAGGAGAAGTTCAGCGACGACGAACTCAAGCAGCTGATTGCGATTCTGGAGTCGCCGGTGAACCGCAGGTACCAGCAACTCGGTGGCGACTTCCAGCGGGCCCTCACCGAAAAACTGATCGCCGACACGCGCGACGTGGTCGAGCCCAAGGTGCTGGCCTTCGAACAGTCACTGGCCAGGCGGCTCGGCGTGGCGCCGCGCGCGGCAACGTCGCCGCGGCCGGCAGGCAGCGGCGCGGGCGGCTCGAAGCCCTCCGCAGCGCCAGCGAAGCCTGCCGCGAGCGGCACCGCGCCGCGCCAGTGATCCCCCGGCGCACGTGTTCGCCCGCTTGGCGGCGCCGCTGCGGTCGCGTGCGAGAATTTGCCGAAGCTCATGAGTGAACTGGCATCCCAGACCGAACTGCGCGTGCTTCGCGAACGCATCGACCTGCTCGATCGCGAATTGCTCGCGTTGCTGAACCGTCGCGCGGCGCTGGCGCTGGAAGTGGGCGAACTCAAGAAGCGCGAAGGCTCGGCGGTGTTCCGCCCGGAGCGTGAAGCGCAGGTCATCGGTGGCCTCAAGGCGACGAACCCGGGGCCGCTGCGCAACGAGAGCGTGGCGCCGATCTGGCGCGAGATCATGAGCGCCAGCCGAGCGCTCGAGGCGCCGACGCGGGTGGCCTACCTCGGCCCCGCGGGCACCTTCAGCGAGCAGGCGGCGCAGGGCTTCTTCGGCTCGTCGATCGAGAACCTGCCCTGCACCAGCATCGATGAGGTTTTCCGCGCCACCAGCGCCGGCGCCGCCGACTTCGGCGTGGTGCCGGTGGAAAACTCCACCGAGGGCGTCGTCGCCCGCTCGCTCGACCTCTTCCTTACGACGCCGCTTTGCATCGTCGGTGAAACCAGCCTGTTCGTCCGCCACAACCTGCTGCGCCAGAGCGACACGTTAGACGGCATCAGCGCGGTGTGTGCGCATTCGCAGGCGCTGGCGCAGTGTCACGGCTGGTTGTCCAACCACCTGCCCGGCGTCGAGCGCCGCCCGGTGTCCAGCAATGCCGAGGGCGCGCGGCTGGCGAGTACGGACCCCACGCTCGCCGGCATCGCCAGCGCCCGTGCTGCCAGCGAGTACGGCCTGTACATCGTGGCGCCGGCCATCCAGGACGACGCCCACAACCGCACCCGCTTCGCCATCGTGGCGCACCCGGACCGCCAGCCCCAGCCCAGCGCCTCGGGCAACGATTGCACCAGCCTGGTGGTCTCGGTGGCCAACCGGCCGGGCGCGGTGCACGACATGCTGGTGCCGCTGAAGGTCCACGGCGTGTCGATGACGCGCTTCGAGTCGCGGCCGGCACGCAGCGGCCAGTGGGAGTACTACTTCTTCATCGACCTGCAGGGCCACCCCGATGAGCCGCATCTCGACGCCGCGCTGACTGCGCTGCGCGAGCAGTGCGCCTACTTCAAGCTGCTCGGCACCTACCCACTGGACAAACATTGATGTTCCAACAGCTCGGCGTCATCGGCTGCGGACTCATGGGCGGTTCCTTCGCGCTGGCGCTCAAGCGCGCCGGGCTGGTGCGCAAGGTCGTGGGCTACAGCAAGTCGCCCTCGACCACCGAACGCGCCAAGAAGCTGGGCGTGATCGACGTGGCGGCCGAGTCGGCATTGCTCGCGGTGTCGGGCTCCGACATCGTGCTGATCGCCGTGCCGGTGGCGGCCATCGAAACCACCTTCAAGGCGATACGCCACCTCGTCGAACCCGGCGTGCTGGTGATGGACGTGGGCAGCACCAAACGCGACGTGGTCGACGCCGCGCGCCGTGTGCTCAAGGAGCGTGTGCCGAGTTTTGTGCCGGCGCACCCGATAGCCGGCAAGGAAGTGGCCGGCATCCAGCATGCCGACGCGTCGCTCTACGCCGGCCGCCAGGTAATCCTCACGCCCTTGCCGCAGACCTCGCCGGAACTGGTGCAGAAGGCCACCGACGTCTGGTCCGCCATCGGTTCGCAGGTGTTGCGCATGACACCGGAAAATCACGACGCTGCGTTTGCGGCGGTGAGCCACCTGCCGCACCTGCTCGCGTTCGCCTACTTCGGCTCGGTGCTCAACCAGCCGGCGGGCAAGGACTTCCTGTCGCTGGCCGGGCCGGGCTTTCGCGACTTCACCCGCATCGCGGCCGGTGACCCGACCGTCTGGCGCGACATCCTCGTGGCCAACCGCGAAGAGTTGCTCAAGCAGTCGCAGCGCTTTCGCCAGTCGCTCGACGCACTGGAGCATGTCATCCTCTCCGGCAATGCCGAGGCCCTCGAAGACCTGATCCGCAGCGTTTCCGAATCCCGCGCGCAGTGGCAGATGAACTCGCCGAAGATTCCCCCGAAGTAGCAGCACTTGCGGCCACTCCGGCCGCTTCGACCGCCCGCCCGCGGCGCACCGGCATGTACCCGATCCCGTTCCTAGACCTGCCACCCCTGACTGCGGCCCACGGCACCGTGGTGCTGCCGGGCTCCAAGAGCATCTCCAACCGTGTGCTGCTGCTCGCCGGGCTGGCCAGCGGCACCACGGCCGTCCATGACCTGCTCGACTCGGACGACACCCGCGTCATGCTTGCGGCGCTCGAAGCACTGGGCTGCCGGTTCGAGCGTCGACATGGCGTGCTGCAGGTCACCGGCATCGGCGCGCACTTGTCGGTGCACCGCGCCTCGCTCTTCCTCGGCAATGCCGGTACCGCAATGCGCCCGCTCACCGCGGCGTTGGCCTTGCTCGCCGCCACGCAAGGGGGCGACTTCGAGTTGCGTGGCGTGGCGCGCATGCATGAGCGGCCGATTGGCGACTTGGTTGAAGCGCTGCGCCGGATCGGCTGCCCGATCGACGAGCTCGGCACACCCGGCTACCCGCCGCTGCGCCTGCACGGCGAGGCTGGCGGCGGTTTGAGCCTGGGGGCGCCGATACGGGTGCGCGGCGATGTTTCGAGCCAGTTCCTGAGCGCGTTGTTGCTTGCGCTGCCGCTGGTTTGCCGGACCCGCGCGGTTCGCATCGAAGTCGAAGGCGAGCTGATCTCGAAGCCTTATGTCGAGATCACGCTCAAGCTGCTTGCGCGCTTCAGCATCGCCGTGCAGCGCAGCGGCTGGCAAGCCTTCACGATTCCGGCCGGCAGCGCCTTCGTTTCCCCGGGCTCGATCCATGTCGAGGGTGATGCCTCCTCGGCCTCGTACTTCATCGCGCTCGGCGCCATCGCCGCCCCGGACGCCCCGGTGCGCATCGAGGGCGTGGGCACCGGTTCGATCCAGGGCGACATCCGCTTTGTCGACGCCGCCCGGGCGATGGGGGCGCAGGTCCGCAGCGGCGCGGGTTTCATCGAGGTCTGCCGCGGCGCCTGGCCGCTCAAACCCATCGAGCTGGACTGCAATCACATTCCCGATGCCGCGATGACACTCGCGGTGATGGCGCTTTACGCCGATGGCCCCTCACGCCTGAGCAACATCGCGAGCTGGCGCGTCAAGGAAACCGACCGCATCGCCGCCATGGCCACCGAACTGCGCAAGCTCGGCGCGCTGGTGAGCGAAGGCGCGGACTTCATCGAGGTCACGCCGCCGACGCATTGGCGCGCCGCCGCGATCGACACCTATGACGACCACCGCATGGCGATGTGCCTCTCGCTCGCCGCGTTCAACCCGCTGGCGGGTGCCTCACCGCCGGTGCCGCTGCGCATCAGAGACCCGAAGTGCGTGGCCAAGACCTTCCCCGACTACTTCGAAGCGCTATTCAAACTGGCGAGCACGCCGAGCGCGCAGGTTCCGGTGATCGCTATCGACGGGCCGTCGGCGTCCGGCAAGGGCACGCTCGCCGCGGCCGTGGCCAAGGCGCTCGGCTACCACTTGCTCGACTCCGGGTCGCTGTACCGGGTGGTCGCCTGGGCCGTGATCGAACACCGCATCGACCCGGACGATGTGCCCGCGGTGCTCGACGCGGCCGAGGCGATGCACCTGCGCTTCGCCGACGACCTCATCCTGGTCAACGGCCGCGATGTGAGCGACGCGCTCAGGCGGGAAGACGTGGGCGCGATGGCCTCTCGCGTCTCGGCCTTGCCCCAGGTGCGCTCGGCGCTGCACGAACTGCAACTCTCGCTGCGCCGCCCACCCGGGCTGGTGGCCGACGGGCGCGACATGGGCAGCGTGGTTTTCCCCGACGCGAGGCTCAAGGTGTTCCTCACCGCCAGCGCCGCTACACGCGCCGAACGCAGGCTCAAGCAATTGAGCGCCAAGGGTATTCCAGCTACACTCGACAGTCTTCGCGCTGACCTGGAAGCACGCGACCTGCGGGACCGTTCACGGCCCGTGTCGCCGCTGAAAGCCGCCGAAGATGCGCTGTCGCTGGACAACTCGAGCCTCACGATCGACGACTCCGTCGCGGTGGTGCTCGGCTGGTGGCAACAGCGCAGCCCGTTCGGCTGACCTGGCTCCTCTCTGTACATCTGCTGTACAAAGATCGCGCCGACAAAGCCCGACAGGCAACCCAAGCCCGCCGGCTCCCCCGCTGCAGCGCAAATGCTGCGTTCGAGCCGGCGACATCGTTGACCCAACCGCAACGCCCGTTGCAAAGACCGCCGGCCCGATTCGCAGAACTCGCTCGCCGGCAACAGGAAAGAAACCACATGGCCCAGATTCAAGCCGCCGCCGCGGGATCCCCGCACGCTCCCGATTCCTTCGCCGCGATGTTCGAGGAAAGCCTGCAAAAGCGCGACATGCGCGCAGGCGAGGTGATCTCCGCGGAAGTTGTCCGCATCGAGCACAGTTTCGTGGTCGTGAACGCCGGCCTCAAGAGCGAGGCCTACGTCGCGATCGAAGAGTTCAAGAACGACCAGGGCGAGCTTGAAGTCCAGATCGGCGACTTCGTCTCGGTGGCAATCGACGCGCTGGAAAACGGCTACGGCGACACCATCCTGTCGCGCGACAAGGCCAAGCGCCTGGCCTCGTGGCTGTCGTTGGAAACCGCGCTCGAGTCGGGTGACTTCGTCTCCGGAACCGTGAACGGCAAGGTCAAGGGCGGCCTGACCGTCCTGGTCAACGGCATCCGCGCCTTCCTGCCCGGCTCGCTGCTGGACACGCGCCCGGTCAAGGACATGAGCCCCTACGAGGGCAAGACGATGGAGTTCAAGGTCATCAAGCTCGACCGCAAGCGCAACAACGTCGTGTTGTCGCGCCGCGCGGTGGTCGAGGCCTCGATGGGCGAAGAACGCGCCAAGCTGATGGAGACGCTGCGCGAAGGCGCGATCGTCGATGGCGTGGTCAAGAACATCACCGAGTACGGTGCCTTCGTGGACCTGGGCGGCATCGACGGCCTGCTGCACATCACCGACATGGCCTGGCGCCGCGTGCGTCACCCCAGCGAAGTGGTGACAGCGGGTCAAGAAATCACCGCCACGATCCTGAAGTTCGACACCGAGAAAAACCGTGTCTCTCTGGGCCTGAAGCAAATGGGCGACGACCCATCGATGGGCGTCAACCGTCGCTACCCGCATGGCACGCGCATGTTCGGCAAGATCACCAACATCGCCGACTACGGCGCGTTTGTCGAGCTCGAGGCCGGCATCGAAGGCCTGGTACACGTCTCCGAAATGGACTGGACCAACAAAAACT
>JANNGZ010000287.1:0-2775 GCA_031404155.1 Burkholderiales bacterium
CCGCGGGGTGCGGCGCGTCGGCGCCGGTGATCGCGCTGCGGCTTCCGATCTGCACCCGGTTGTCGGGCAGGCGCCGGTAATAGAAGCGCAGCGTGCGCGTGTCGGTGATGACCTGGGTGGTGAGGAAGTTGGTGGCCTGTAGCTCGGCCGCCGTGAGCGGGCGCGTCACCAGCGAGTTCGACAGGATCGGCATGATCTTGTTGGCGAGGCTCGGGTGCAGGCCGTTCGAGGTGTAGCCACCGGTGGCGAACGCGACTGCCCGCGCGCGAACCGTGCCGTTAGGCGTCTTGACATGGTGAACGCCGTTGCGGGTGTCGACGCCGAGCACGGGGCTGGCCGGGTGCAGCTTCGCACCGAGCGCGCGCGCCGCGCGCAGGTAGCCGTGCGCGAGCTTGAGTGGGTGCACGCCGATGCCTTCGGCCTCGTGCATCGCGCCGCAGGCGTCGGCGTCGTTGACGTACTGCTCGGCCAGTTCGGCACGAGACAGCATGCGCGCGTCGTAGCCGAAGACCTCGCGCATGAGCTGCGTTTCGTGGCGCAGGAAGTCCATCTTCTTTTCGCGGTGCGCGATATAGAGGTGGCCGCCAGGCTGCGCGTCGCAGGGGAACTCGTCGACCAGGGACTTGAAGGTCTCGAAACCGGCGCGGATTTCAGCGTCTAGCGCCAGCGCGGTGGCCTGGCCCCAGCGTGCGATCCATTGCGATCTGACCAGGCGCCCGCTGGCGTTCTGGCCCTGGCCGCCGTTGCGGCTGGTGCAGCCCCAGACGCTGCGGTTGGCTTCGAGCACCGTCGCGCGGATGCCGTGTTCGCGGGCCAGGAAGAGGGCGGTCGCCAGGCCAGTGAAACCCGAGCCGACGATCACGACGTCGGCGTCGATGTCGTCAGCGATCGGGCCGTCGTCAACGGGCGGCGCGCCGGCGCTGGCGACCCAGTAGGTCGGTGCGTAATCGGTGCCACGCCCGGGGTGCGCCGCGACCAAGGGGTCGTAGCGCGGGTCGTAGGGCGCGAGTTGTCTGGGCTGCGGTTGCGACAGGTCCATCGTCGGCTCCGCGGTCAGCCAAGGGGGATCGGCGGGCGGTCCTTGCGGAAGGCGTTCTTGATCACGATCTTGCCGTCGCGTAAATTGAACACGTCGACCATGCGCGCTTCGATGCGCGTGCCGTCGGCCTTGGTTCCGGTGAAGCTGGATTCGGAGACGCCGCGATCGCCGCAGACGAAGTGCTCGCCGTCGAGCCAGGCGGCATCGGGGAATGTCTGCCACGCAAGCTGGAAGCCTTCGCGTACCGCCGCGCGGCCCAGGAAGCTGCGGCCCAACAGCTCGGGCCCGGCCACGGCGTGGAAGGCGCAGTCTTCGTGCATGAAGCCCATCAGGGCTTCGATGTCGTGCCGGTTCCAGGCCGCGGCAAAGGCTTCGAGGGTGGCGACATCGACGGTCTGGGGGGTGGTGGGCATTCAATCAACTCCGGATGCAAGAGCGCACAGCCTACGCAGTGGCGGGCGCGCAGCCAAGAGCCAGATGCCACCGACGAGCCGATCCAGTATTTTTCCTTCCCCCATTGGAGGAAGGCCGGGATGGGGGCCGAGGTGGTGTGACCGCGGCCCCCGCCCCGCCCCGACCCTCCCCCAGTGGGGGAGGGAGCCATAGACTCGGTCCGCCATGCGCCACGCCAAGAACACCCTCTGGCTACAGATGTTCGAGCTGCCCGACCAGCCGGCGCTGCCCTTGCAGGGGCGCTTGCGCGCGGCGGTGGTTCGCGAGATCGGCGCCGGGCGCCTGGCCGAAGGCGCGCCGTTGCCGTCGTCGCGCGACCTGGCGATCTTGATCGGCGCGAGCCGCAACACGGTGACCGCCGCCTACCAGCAACTCGTCGACGACGGCTTCTTGCAGGCGCGGCCACGCAGCGGCATCTTCGTGGCGCCCGGAGCGCGCCAGGCGGTGGCAGCCGTTGCGCCGCGTGCGGCCGGCATCGCGGCGAGCACGCGCCTGCCCGACTGGTCCGCGCGCGTGCTGCGCTCTCTGGTCGATCGGCCCACGCTGTCCAAACCCGAGCGCTGGCGCGAGTTTGCCTACCCCTTCGTCTATGGCCGCCACGACCCGCAGCTCTTTCCGACCGAGGACTTCCGCGAGTGCTGCGCGCGCAGCCTGGCGCGGGCCCAGCTCGAACACTGGACGCCGGACTTCGAGACCGACGACGTACCCGACCTGATCGAGCAGATCCGCCTGCGCGTGCTGCCCAAGCGCGGCGTGTTCGCGCTGCCCGAAGAGATCCTGGTCACGGTCGGCGCGCAGCAGGGCTTTCACCTGCTGGCCGAGGCCCTGTTCGACCAGCGCACCCGCGTCGGCTTCGAGGAGCCCGGCTACCCGCACGCGCGCAACAGCTTCTCGCTGCGCGATCCGCGTTGGGTGGCGGTGCCGGTGGATGGCGAGGGCGCGGTCATCGATGCGCTGGCGGCCGTCGACTATGTCTTCGTCACGCCGAGCCACCAAAGCCCGACCACGGTGACGCTGAGCCTGGAGCGGCGGCAAGCGCTGCTGCGCCGCGCCGAGAGCGAGGATTTCGTCGTCATCGAGGACGACTACGAATCGGAAAACCTGCACGAGGGAAACCCGGTACCGGCGCTGAAGAGCCTGGACCGCAGCGGCCGCGTGATCCACATCGGCTCGCTCTCGAAGAGCCTGTCACCAGCGCTGAGGCTGGGCTACATCGTCGCCTCGCGCGGCTTGGTCGCCGAGTTGCGCGTGCTGCGCCATGCGATGGTCCGCCACCCGAGCGC
>JANNGZ010000288.1:0-16395 GCA_031404155.1 Burkholderiales bacterium
CCATGACCCCAATGCTCGACAAACGCCGCGCCGCACTTACCGCCATCGTTGTGGCCACCGCGGCGCTCGGCGCGCCGGGCTTTGCGCTGGCGCAAGCCAAGGAAATCCGCATCGCGCACATCCACAGCAAGACCGGCCCGCTCGAGGCCTACGGCAAACAAACCGCCACCGGTTTCATGATGGGCCTGGACTACGCCACCGGCGGCACGATGACCGTGGCCGGCAAGAAGCTCGTCGTCATCGAGAAGGACGACCAGGGCAAGCCCGACCTGGGCAAGAGCCTGCTTTCGGCCGCGTACGGCGACGACAAGGCCGACATCGCAGTGGGCCCCACCAGCAGCGGCGTCGCACTCGCGATGCTGCCGGTGGCCGAGGAGTACAAGAAGATCCTGATGGTCGAGCCCGCGGTGGCCGACTCGATCACCGGCGACAAGTGGAACAAGTACATCTTCCGCACCGGGCGCAACAGCAGCCAGGACGCGATCAGCAACGCGGTGGCGATCGACAAGGCCGGGGTCAGCGTCGCCACGCTGGCGCAGGACTACGCCTTCGGCCGCGACGGCGTCAAGGCGTTCAAGGAGTCGGTGAAGAACGCGAAGATCGTGCACGAGGAATTCCTGCCGACCACCACCACCGACTTCACCGCCGGCGCGCAACGCATCATCGACAAGCTCAAGGACGCGCCGGGCCGCAAGATCATCTGGATCATCTGGGCGGGAGGCGGCGGCAACCCGTTCAAGATTGCCGACCTGGACTTGAAGCGCTACGGCATCGAGATCGCCACCGGCGGCAACATCCTGCCGGCGATGGTGGCCTACAAGCAATTCCCCGGCATGGAGGGCGCCACCTATTACTACTTCGGCATGCCGAAGAACCCGGTCAACGAGTGGCTGGTGGCCAACCACTACAAGCAGTTCAAGGCACCGCCCGATTTTTTCACCGCCGGTGGCATGAGCGCCGCGATCGCGGTGGTGGAAGCGCTGAAGAAGACCGCTGGCAACACCGACACCAACAAGCTCATCGCCGCGATGGAAGGCATGAGCTTCGAGTCGCCGAAGGGCAAGATGACCTTCCGCAAGGAAGACCACCAGGCGATGCAGTCGATGTACCACTTCAAGATCAAGGTCGACCCGGCGTTTGCCTGGGGCGTACCGGAGCTGGTGCGCGAGATCAAGCCTGAAGAGATGAACGTGCCGATCCGCAACAAGCGCTGATCGACAGGTTCCCTCCCTTGACGGGGGAGGTGCATAGACAGGTTCCCTCCCCCTTGACGGGGGAGGGTTAGGGTGGGGGTGAGGGGAGCGCGCTGCGCCCCTTCGGGAGAACCTGACGCCCACCTCCATCCCAGCCTTTCCCCGTCAAGGCGGAAGGAGCCAAACCAACACCGCGCGTCGTCGCATGCTGCCCCGCTTACCCACCTCTCTCGCGTCTGTGCTGCCGTCCGTGCTCGCGCTCTTGCTCGCGCTCTTGCTCGGGTTCTTGCTCGCGTGCGCCGCGGCCCAGGCCACGCCGCTGCCCGCACTCAAGGTCGACCCGCGCGAAGTCAGCGTCTCGGGCACATCGTCGGGCGGCTACATGGCGGTGCAGCTGCATGTGGCGTACTCGGGCACCTTCAGCCGTGGCGTCGGCGCGGTGGCCGCGGGGCCGTACTACTGCGCCGAGGGCAGTGGGGTGCATGCCACCGGGCGCTGCCTGAGCGGCGAGCCGGCGGCGCCGGTGGAGGCGCTGGTGGCGATCACGCGGCAGTGGTCAACGCTCGGCTGGATCGACCCGATAACGAACCTGCAAGGCAGCCGCGCCTACCTGTTCACCGGCAGCCGCGACACCGCGGTGAGGCCGCCGCTCGGCGACGCGCTGCAGCGCTGGTACATGGCGTTGATGCCGGCGCCAAACATCACGCACCGCAAGGACGTGGCGGCCGAACACGGCATGGTCACCGACGACTACGGCAACGCCTGCGAGCAGCGCGGCCTGCCCTTCATTCAGGATTGCGACTTCGACCTCGCCGGCGAAATCCTGCGTACCCTGCACGGCCCGCTCGCGCCGCGCAACCAAGGCGCGCTCGCCGGCGACTTCATCGAGTTCGACCAGTTTGCATTCGTGCCTCCGGGCCGCGGCATGGGCCCCAAGGGTTGGCTCTTCGTGCCGCCGGGTTGTGCGGCGGAGGCCGCCGGCGCATCCGGTGCATGCAAGCTGCATGTGGTGCTGCACGGCTGCGGCCAGAACGTCGAAGTGTTCGGCCGCAACTTCGTGCTGCACACCGGCTACAACCGCTGGGCCGACGTGAACCGCGTCGTGCTGCTCTACCCGCAAACCAGCCCCGAAGCGCTGAACTCCTGCTGGGACTGGTGGGGCTACACCGGGGTGGACTACGCGCGCAAGTCGGGGGTGCAGATGGCGGCGATCAAGGCCATGGTCGAGCGCCTTGCAGGCGTGCCCGCGAAGTGCCACACCGCGTTCAACAACACGCATGTCTTCAGCGGCCGCGCCGTGTACGGCTGGTGGGGCAAGGTGGTGGGCACCGGCTCGCGCGCCGAACTCGGCTACGCCTGGCAGCGCAGCAGCCTGCGCGAGGCGCCGGCGGGGCACTTCGTGCCGGCGCCGAAAGTTGGATGTCTGGCATGACTGCCGTTCTCGAAACGGTTGACCTGACGATCCGCTTCGGCGGCCATGTCGCCGTCGACGCGGTGTCCTGCGCCTTCGAGGCGGGCACGCTCACCGCGATCGTCGGGCCCAACGGCGCGGGCAAGACCACCTACTTCAACCTGATCTCGGGGCAGCTCAACGCCAGTGCCGGCCGCGTGCTGCTCGGCGGTGTCGACATCACCACGATGCCCGCGCCATTGCGCACCCGCCGCGGCCTGGGGCGTGCGTTCCAGCTCACCCAGTTGTTCCCCAACCTCACGGTGCAGGAGAACGTGCGCCTGGCGGTGCAGGCGCGGGAACAGGGGCGCAAGCAGGGCCGCGGCGGTGAATGGGCCGGCATCGACCTGCTGCGGGTCTGGCTCGACCACAAGACCTGGACCGACGAGGCGCGCGCGATCCTCGACACCGTGCGCCTGGGCGACAAGGCCGCGGCCAGCGCCGCGAGCCTGCCGCATGGCGACCAGCGCAAGCTCGAGGTGGCGCTGCTGATCGCGCTCGACCCCCAGGTCTACATGTTCGACGAACCCACCGCCGGCATGAGCGTGGACGAGGTGCCGGTGGTGCTCGACCTGATCCGCGCGCTGAAGGCCAAACGCGAGCGCACGATTCTGCTGGTGGAGCACAAGATGGATGTGGTGCGCGAGCTGGCCGACCGCATCATCGTGCTGCACAACGGGCAACTGGTCGCCGACGGCGAGCCGGCGGCGGTGATCGCGTCGCCGGTGGTGCAGCAGGCCTACCTGGGGCTTGCGGCGGAGGTGGCGGCGTGAGCGCGATGCGTTTGGGCGGCGTCGGCGCCTCACCCGCACCCCTGCCCTCCCCCGTCAAGGGGGAGGGAGTCAACACGCTCGCCGGCAACCGGGGTGGTGCAGGCATTCCTCCTTCCCCCTTGACGGGGGAAGGCTGGGATGGGGGTAAGCGTGGCGCAACGCCCTTGACGCGGAGCGCTCAGGCATGACCGCCCCGCTGCTGCAACTTCGCGGCGTGCACACCCACATCGCCGCGTACCACATCCTGCATGGCGTCGACCTCGAGGTGCGCGAAGGCGAAGTGACGATGCTGCTCGGCCGCAACGGCGCGGGCAAGACGACCACGCTGCGCACGGTCATGGGGCTGTGGCGCGCCTCGCAAGGCAGCATCCAGTTCAAGGGCGAGCCGCTGCACACGCTGGCCACGCCCGAGATCGCGCAGCGCGGCATTGCCTATGTGCCCGAGAGCATGGGCATCTTCAGCGACCTCACGGTGCGCGAGAACATGGTGCTGGCCGCACGCGCGGCGCGCAACGCCGACGCGCTCGACGCCAGGCGGCTGGCCTGGGTTTTCGAGCTTTTCCCGGCGCTGAAAAAAATCTGGCTCTACCCGGCGGGCAAGCTCAGCGGCGGGCAAAAGCAGATGCTCGCGGTGGCGCGTGCGATCGTCGAGCCGCGTGCGCTGCTCCTGATCGACGAGCCGAGCAAGGGCCTGGCGCCGGCGATCGTGCAGAACCTGATCGCGGCGTTTCGTGAGCTCAAGAACCAGCAGACCACGATCCTGCTGGTGGAGCAGAACTTCATGATGGCCAAGGCGCTCGGCGACCGCGTGGCGGTGATGGACGACGGGCGCGTGGTGCACAGCGGCGCGATGGAAGCGCTGGCGCAGGACGAGGCGCTGCAACAGCGTTTGCTGGGCTTGTCGCTGGGGGTGCATCCATGAGCCTGCCCGGCCGCCCGAAAGGCGAATACCGGAGTGAGCAGCACGAAGGTACTCCCGTGAGCACGCCGGGCCGTCCCAAGTGCGAATGCTCCCGCTTGGCGGGACGACACGCAGCGTCTAGGGTGCGCCAATGAACACGAAGGCCGTGGTGCAAGCCGCGCCCGACGCCGCCGCGCTCGCCGCCGCCGCGGTGCCGAAGACCCAGTTCGACTGGAAGCCGATCCTTTTGCTGCTGGCGGTGATGCTGCTCGCATTGCCGGCCATCGGCAGCCCGAGCACCTGGGTCACGCTCACCGTGGCGGGGCTGGCGATGGGGCTGATCATCTTCATCATCGCCTCGGGCCTGACGCTGGTGTTCGGCCTGATGGACGTGCTGAATTTCGGCCACGGCGTCTTCATCGCGATCGGCGCGTTTGTGGCCACCTCGGTGATGGGCGGGCTGGCGGCCTGGAGCATGAGCGCCGACTGGCTGCTCAACCTGGCCGCGATCTTTGTCGCGATGCTGGCCGCGATGACGGTGGCCGGCGCGGTCGGCCTGGCCTTCGAGCGGGTGATCGTGCGGCCGGTCTACGGCCAGCACCTGAAGCAGATCCTGATCACGATGGGCGGCATGATCGTCGGCGAAGAGCTCATCAAGGTGATCTGGGGCCCGCTGCAGATTCCGCTGCCCCTGCCCGAAGGCTTGCGCGGCTCCTTCCTGTTGCCGGTGTTCGGCGAGGCGGCGGCGGTGGAGAAGTACCGCGTGCTCGCGGTGGTGGTGGGCCTGCTCGTCTTCGGCGCGCTGCTCTGGGTGCTCTCGCGCACCAAGCTAGGTTTGCTGATCCGCGCCGGCGTGCAGGACCGCGAGATGGTCGAGTCGCTCGGCTACCGCATCCGGCGCCTGTTCGTCGGTGTCTTCGTGGTCGGTTCGGCGCTGGCTGGCCTCGGTGGCGTGTTGTGGGGCCTGTACCAGCAAACCGTGGTGCCGCAGATCGGCGCGCAGGTGAACGTGCTGCTGTTCATCGTCATCATCATCGGCGGCCTGGGCTCCACGCTGGGTTGTTTTGTCGGCGCGCTGCTGGTCGGGCTGATGGCCAACTACACCGGCTTCCTGGCGCCGAAGGTGGCGCTGTTCTCGAACATCGCCTTGATGGTGGCGGTGTTGTTGTGGCGGCCGCAGGGGCTGTACCCGGTGAAGTCATGAAGCCCCCAAGCTCACTTGCGCTCGCGCCGCCCAGGCCCCTTGATGGCCCCCTTCGTGGCCCTCGGGGAGTGGCCTTCCTTGGGGCGGCCCGGCGGAAGGCCGTTCGCTGAGCGCCATGTTGCAACGCCTTCTCTCCCACGACCTTCCGCGCAGCCGCTGGCTGGTTGCGGCGCTGCTCGTCGTCGTGCTCGGCCTCGCCTTCGCGCCCTTCCTCTTCCCCGGCAGCAAGGCGCTCGGCGTGGCCGCGAAGATGCTGGTGTTCATCCTGCTCGTGGCGAGCTACGACCTGCTGCTCGGCTACACCGGCATCGTCAGCTTTGCGCACACCATGTTCTTCGGCATCGGCGCCTATGGTGTGGCGATTGCCAGCACACGCTTCGGTGAAGGCTTCGGCGCGGTGGCGCTCGGGCTGCTTGCGGCGCTGGGGGTGTCGCTGCTGCTGTCGTTCGTGATCGGCCTGTTCAGCCTGCGCGTCAAAGCCATCTTCTACGCCATGATCACCCTGGCCGTGGCTACCGCGTTCCAGACCCTGGCCTCGCAACTCAGCGATTTCACCGGCGGCGAAGACGGCCTCACCTTCAAGAACCCGGCCTGGCTCAGCCCCTCGTTCGAGCCCTTCGAAGCGCCCTTCCTCGGCATCAACATCGACGGCAAGCTGTTTGCCTACTACCTGATCTTCGTGGTGGTGGCGGCCCTCTTCCTGCTCATGCTGCGCATCGTCAACTCGCCCTTCGGCCGCGTGTTGCAGGCGATACGTGAAAACGACTTCCGCGCCGAGGCGATCGGCTACCGCACCGTGGTCTACCGCACCCTGAGCAACGTGCTCTCGGCGCTGTTCGCCACCGTGGCCGGCGCGCTGCTGGCGCTTTGGCTGCGCTACACCGGTCCCGACACCACGCTGAGCTTCGAAATCATGCTCGACATCCTGCTCATCGTGGTCATCGGCGGCATGGGCACGCTCTACGGCGCGGTGGTCGGTAGCGCGCTCTTCGTGCTGGCGCAGAACTATCTGCAGGACTTGCTCAAACTCGCCGGCAGTGTGTTCGAAGGCGTGCCGGTGGCCAGCGCGGTGCTCACCCCCGACCGCTGGCTGCTCTGGCTCGGCGTGCTGTTCGTGCTCTCGGTCTACCACTTTCCCACCGGCGTGGTGGGCAAGCTGCGCGGGCTGGCGAAATGAGCTGGCAGACCTTGGCCATGAGCCCGCCGGGCCGCCCCAAGGGCGAATACCGAAGTGCGCAGCACGAAGGTACACCAGTGGGCACGCGGGCCGAGCGCCGGGCCGCCCTCGTCCAGAGGCCGATGGCCTTCGTGCCGTCCAAGTCCGCGCAGGCGGACTCGGAGCCGCGGCACTCAGCTCCCAAGCCGGCCCGCGCGCGCCGCGAGACGTGGCCCGCGCTCGTGGCGTCCAAGCCGGCGCAGGCCGGCTCGGAGCCGCGCCACTCGCTCCCCTCGGGGGACCGGTCGATGTACTCATCGAACGAGGGGTCCCAGTGACGCCGACCTCGCACTACCTCACCTGCGAAGGCCGCGAGCTGCACTACATGCAGTGGGGCGCGGAACACGCCGAAACGGTGGTGGCCTGGCATGGCCTGGCGCGCACCGGGCGCGACATGGACGACATCGCCGAGCACCTGAGCCACCGCTACCGCGTGTTGTGCCCCGACACGCTCGGCCGTGGCCTGAGCCAGTGGAGCCCGGCGCCGAAGACCGAGTACTGCCTTGAGTTCTACGTGCGCCAGGCCGCGTCGTTCGCGGACCAGCTTGGGCTGGAGAAATTGCACTGGCTCGGCACCTCGATGGGCGGCGCCATCGGAACCCTGGCCGCGGCCACCGGCCTGAAGGGCCGCATCACGAGATTGGTGCTCAACGACAGCGGCCCGAGCGTGGCGCCGGCGGCAATCGAACGCATCCGCAGCTACGCCGGCAGCCCGGCCGCGTTTGCCACGGTGAGCGAGCTCGAGCAGTACTTCCGCAGCGTCTACAAGCCTTACGGCGCGATGAGCGACACGCAGTGGCGCCGCCTCACCGAAACCTCCACACGCCGCCTGCCCGACGGCCGCGTGACCCCGCACTACGACCCGGCGATGGTGACCCAGTTCACCGAACACCCGAGCGACTACGAGCTCTGGCAGGCGTGGGACCAGCTCGACATCCCGGTGCTGTGTCTGCGCGGCGAAGCCAGCGACCTGCTGCTGCGCGAGACCACCGAGCTGATGCGCAAGCGCGGGCCGCGCGCGGTAGTGGTGGAGATTGCGGGCTGCGGCCATGCGCCCGCGCTCAACACGCCGGAACAGTTTGCCCTCGTCGAGCGCTTCTTTGCCGCTTGACGAGATTTGTTCGCCCACGCCATCACCAGGAGACATCGAGCATGAAGACATCGACGATGAAAACAGCGACCCGCAAGACATGGATCAGGCAGGCGGCCGGGCTTGGCGCTTTGCTGTGCGCGGCGCTGGCCGCCACCCTCGCGCAGGCCGGCGGCACCGTGGGCAGCAGCTTCCCGGCGGGCTTCCCGGCCATCGAGGACGCCTCGCTCGTCAACAAGTTGGTAATCGGCTTCGGCGCTGCCGGCGCGGTGGTGCGCACGCCGGTGATCTTCCTGCACGGCAACAACGACACGCCGTTCCCCACCGCCTGCAACCCGGTCTACGGCCGCATGCAGGCGATGGCGCAGTTCCTCGCCGACAACGGCTACGCCACCAGTGAGCTGTGGGGTCTGGGCTACGAGGGCGACCAGTGCGACCTGCCTGCCGACCAGACCCGGCGTTCGAGCATCGCGCACACCAATGCCGCCAACGTGCCCGACCTGCGCCGCTTCGTCAAAGCGGTGCTTGCGTTCACCGGCGCCAGGCAGGTGGACATCGTGGCGCACAGCCTCGGCGTGACCCTCGCGCGCGAGTGGGTGCGCCAGGACGACGCGAGCCGCACGGTGCGCCGCTTCGTCGCGATCGACGGCCCCAACCACGGCATCATCAATTGTTCGCCCAACCCGGCCAACTACTTCCAGCTGCCCGCGCTCGGCGGCTTCACGCCGCAGAGCGAGGTCTGCCAGGAACTCGGCTCGCCCGACACGCCGTTCCTGCAGCTGCTCAACGGTGGATCACGCGGCGACTCGCGCAGCGACGACGAGCACGGCCACCATGGCGGCGCCCACGCCAAGGGCATGCGCACGCTCGTCATCCGCAACGCCGACACCAGCTTCGTCTACTTCCCGCTGCAAGACGGTTTCATCGCACCCGTACCGGCCGAGGATTCGTTCGGCAAGGCGACCGACTTCTCGCGCAGCGCCACGATCCGCGGCGCCGAACAACTCGACCTCGTCGGCCAGGGTGCCTACGACCCGCAACTGGGCACCACGCACCTGGGCATCCTGAACTCGCCGCAGACAAGGCAGGCGACGCTGGCGTTTTTGCGCCGGGGTGTGCGGTAGCGTCGAGTGTGCGGGAGGGCTTGCGGCAGCGCGTTTGCTGACACGCCTTCGCGTTCGGCCATTCCGGGTCGATGCTCGCGCTCGCCTGGCAGACTGGCGCGCAGCTGCACCGGCCGCCCACAGCCCCTAGGGCACACCGGCATTGATCTGCGCCGCGGCGCCAACATAATCCCGGGCACGGACGAAATCGCCGTGAACTGACGCAACCCGAGGAGACGAAAAGATGTTCGCAAGAGTCGCACTGACTGCTTCGCTGTTGTCGCTGGCCGCCTGCCAGTCGATGACCCCCACCGCCAGCGCGCCCGCCGCGCCGGCCGCCCCCGCTGCCGCCGCCGCGGCACCGCCCCCCGCCTGGCAACAGGGCCGCACCGCGGCGCAGGCCAGCTCCACCCTCGCGCCGGTCGCCGGCAAGCTGACCGTGACGCCGGCGGCCGAGATTCCGATCGCCAGCTTCCAGCTGCCGCCGGGCTTCAAGGCCGAGATCTGGGCCACCGGCATGCCAGGCGCACGCGCGATGGCGCGTGGCGCCGACGGCAAGATCTACATCGGCACCCGCGGCATCGGCCGTGTCTACGAAGTCACCGACGCGGGCGCGCAGCGCACCAGCCGCGTGGTCGTCGACAAGCTCGTTCAGCCCTCGGGCGTGGCCTTCGCCAACGGCTCGCTGTACGTGATGGCGATCGACAAGGTGCTGCGCTACGACGGCATCGAGACGAACTCCGGCGTGGCGGCAGTGGACATGACCGCCGCGTTCAAGCTGCCCAAGGAGCAGCACCACAACTGGAAGTACATCGCCTTCGGCCCGGACAACAAGCTGTATGTGCCCTTCGGCGCGCCGTGCAACATCTGCGAGCCCGGGCCCGAGTACGCACAGATCCGCCGCTACAACGCCGACGGCTCGGGCATGGAAGTGATTGCCCGCGGCGTGCGCAACACGCAGGGCTTCACCTGGCACCCGACCACCAAGGAGATGTGGTTCACCGACCATGGCCGCGACTGGATGGGCGACGACACGCCCGAGGACGAGCTCAACCGCATGCCGGCCGCGGGCGCCAACTTCGGCTTCCCGTATTGCCATGCCAACGGCGTGGTGGACGGCGACTTCAAGAAGGACAAGGCCTGCGACGGCGTGACGCTGCCGGTGCAGACCATGGGCCCGCATGCCGCGGCGATGGGCGCGCATTTCTACACCGGCAACATGTTCCCCGCCGAGTACCAGAACATGCTGTTCGTGGCGCGCAAGGGTTCCTGGAACCGGACCAAGAAGTTCGGCTACGACGTGGTCACGGTGAAGGTCGATGCCGACGGCAAGAACCCGAAGATCACGCCCTTCATGACCGGCTTCCTGAACCCGGCCAACGACAGCTTCAGCGGCCGCCCGACCTACTTCCTGCAAATGCCCGACGGCGCGCTGCTGGTCACCGACGAACAGCTCGGTGCGATCTACCGCATCAGCTACGCGCGTTGAGAGGCGGGCGGTTCGGTGAACCGGCGCGGGCGAGCTTGCGCGCGTTTGAAGGCATGAGGCGCAACGCGGCGGCGGGGCTGGCAAGCGCCTTGTCGCTGCTGTCCTGCGCCGGCGCGCTGGCCCAGGCCGCGGCGCCGCCCGCGGCCACCTTGGCGGCCTGCGCGGCCTGCCACGGCCCGGGCGGGAATTCGCAGGTGCCGCAGTTCCCGTCGCTGGCCGGCCAGCCGAAGCTGTTCATCGAAAACCAGCTGGTGCTGATCCGCGAAGGCCTGCGCGACATCCCGCCGATGAAGGACGTGATGGCCGCGATCAAGGACGACGAGATCGTGCTGCTGGCCGCGTTTTTTGCTGCCCAGCCGGTGGCGCCGCACCCCGGGCCGGTGCAGCCGGAGAAGTTGCGCGCCGGGGCCAAGGTGTCGGCGAAGATGTTGTGCGGCACCTGCCACCTGCCCGACTTCAAGGGCCAGAACCAGGTGCCGCGCCTTGCCGGGCAGAAGGAGGAGTACCTGCTGCTGGCGATGAAGCAGTTCCGCGACCAACCCGGGCCCGGCCGCGACACCATCATGGCCGCGGCGCTCTACGGCTTGAAGGATGCGGAGCTGGCCAACCTGGCGCATTACCTCGCGCACTTCAAACCGTAGCCGTGCGGGTGCGCAGCCGCGGCTTTGATTGCAGATGAGCCTGCGCCGGCGTGAACTCTCGGCGCTGCTCGCCGGCGCCTTGCTGCCGGCGGGCTGCAGCGTGGCGCCACAGCAGCCGGGTGCCAGCAGCGCAGGCCCGCCGCGCGCGCTGCCGCCGGACATGGCGCCCGCATCGGCCACGGGCGCGCCCGCTGGGATCTCCGCAAGCGCGCCCGCAAGCACGCCCGCCAGCGCGCCCGCCAGCGCGCCAGCGAACACACCCGCCACCGCGTCGCGCGACACGCCACCCCCCGCGCCGCGCGAGTTCCGCGCCGCCTGGGTCGCCACGGTCGCGAACATCGACTGGCCGAGCCGCAGCGGCCTGCCGCCCGAGCGCCAGCGCGCCGAGGCGCTGGCGATCATCGAACGTGCGCGCGAGATCGGCCTCAACGCGCTGGTGCTGCAGGTGCGCACCGCGGCCGACGCGCTGTACCCGTCGGCGCTCGAACCGTGGAGCGAAGTGCTCAGCGGCGAGCAGGGCCGCGCCAGCGAACCGGCCTACGACCCACTGGCCTTCTGGGTGCAGCAGGCGCACCGCCGCGGCATCGAGCTGCATGCCTGGTTCAACCCGTTCCGGGCGCGCCATTCCACCGCCAAATCCGCGCCCGCGGCCAGGCATGTCGCGCGCAGCCAGCCGGGCATCGTCAAGCGTTATGGCGACCAGCTCTGGCTCGACCCCGGCGAGCCCGCCGCGGTGGCGCACACGCTCGCGGTGGTGGCCGACGTGGTCAAGCGCTACGACATCGACGGGGTGCATGTCGACGACTACTTCTACCCCTACCCGGTGGCGCAGGGCAACGGCGGCGGCGACCTGCCGTTCCCCGACGAGCCGTCGTGGAAGGCCTACCGCGACAGCGGCGGCGCGCTGGCACGCGAAGACTGGCGGCGCGAAAACGTCAACCGCTTCGTGCAGGCGCTGCAGCGCACGGTGCGCGCGCTCAAGCCCCAGGTGCGTGTGGGCATCAGCCCCTTCGGCATCGGCCGGCCCGAGCTGCGGCCCGCGGGCATTGAAGGTTTCAGCCAGTTTCACCGCCTCTATGCCGACGTGGAGCTGTGGCTGGCCAACGGCTGGCTGGACATCCTCGCGCCGCAGCTGTACTGGCCGGTGGAGCCGGCAGCGCAAGCCTTCGCGGTGCTGCTGGACTACTGGCACGCGCGCAACGTGCAGGCACGCCATGTCTGGCCGGCGCTGTTCACCAGCTCGGTGGCCGGCGGCGCCAAGCCGTGGCCGGCGGCCGAGTTGCTCCAGCAGGTGGCCCTGGTGCGCCAGCGCGCCGGCACGCAGGGGCGCGCGCCGGGCCATCTGCACTTCAGCATGAACGCCTTGATGCAGGACCGCGGCGGCCTCGCGGCAAGGCTGAAGCAGGGGCCGTACGCGCAAGCCGCGCTGGTGCCGCTGACACCTTGGCTGGACGACAGCGCACCGGCCGCGCCGGGGTTGCGCCGCATCGACGCGGCACGGGTGCAGCTCACGCCTGGCGCGGGCAAGCCGGTGTTCCTGTGGGCCTTGTGGCGGCGCCATGGCGCGTCGTGGCGCTTCGCAACACAAGCGGTGGCCGACAGCATGGTCGAGTTGGGCCCGGATCCGCAGCACGGAGCGCCGGAGATGCTGGTCGCCAGCGCGGTGGACCGGCTGGGCAATCAAGGGCCGGCGGTGTTGTGGCGGCGCTGACAGCGCTCGCCCGAGCCGGGCCGGACGCGGCGGCGCGGGGCCGGCGCACGCGGCTAAGATCGTTCGGCGCGCAGAGTCCGGTCGCGCGCGACAAGCCGGCTGCGACGGCACCACCCCCGGAGACGATGCGCTTGAAATCGAACTCACCATCGACCGGCCCGGTGGCGAGCCGTGTGGCGGCACGATGAGCGAGCCTGAGGCCAAGACCGTGGCGGCCGCCGGGCTGGTCGGTGATATCGGCGGCACACATGCGCGCTTCGGCTGGGTCACCGCGTCCGGCGCCATCGAGCAGGTTCGCAGCTTGAACGTGGCGCAGTACCCCGGGCCGGCGCAGGCGGCGCGGGCCTACCTGGCCGAGCTCCACGGCACCCGCAGCGTGGCCGCCGAGTCCGTGGTGCGGCGCGCGGCGCTCGCGGTGGCCACCGCGGTCGGCGGCGACCGCGTGCAATTCACCAACAGCGACTGGCGTTTCTCGCGCGCGGCCTTGCAGGCCGAACTCGGGCTGCAAACCCTGCTGGTTCTCAACGACTTCGAAGCGCTGGCGCTGTCTCTGCCGCGGCTCGGCGCGGCGCAGTTGCGCCCGCATGCCAGCCGCCCGACTGCGTGCGGCACGATGGCGGTGATCGGCCCGGGCACCGGCCTGGGTGTGGCCGGCGTGGTGCAAACGCCGCAAGGCTGGCTGGCGCTGCCGGGCGAGGGCGGCCATGCCACGCTCGCCGCCGGCGACGACTTCGAGGCCGAGTTGCTGCGCCGGGTGCGTCAGGAGTTCGGGCATGTTTCGGCCGAGCGCCTGCTCTCGGGCATCGGCCTGCCGGTGCTGCACCGCGCGGTGGCCGAGGTGTTGGGCGCGAGCGTGGAGCCGCTGACGGCGCAGGCGGTGGTCGAACGCGGGCTGAACCCGGCCGACCCGGTGTGCCAGCGCACGCTCGATGTGTTCTGCGCGCTGCTTGGCAGCTTTGCCGGCAACGTGGCGCTCACGCTCGGCGCGCGCGGCGGCGTGTTCATCGGCGGCGGCATCGTGCCGCGCCTGGGCGAGCGCTTTTTTGCCTCGGACTTTCGCAAGCGCTTCGAGGACAAGGGGCGGTTCAGGGCCTACCTCGAAGCGATTCCCACTGCATTGATCATCGACACCCACGCCGCGCTGACCGGCGCGGCGCTGGCGCTGGCGCAAAGCGGCGGCTGAAATGAAACACCCCCGAAGCGGCTTCGCCGCTCCTCCAAGGGGGCCGAGGCACGCGGCTCCAAGCCGACCCGCGTCGGCTTGGACGGGCCGAGGAATGGCCGCGTCTCGCGGCCATGCGGCCTGCAAGGCCCGCCAGCGGCCTGGCGGAGCCAGTTCCGCGGCAGTTGCTTGGCATGGCCTCGCGATTGGTGCGTCGCGGGTCGCGCGAAGGTGGGCACTGCGTGCGGTGTGTGCTGTCCCGCGTAGCATGGCGGGAGCCGATCACCCGACGGCGCTGTACCTTCTGTCCCCGCCTTTGAACAACTGGACCTCCGAGGAACGACGATGAAAAAACGAACCCTGCTGCTCGGCGCCCTGCTGAGCCTGGCCACCCTTGGCGCGCAGGCGCAGGGATTCCCGAACAAACCGATCCGCATGGTGGTGACCTTCCCGCCCGGCGGCGCGCCCGACATCCTGGCGCGTTTGTTCAGCGACAAGTCGCAGCTCGGCCAGAGCGTGGTGGTGGACAACAAACCCGGCGCCGGCGGCAACATCGGCTCGGACTTCGTCGCCAAGTCCCCGCCCGACGGCTACACGCTGGTGATGGGCACGGTGGGCACGCATTCGATCAACGGCGCGCTCTATTCGAAGATGCCCTACGACATGGTCAAGGACTTCGTGCCGGTGGCGCATGTGGCCTCGGCACCCAACCTGCTGGTGGTCACCAACGACCTGCCGGTGAAGACCGTGGCCGAGCTGATTGCGCACATGAAGGCCAACCCGAACAAGCTCAGCTTCGGCTCGCCGGGCATCGGCACCTCGGTGCATGTCTCGGGCGAATTGTTCAAATCGCTCACCGGCACCACGATGCAGCATGTGCCCTACAAGGGCCGCCAGTTCGCGATCCCCGACCTGGTCGGCGGGCAGATCCAGCTCATGTTCGACAACATGCCCTCGGCGCTGCCGATGGCCAAGGAAGGCAAGATCCGCGCGCTGGCGCAAACCACCGCCAAGCGCTCCGCCGCCGCGCCCGACATCCCCACCGTGGCCGAGACCGTGCCCGGTTTCGAAGCCACCACCTGGTTCGCGGTGTTCGCGCCGGCCGGTACGCCGCGCGAGATCGTCAACCGCATCAACGCCGAAATGCAGCGGGTGTTCAAGCTTCCGGATGTGCAGGAGAAGCTCAAAACGCTCGGCCTGGAGACCTGGATCTCGTCGCCGGAAGAGCTGGCGCAGTACCAGGCCAGCGAGATCGTCAAATGGGCGAAGGTGGTGAAGGACTCCGGGGCGAAGGCGGACTGAGCAACGCGGTCGACCCGGGCGAGCTTCAGCCGCCAGGCCCGCCCCGCTTCCGCCCCGCCCCGGCCGCCGCGAGCCGCTGGCGGCTACGCTCGCGGATTTGGGCCTGCGAAAAGCAAATCATGAGCCACACCGACAGCGCCCCAGGCGCCCGAGCCGCCAGTGGCGAACCAGCCCCTGAAGAACATGGCATGACGATGCACCGGCGCTTCGTGCACGACTTCGAGCGCGAACTGGCGCAGCGTGCCGATGCCGGCAGCCCCGCGGCGGCGATGCATGCGGCGGCGCTCGCCAGCCGCACGCTGCTGGCCGAGCGCTGGGCCGCGACGCAGGCGGCCGACGCCAGGCGTGGCACGCAGCGACGGGTGCACTACTTGTCGATGGAGTTCCTGATGGGCCGCGCGCTGAACAACGCGCTCGACGCCCTCGGGCTGCGCGAGCCGCTGGCGCGGGCCCTCGGCCAGGCCGCCGCAGATGGCGCCGCGCGGCCGTCCGCCGCGACTGGGGCGCGAACAGCGGTTCACGCAGCCACGAACGCACTCGCGAACTCGGCCGCGAACTCGGCCGCGATTTCACCTGCGATTTCACCTGCGATCTCACCTGCGATCTCACCTGCGAACGCACCCTCGCTCCCACTCGCCGACCTGCTCGAAAGCGAGCCCGACGCTGCGCTCGGCAACGGCGGCCTCGGCCGCCTGGCCGCCTGTTTCCTCGACGGCTTCGCCACCCTCGGCCTGCCCTCCTTCGGCTACGGCCTGCGCTACCAGAACGGCATGTTTGCGCAGGGCATTCAGGACGGCCGCCAGGTGGAGCGCGCCGACGACTGGCTGCGCGGCGCCGGCAGCCCGTGGGAGCTACCGCGGCCCGAGCTGCGCTTTCGCGTCGGTTTCGGCGGCGTGGTGCGCGGCGAAGGCAGCGGGCGGCGCTGGGTGCCGGCCGACGAGGTGCTGGCGCAGGCCTTCGACTTCATCGTGCCCGGCCACGGCACCGAAAGCGTGTCCACGCTGCGGCAATGGCAGGCTCAAGCGGTGCGGCCGATCGACTTCGCCACCTTCTGCCGCGGCGAACACCAGGCCGCCGGCCAGCACCTGCTTGCCGCCGACACCTTGAACTGGGTGCTCTACCCCGACGACAGCACACCCGCCGGCCGCGAGCTGCGCCTG
>JANNGZ010000289.1:0-6695 GCA_031404155.1 Burkholderiales bacterium
CCGCCGAGGTTGAGCACCGCGCGGTCTTCGCCGGCGCGGCCGAACATCGCGGCATGAAACGCCGGCACCAGGGGTGCGCCTTGCCCGCCGGCGGCCAGGTCGGCGCTGCGGAAGTCGCAGACCACGTCGATGCCGGTGAGCTCCGCGAGCAGCGCGCCATTCTGAATCTGCACGGTGTAGCCATGGCCGTCGAATTCGCCGGGCCGGTGGCGGACGGTTTGCCCATGAGAGCCGATCGCGATGACGCTGTGCCGGTTCGCATCGTCGAGCAATGCAGCGACCAGGGAGGCCGAAAGCCGCGCCAGGCGGTTCGCCGCCAACGCAGCACGATGCAACTCGTCGGGCCCCGGTTGGTTGAGCGCGAGCAATTCGGCGCGCAGCGGTGCGTCAAAGCCCGCGTGGCGGTGCAAACGCACCCGCGCCTCGCCGGGCTCGAAATCGACCAGAACCGCGTCGATGCCGTCTAGGGACGTTCCCGACATCAGGCCGATGTACAGCGCCATCGGCGGCTGGGTTGTGCCGGCCTGCCTACTCGCCGCTGGCGCGCGCGCCGAGCAACTCATGCGCCACGCCGAGCTGGCTGCGCGCGTTCAAGGCCAGCGTCTCAAACGCCGGCCGCGACTTGGTCGAGAGCGTCAGGACCTCGCTGGTCCGGGCAACCTGCTGCGGATCCTGGTGCTGGCCGTCGACGCGGAACTCAAAGTGCAGGTGCGGCCCGGTCGACCAGCCGGTCGAGCCCACGGCGCCGATGCGCTGCCCTTGTTCGACCGCCTGCCCGAGCTTGACGTCGCTGCGGCTCAGGTGCGCGTACAGGGTACTTCGGTTGCCGGCATGTTTGATCTGGACGACGTTGCCATAGCCGTTCTGCCAGCCGGCGAAATCCACCACACCATCGCCTACCGAGCGAACCGCGGTGCCGCTCGGCGCGCCGTAGTCGACCCCACGGTGGGCCCGCCATGTTTGCGCAATCGGGTGCATCCGCATCGCGAAGCCCGAGGTCACACGTGAGAACTCCATCGGGCTGGCCAGGAACGCGCGGCGTTTGCTGCTGCCGTCGAAAGCGAAATAGGCGCCCCGCCCGCCGGGCTCGCTGAACCAGAGCGCGTGGTGCTCACGCCCGCCGTTGACCACGCTGGCCGCGAGAACGCGGCCGGTGCCCTGCGCCCAGTTGATCGGCTCGCCGTCGGCGGTGAGCGCTTCGTACACCACACTGAAGGTGTCGCCACGCCGCAGCTCACGGTGGAAATCGATGTCGCCGGAAAACAGCTCGGCCATCTGCACCGCGATGCTGTCGGGCATGCCCGCCTCGTCGGTGGCGGTAAACAGCGATGAGCGAACGGTACCGCTGCCCAGGCGAACCTGCGCCTTCAATGCCGCGGTATCGAGCCGGGTATGCCAGCCGACCGCATCGCGGCTGATCGACAAGCGCATGAAGTGCGATGCCACCTGCTCGCTGCGCTCGGTGGGGAAGCGCGCCACCAGCTCGCGCAACGCGCCGTCTTCGTTGGCGCGAACCTGAACCATCTTGCCGGATCGGCCCTCCAGGAGCTTGCGCGCCACGGCATCGCTGCGCAGGAACGCGGCCGCGGCGGGGTCGTGCACCCCCAGGCGCTTGAGCAGCGAGTCGGCGGTGTCGCCGGAGCGGGTGAGATCGGCGCGCCGAAGTTCAAAGCCATGTGTTGCCAGGGCCTCGAGCTGCACGTCCAGCGGGTCCGGCGCCACCGCTTCGACGATCACGATCTTCGGCAACTCGGCGGCGTCCGGCGCCATCGGGGCGATGCCGAACGCCGTGACCGCGAAGCCTGCAAGAAACACCAGCACGCCGGCGCTGACTGAGCGGCGGTGACGGCTGACCAGATGGGCGGCGCCCTGAGCGGCGCCCTGAAGCGTTGCCAACGGAACCAAGATGTTGTTTGGGGCGCCCGCGCGCCCGCCTGTAGATGTGCGATCGGCGTTCAAGCAAACGCCTGCCGCTGGCCGAAAGGATGTGCTGGGGCGCCGCTAGAATCGCTGCGACACCAGACGCTGCTTTGGTCTTCTCGTGACGGATCGCACGATCCGCCGGCGCAGTATAACAACCGGCCCCTGCGCCGGAACCGTAGAAACCCCTCGGCCAAGCACCTCGCCATGTCAGAGAAAGTGATCACTTCCTCGCCAGCTTCCTCGCACAGGCTGGCGGCAGCGACATACCGCACAGCTCACCCGATCACTGACCCGGTGCGCGAGGCGATGGCCATCAGCCTACGCGGCTGTGAAGAGTTGCTGCCGGAAGGTGAATGGCTGGCCAAGCTGGCACGTTCCCAGGCCACCGGGCAGCCGCTGCGCATCAAGTTCGGCCTCGACCCCACCGCGCCCGACCTGCACCTCGGCCACACCGTGGTGTTCAACAAGATGCGCCAGCTGCAAGACCTGGGGCACACCGTGATCGCGTTGATCGGTGACTTCACTTCGATGATCGGCGACCCTTCCGGCCGCAACAGCACACGCCCGCCGCTCACCCGCGAGCAGATCGAGGCCAACGCGCTGACCTACCGGGCGCAATGCGACCTGGTGCTCGACCCGGCGCGCACCGAGGTTCGCTACAACAGCGAGTGGAGCGACCCGCTCGGCGCGCGCGGCATGATTTCGCTGGCGGCCAAGTACACCGTGGCGCGGATGATGGAGCGCGACGACTTCGCCAAGCGCTTTGCCGCGGGGGCGCCGATCAGCGTGCACGAGTTTCTCTACCCGCTGATGCAGGGCTACGACTCGGTGGCTTTGAATAGCGACCTCGAACTCGGCGGCACCGACCAGAAGTTCAACCTGCTGATGGGCCGCCACCTCCAGGCCGACGCCGGCCAGGAGCCGCAGTGCATCCTCACCATGCCCTTGCTCGAAGGCCTGGACGGCGTCGAGAAGATGTCGAAGTCGAAAAACAACACCATCGGCATCACCGAAGACCCGAACACCATGTTCGCCAAGTGCATGAGCATCAGCGACGCGCTGATGTGGCGCTGGTACACCCTGCTCTCCTTCCTTGACGAGGCCCGCATCACCGCGCTGCGCGCCGAGACGGCCGCCGGGCGCAACCCGCGCGACGCCAAGGTGATGCTGGCCAAGGAGATCACCGCGCGCTTTCACAGCGTTGCCGCCGCCGCCGCCGCCGAGCAGGATTTTGTCAACCGCAGCAAGGGCGGCGTGCCCGACCAGATCGACGAGTTCAGCTTCGGCGGCGCGCCGCTGTCGATCGGTGCCTTGCTCAAGCAGGCGGGCCTGGCGCCGAGCAGCAGCGAAGCGATGCGTCTGGTGGAGCAGGGCGGGGTGCGCGTGGACGGTGTCGTGGTCGGCGACAAGGGCCTGAAGCTCGGCGCCGGAGCCTACGTGGTTCAGGTCGGCAAGCGCAAGTTCGCGCGCGTGACGCTGGCCTGACTTCGGGTCACACGGTCACGGGCAAGGCGCGAGATTTCGGTGCAGCGCAGACAAAGTCGCTTTGCGCCATGGCTGTTTGCCGCGGCGCTATTCGGAGCGAGCGCCGGCGCGGCGCCGAGCCTCGAAGAGCAAGCGCGCATCGACCGCCTGATCGACGCCGTCGCGCAAGCCAAGAGCGCACGGTTCATCCGCAACGGGCGCGAGTACGCTGCCACCGACGCCGCGACCTTCCTGCGCGAGAAGCTGAAATCGCGGCGCGAGTCGGTCCACAGCGCGGCGGATTTCATCGACCAGGTCGCTTCACGTTCGTCGACCACCGGCGAACCCTACCGGCTGCGTTTTGCCGACGGGCGCACCGAAACCAGCGAACAGTTCCTGCGCGCTGCGCTGGCGCGGCTGGCGGCCAACGCGCCGGCCGCCAGCGCCGGGCGCTGACGCCGCGGCCGCGCGCCTCCTCGTTCGATGCAGGTCGCTTCCTACCTCAAGCTCTCGATCGCAGTGGCGCTGGCCACCATCGCGCTGAAGACCGGCGCCTGGTGGATCAGCGATTCGGTCAGCCTGTTGTCCGACGCGCTCGAATCGCTGGTGAACCTGGCCGGTGCCATCTTTGCGCTCGCGATGGTGACCATTGCCGCGCGCCCGCCCGACGAAGACCACCCCTTTGGCCACCACAAGGCCGAATACTTCTCCAGCGGCTTCGAAGGGGTGCTGATCTTCGTCGCCGCGGTCGGCATCGTCTGGGCCGCGGTTCAGCGGCTTTTGCACCCGCAGCCGCTGCAGGCGGTGGGGCTGGGCATCGCGCTGTCCGTGGTCAGCTCGGTGCTCAACGGCGCGCTCGCCTACAGCATGATGCGCAAGGCGCGCGAGCACCGCTCGATCGCCCTCGAAGGCGACGCGCGCCATCTCTTCACAGACGTCTGGACCTCCGTCGGCGTGGTGGTCGGCCTGCTCGCGGTGCAGGCCACCGGCTGGCTCTGGCTCGACCCGGTGGTGGCGATCGCGCTGGCGGTCAACATCATCCGCGAAGGCGTGTCGCTGGTCTGGCGCTCGGCCGACGGGCTGATGGACCAGGCGCTCGAACCCGCGGTGCTGGCCGATATCCAGAAGGTTCTCGACGGCTTTGTGCACGCCACGATCCGCTTCGACCATGTCTCGACCCGCCGTGCCGGCCAGCGCCGCTTTGTCGACATGCACATGCACATGCCGTCGAGCTGGACCCTGGGCCGCGCCGCCACCATGCGCGGCGCCGTCGAGCAGGCCTTGATGAGCGCGGTGCCGGGGCTGCGCGCGACGATCCAGCTCCTGCCCACCGACGTCGAGGCGCATTTCGACGACCCGAAGGACATGCTGTGATCGCGCTGGTGCAGCGGGTGGCGCGGGCTCATGTGGAGGTCGCCGGCGCGCCCGTGGGTGCCATCGGCGTGGGCCTGCTGGTGCTGGTCTGTGCCGAGCCCGCGGACACGCTCGCCGAGGCCGACAAGCTGGTCGAAAAGCTGCTCAAGCTGCGCATCTTTGCCGACGCAAACGGCAAGATGAACCGCAGCGTGCAGGACGTGATGGGCGGCCTGCTCATCGTCCCGCAGTTCACGCTGGCCGCCAACCTGGTTGGCGGCAACCGCCCGAGTTTCAGCAGCGCCGCCGAGCCCGCGGTCGCCCGCATCCTCTACGACGCTGTGGTGGCGCAAGCCCGAGCGCTGCACCCGGAGGTGGCCTGCGGCGAGTTCGGCGCCGAAATGCGACTGCACCTGGTCAACGACGGCCCGGTGACGATTCCGATCCGGCTCTGAATCCGCGTGCTCGCCGGCGGCGCGGCTCGATCGCGCTTGCCACGAGCAAAACAGCCTCCCGAAGGAGGCCGTTGCTGGGCGCCACGCCGAGCGCCGCGAAGCCGGCGCTGTCGCTCAGTCGGCGTACTGGCCCGCCGCCTTGATCGCCGGGCCCCACTTGTTGATTTCGGCCTCGACGAACTTCTTGTGCTCGGCGCCGGCAAGGCGCGCGTCGGTGATCACCACCGCGCCCAGGGCTTCCTGGCGCTTGATGAACTCGGGGTCCTTCAGCGCCGCGCGCAGGGCGGTGTTGACCTTGTCCTGCACCGCCTTGGGCGTGCCCTTGGGCGCGTACAGCCCGTGCCAGATGTTGACGCTGAAGCCCTTCAGGCCCGACTCGTCCAGCGTCGGCAGCTTGGCCAGCGCCGGTGTCGTCAGGCGCTTGTTGCTGGTGACCGCGAAGGCCTTGATCTTGCCGGCTTCGATCTGCGTGCTGGTGTTGGTGGTCTGGTCGCACATGATGTCCACCTGGCCGCCGAGCAAGTCGGTCATCGCCGGGGCGGTGCCCTTGTAAGGCACGGTGGTCATGTCGACCTTGATGCTCTGCTGGAACAGCAGGCCGCACAGGTGCGACGCGGCACCCAGGCCGGCGTTGGCCAGGTTGACCTTGCCCTTGTTGGCCTCGATCCACTTCAGCAGCTCGGCCATGGTGTTGGCCGGCAGCGTCGGGCGGCCGACGAGCGTCATCGGCACTTCGTTGACCATGCCCAGGTACTCGAAGTCGTCTAGCGTCTTGTACGCCAGGTTGCGGTACAGCGCGGGGGAGGTGGACATGCCGATGTGGTGCAGCAGCAGGGTGTGGCCGTCCGGCGCGGCCTTGGCCACCTTGCCGGCGCCCAGCGTGCCGCCGGCGCCGCCTACGTTCTCGATGATCACGGTCTGGTTGTTCAGGCCTTTACGCAGCACCTCGGCGAGGTCACGCGCCACCTTGTCGGTGGGGCCGCCGGCGGCGAAAGGCACCACGATCGTGACCGGCTTATCCGGGTAGTCGGCGAAGGCGGAGGTGATCTGAGGAATGGGAGAGCACCTGATCGATGATCACCTTCAGGCCCAGGCGATGGGCCTCCACCACCAGGCGATCGAAATCCGCCAGGGTGCCGAAGGCGGGGTCCACATTGCGATAATTCGATACGTCGTACCCGAAATCCTTCATGGGTGAGGTGAAGAAGGGCGAAATCCAGATGGCATCCACCCCCAGGTCCGCCACGTAGGCGAGATGCCCGGTAATGCCAGGCAGATCGCCCACACCATCCCCGTTGGTGTCCTGAAAGCTCCTGGGGTAGATCTGGTAGATCGCCGCATCCCGCCACCAGTCAGCGGCGGAAACGGAGTCATCGGTTTTTCGGGTGGTCATGGTCGGAGCGCCTTTGACGGTGGGGAGCGGGGGCACGGGTTGGGCCATGTGAACGGTTGGGGGCAGACAAGGGTCGTGGGTCTCGAAACGTCTTTGTAACCGGTTAC
>JANNGZ010000290.1:0-5001 GCA_031404155.1 Burkholderiales bacterium
CCTGCCCGAACAATTGCTCGAAGGCCGCGACGCGCCGATGGGCGCGCAGCTGCGCGACGGCGGCGTCAACTTCGTCGTCTTCTCTCAACACGCCACGCGCATCGAGCTCTGCGTCTTCGACACCTCGGGCGCGCGCGAGCTGCGCCGCTACCCGCTGCACGGCCCGCATGACGCGGTGTTCCACGGCTTCCTGCCGGGTGTGGGTGCGGGTCTGGTCTACGGCCTGCGGGCGCATGGCCCCTACCAGCCCGAAGCCGGGCACCGCTTCAACCCGCACAAGCTGCTGCTCGACCCGAACGCGCGCGAAATCGTCGGCCGCTTCGCCTGGCATGCCGAACACCATGGCTACACGCTCGGCCACCCCGAGGGCACGCGCAGCTTGGACACACGCGACAACGCGGCGCAGGCACTCAAGGCGCGGGTGGTGGCCCCGTGGGCGGACGCATCGCCGCGGCCGCCGCGCCCGCATCTGCCGGCCGCCGAGCGGGTGCTCTACGAAGTACATGTCAAAGGCTTCAGCCAGACACACCCGGAGATACCGGCCGAGCTGCGCGGCAGCTACTCGGCGCTGGCGCATCCGGCGGCGCTGGCGCATTTCAAGTCGCTCGGCATCACCACGCTGTCGCTGTTGCCGGTGCAGTACCACGTCGACGAACCGGGGTTGGCCGAACGCGGGCTCACCAACTACTGGGGCTACAACACCCTCGGCTTCTTCTGTGCCGACCCGCGTTTTGCGCTCGCGGCTCACCGCGACGACCCCGGCGCGGTGAACGACGAGTTCCGGCGCATGGTCGACACGCTGCACCAAAGCGGCCTGGAAGTGGTGCTCGACGTGGTCTACAACCACACCGCCGAAGGCAACGAGTCGGGTCCCACGTTGAGCTTTCGTGGCCTCGACCACGCGAGCTGGTACCACCTCGCCGGCGACGACAAAAGCCGCTGCGAAAACTTCAGCGGCTGCGGCAACACGCTCGACGTGGCGCAGCCGCGGGTGACGCAGTTCGTGCTCGACTCGCTGCGCTACTGGGTCGGCGAAGTGGGTGTCGACGGTTTCCGTTTCGACCTCGCCACCGTGCTCGGCCGCAACGCCCACGGCTACGACAGCAACGCCGCGTTTTTCACCGCGCTGCGCCAGGACCCGCTGCTGGCCGACGCCATCCTGATCGCCGAGCCCTGGGACAGTGGCCACGGCGGCTACCAGCTCGGCCGCTTCCCGGGCCGCTTCCTGGAGTGGAACGACAAGTTCCGCGACGCCGCGCGGCTGTACTGGCTGCAACGCGCGGGCGACGGTGGCACCCACTCCGCGCACCCCGCGGGCGCCGGCCAGCACGCCCGCCATGCCGGCGTCGGCCGCGGTGAATTTGCGCGCCGCTTCACCGCGTCGAGCGACTTTTTCCACCATGGCCAGCGCCGGCCCAGCGCTTCGATCAATTTTGTCGCGGCGCATGACGGCTTTACGCTGGCCGACCTGGTGAGCTACAGCCAGAAGCACAACCACGCCAACGGAGAAGGCAACCGCGACGGGCGCGACGGCGAAGCCAGCTTCAATTTCGGTGTCGAAGGCGCTAGCGAGGACGCCCAGGTGAACGCGCAGCGCCTGCGGGTGCGCCGCGCCATCGTCGCCACGCTGCTGCTGGCGCAGGGCACGCCGATGCTCAATGCCGGCGACGAGATCGGCAACAGCCAGCAGGGCAACAACAACGCCTACTGCCAGGACAACCCGATCGGCTGGTTGAGTTGGGCCGAGGCGGACAGCGGCTTCCTCGCCTTTGTTGGCGAAGCCCTGGCGCTGCGCCGCGCCGAACCCGCGCTGCGCCATGACCGCTGGTTTCATGCCAGTGCCGACGTCCCCGGCGAATGTGGCCTGCGCTGGCTCACGCCCGAAGGTGCGCAGATGCAAGTGCACGACTGGCACGACAGCAGCAGCCACGCCTTCGCCTGCCTGATGTCGCAGGGGCCCGGCGTCGGCGCCGAGACCCGCGGCGGTAGCGCGCGCCTGCTGGTCGCGTTCAACCCCGAAGCGCAGAGCACGAACTTCATGCTGCCCGAAGGCGAGCGCTGGCAACTCGCGCTGGATTCCAGCGGCGAATGGCCACGAGGTTTTGCCGCCAAAGGCCGCGAGCCGATCGCGTTGGCACCGAGTTCGCTGGTGGTGATGCGCAGCGTGTGAGCTTGGCGCCGAGAGCCCTTCCCCCAAATCAAACCAATCGCTCTGCAAGAGTTCTGGCATGACACCCCCACCCCGCGCCGCCGGCGTGCTGCTGCACATCACCTCGCTGCCCGGGCGCAACGGCATCGGCGACTTCGGCCCCGACGCCTACCGTTTTGTCGACTGGCTCCAGGCCAGCGGCCAGCAGGTCTGGCAGCTGCTGCCGGCCACGCCGGTGGGCCCGGGCGACTCGCCCTATCAAAGCCCGTCGGCCTTTGCCGGCAGCCCCTTGATGGTGGCGCTGGAGCCGCTGGTGCAGCGCGGCTGGCTGTCCGAACCGGTGCTGCCCGAAGGCGGCTTCAGCGCGCAGCGTGTCGAGTTCGGGCGTGTGATCCCGTGGCGGCTGGCGCAACTGCGTGCCGCCGCCGCCGGCTTCGAGGCCAAGGCCAGCGCCGCCGACAGCGCCGCATTCGCCGCCTGGTGCGAGCAGGAAGACCGCTGGCTCGACGACTACAGCCTCTTCACCACGCTGCACATGGCCCATGGTGGGCAACCCTGGTGGACCTGGACCAGCAGCTTGATGCGCCGCGAGCCCCAGGCGCTGGCTGCGGTGCGCGCCGAGTACGCCGCCGAGATCGGCTTCTGGAAGTTTGTGCAGTGGTGCTTCGACGAGCAGGCCGCGGCGCTCAAGGCCTACGCCAATGCACGCGGCGTCTCGATCTTGGGCGACCTGCCGATCTTCGTCGCCGACAACAGCGCCGATGTCTGGGCCCGGCCCGACCTCTACCAGCTCGACGCAACCACCTTCCTGCCCACCGTGGTGGCCGGTGTGCCGCCCGACGCGCTCGGCCCGCTCGGCCAACGCTGGGGCAACCCGCTCTACCGCTGGGAGCGCATGGCCGCCGAAGGTTTTGCCTGGTGGATCGCGCGGGTGAAACGTGCGCTCACCCAGGCCGACCTCTTTCGCATCGACCATTTCCGCGGCTTTGCCGGCTACTACGAAATCCCGGCCAGCTCACCCACCGCCAGGGAAGGCCGCTGGCTGCTCGGCCCCGGCAAGCCGCTTTTCGACGCCGTCGAGCGCGCCCTGGGCAAGCTGCCGATCGTGGCCGAGGACCTCGGCCTGATCACCCCCGACGTGGTCGAGCTGCGCGACGCGCTCGGTTATCCCGGCATGAAGATCCTGCAGTTTGCTTTCGGAGCCGGCGGCGAGCACGAGTACCTGCCGCACCACTACACGCCCAACACGGTGGTATACAGCGGCACCCACGACAACGACACCGCACGCGGCTGGTGGGACCATGCCAGTGCAAGGGAGCGTGCCTTTGCCGGCAGCTACCTCGCCTGCGGCGAACACGACGTGCACTGGGCGATGATCCGCGCCGCCTGCAATTCGGTGGCCGCCCTCGCGGTGTTCCCCTTGCAGGACGTGCTCGGCCTGCCCAGCGACCACCGCATGAACCTGCCCGGCTCGCTTGGCGGCAGCAACTGGGCCTGGCGCTTCCAGTGGCCGATGCTCGACCCCGAAACCTCACGCGTGCTGGCGCTGATCACCGCGGCGAGCGGGCGGGCGGATGCGGGCTTGATGCGGCTGCCGGGGAAGGGGTGAGGGTGGCGCACTGCGGCACTGGCGGACACCCGCGCAGTCGATTGGCGAAGCCGCTGGCGAGCCGCCAACCCCAACGCCGCGCCCTACCACACCACGCCACCCCTACTCCCCGTTGCACAATCCCGCGCACCAAGAACCTCAAATCGACGCCATGTCCGACATCCCCACCCTCGAAGCGGCCGTCACTTCCAAGATCCACTTCATCGGTGGCGAGAAGGGGGGCGTGGGCAAGTCGATGGTGTCGCGCCTGCTGGCGCAGTACCTGATCGACGCCGGGCTGCCCTTCATCGCCTTCGACACCGACCGCTCGCACGGCTCGCTGCTGCGCTTCTACAAAAGCCACTCGATGCCGGTGGTGGTGGACAGCTACGAGGCTCTGGACGCGATCATGGAGGCCGCGGTGGAGACGCCGGGCCGCCGGGTGCTGGTGGACCTGGCCGCGCAGACGCACGAGCCGCTGGTGAAGTGGATGGACGAATCAGGGGTGCTCGACCTCGCCGACGTGTCGGGCGTGGCGGTGCACTACTGGCATGTGATGGACTCGGGCCGCGACTCGGTGGACCTGCTCAAGCGCTTGCTCGACCGCTTCGGCCAGCGCCTGCATTACGTGCTGGTGCGCAACGAGTTGCGCGGCGACGATTTCGGCCAGCTCGAACGCTCGGGCGAGCAGGATCGCGCGCGCGGCCTCGGCGCGAACATCATCAACATCAAGCGCCTGCATGACGCGGCGGTGTTGAAGATCGACGCCACCAACAGCAGCTTCGCGGCGGCGCGCCAGCACAGCAGCGACACCTCGCCGCTGCTCGGGCTGATGGACCGCCAGCGCACCAAGCTCTGGCTCAACCACGCCTACGCGGAGATCGGCAGCGTCGGGGTTTGAGCGGCGGCGTTTGAGTGCCAGCGCCTCGTGCCGGCGCCTTGCGGTCGGCGGCGCGGCGTCGGCGCTGGCCGGCCGGCGAATGCGCTTGCAATTCGGCCCGATTCCAGTGTCCCAAATGATGGGAGCCGCGGCCCGGCGCCGCTGACCGCCGCGTTGTGAGCGCCGCGGCGCGCGCCAACAATCGCGCCTTGTACATCAGCGAACAACTCCTCAACCCGGACGAGCGGCGCCTGCGTTTGTCGGCGCAGCTCGGGGTGGAGCATGTGGTGCTCGACAACCGGCGGCAGCCATTTCCGCAACATCCGCGGCGGTTGTCTCGACCTCGAGGAAGTCTTCCCCGACGAGGGCGACGTCGACATGTTC
>JANNGZ010000291.1:0-2095 GCA_031404155.1 Burkholderiales bacterium
GCCGATGTCTTCCAGGAAGGCCCGTGTCGTCGCATCGGGCGCCACGAGGCCGACCTGCGCACCGAGCTCGGCGCTCATGTTGGCCAGTGTCATGCGCTCGGCCATCGACAGCGCGCTGACCGCTTCGCCACAGAACTCCACCGCCTGGTAACGGCCGCCGTTCATGCCGTGGCGGCCCAGCATGGCCAGCATCATGTCCTTGGCGCTGACACCATCGACCAGGCGGCCGCTCCAGCGCATGAAGATCGTCTGCGGCACCTGCAACCAGATCTCGCCGGTGACCACCACGCCCAGCATCTCGGTGGCGCCGATGCCGAACATGTAGGCACCGAAAGCGCCGCCGGTGGTGGCGTGCGCGTCGCCGCCGACGCAGAACATGCCCGGCCGGCTGTGCCCGCCCTGCGGCACCACGACGTGGCCGATGCCCTGGCCGTCATAGACATGCGGCAAGCGCAGTTCGGCCGCCCAGTCGCGCGCAATGCGCACGATGCGCTGTGATGAAGCATCGGCCTCTTGCAGATGGTGGTCGATCACGAGCACCAGCTTGCGGCGGTCCCAGGGCGCGGCGCCCAGCGCGTCGAGCATGGGCTTGATGCGGTGCGGGCCGCTGCTGTCCTGGCACATCGCCAGGTCGAGCCGGCAGTTGACGAACTCGCCCACGTCCACGGCCTCGCGTCCGGCCGCGCGGGCGACGAGTTTCTGGGCCAGTGTCTGGGGCATCAAGGAGTCGATTCGAACGTGGCGCAAGCGTAACGCACCCAAGGGGGCAGCCCGGCGCGCCACGCTATCCTCGCGCCATGCCCGCCATCCTGACCATCCAGGGACTTTCCAAGACCTACGCCTCGGGCCTGCACGCACTGCAACAAGTTGACCTGGCCATCGAGCGCGGCGAGATCTTTGCGCTGCTCGGCCCCAACGGCGCCGGCAAGACCACGCTCATCAGCATCGTCTGCGGCATCGTGCGCGCCAGCACCGGCACGGTGACAGTGGACGGCCACGACATCGTGCGTGACTACCGCGCCGCGCGCGCCCTCATCGGCCTGGTGCCGCAAGAGCTGACCACCGACGCCTTCGAGACCGTGTTCGACACGGTGTCGTTCAGCCGCGGCCTCTTCGGCAAGGCACGCGATCCGGCGCATATCGAAAAGGTGCTGCGCGCGCTCTCGCTGTGGGACAAGAAGGACAGCCGCATCCGCACGCTGTCGGGCGGCATGAAGCGGCGCGTGCTGATCGCCAAGGCGCTGTCGCACGAGCCGCGCATCCTGTTCCTGGACGAGCCCACGGCTGGCGTCGACGTCGAGCTGCGGCGCGACATGTGGCAGCTGGTGCGCGAGCTGCGCGAGAGCGGCGTCACCGTGATCCTGACCACCCACTACATCGAGGAAGCCCAGGAGATGGCCGACCGCATCGGCGTCATCAGCCGCGGCGAGATCATCCTGGTGGAGGGCAAGGCCGAGCTGATGCGCAAGCTGGGCAGGAAGCAGCTCACGCTGCAACTGCAGCAGCCGCTGGCCGCGCTGCCGGCGACGCTGGCCGCGCACGCGCTGGCCCTGTCGGCCGACGGCCACGAGCTCACCTACACCTACGACACGCGCGGCGAGGGCGCCGGCATGGCCGCCTTCATGAAGCACCTCGGCGAAGCCGGCATCGCCTTCACCGACCTGCACACGACGCAGAGTTCGCTGGAGGACATCTTCGTCAGCCTGGTCGGGGGCGCGCGATGAACCTGCACGCCGTGCGCGCGATCTACGGCTTCGAGATGGCGCGCACCTGGCGCACGCTGATGCAGAGCATCATCGCGCCGGTGCTGTCGACCTCGCTCTATTTCGTGGTCTTCGGCGCCGCCATCGGCTCGCGCATCCCCGAGGTCGGCGGCGTCAGCTACGGCGCCTTCATCGTGCCCGGGCTGATCATGTTGGCGCTGCTGACGCAGAGCGTGTCCAACGCGGCCTTCGGCATCTACTTTCCGCGCTTCGCCGGCACCATCTACGAGTTGCTCTCGGCGCCGGTGTCGTACCTGGAGATCGTGCTCGCCTACGTGGGCGCGGCGGCCACCAAGTCGATCATCCTCGGGCTCATCATCCTGGCCACCGCC
>JANNGZ010000292.1:0-4193 GCA_031404155.1 Burkholderiales bacterium
CTTGGTCCAGCTCAAGCGCGCCATCGATCAGAAGCGCTTCGGCCGCATCCACATGGTGGTGGTGAACGTGTTCTGGACCCGCCCGCAGAGCTACTACGACGACGCACCCTGGCGCGGCCGCTGGGACATGGACGGCGGCGCTTTCATGAACCAGGCCAGCCACTATGTCGACATGGTCGACTGGCTGTTCGGGCCGGTGGACAACGTGCACGCCTACACCGCCACCCAGGCGCGTGAGATCGAGGCAGAGGACAGCGGCGTGATGAGCCTGCGCCTGCGCTCCGGTGCGCTCGCGTCGATCAACGTCACCTTGCTCACCCACGGCCGCAACTTCGAAGGCAGCCTCACCGTGCTCGGCGAGCGCGGCACGGTTCGCATCGGCGGCGTGGCGGTCAACCGCATCGACCATTGGGAGTTCGACGAGCCGCGGCCCGAGGACGCGGCGATCAAGGACACGAGCTACGCCACCGGCTCGGTGTACGGGCACGGCCACCCGCTGTACTACGCCAACGTGATCGACACCCTGCGCGGCGAGGCGCATGCGCAGGTTGACGGCTACGAGGGCCTGCGCTCGCTCGAGGTGGTCATCGCCGGCTACCGCAGTGCGCGCGACGGCGCACGCGTCGGCCTGCCGCTGGTGTTCTGAAGGCGATGGCCTACTGGAAGCACGACAGCGCCATCGTCGACGACGGCGCGCAGCTCGGCGAAGGCACCAAGGTCTGGCACTTCGCGCATGTCTGCGCCGGCGCACGCATCGGCGAGGGTTGCTCGCTCGGCCAGGGTGTGTATGTGGGCAACGCGGTGACCATCGGCCGCCACGTGAAGGTCCAGAACAACGTTTCGGTCTATGACGCGGTGACGTTGGAGGATGACGTGTTCTGCGGCCCGAGCATGGTCTTCACCAACGTGAACAACCCGCGCTCGGCGGTGACGCGCAAGCACGAATACCGGCCGACATTGGTAAAGCGCGGTGCCACGCTGGGTGCCAACTGCACCGTGATCTGCGGCGCGACCATCGGCGAGTACGCATTTGTCGGCGCCGGTGCGGTGGTGGCCGGCGACGTAGCGGCCTTCGCACTCGTGGTCGGGGTGCCGGCGCGGCGCATCGGCTGGATGAGCGGGCATGGCGAGCGGCTGGCGCTGCCGGCGCAGGGCAACGGCGACGCGGCCTGCCCAGCCACTGGCGAGCGATATCAACTCAGGGGCGAGACGCTCACGCGATGCAGTTCACCGACCTGAAAACCCAGTACGCCGCGCTGAAAGGCAGCATCGACACACGCATCCAGCGTGTGCTCGACCACGGCCAGTACATCATGGGCCCCGAGGTGGCCGAGCTCGAAGCAGCGCTCGCCCAATTCACCGGCGCCAAGCACTGCATCACCGTCGCCAGTGGCACCGAAGCCTTGTTGATCGCACTGATGGCGCTGGAGCTCAAGCCCGGCGATGAAGTGATCACCACGCCCCTCACCTTCGCGGCCACCGCCGAAATGATCGTGCTGGCCGGCTGCAAGCCGGTGTTCATCGATATCGAAGCCGATACCTGCAACATTGACGCCGCGCTGATCGAAGCGCGCATCACGTCGCGCACGCGGGCGATCATGCCGGTGAGCCTTTACGGGCAGGTGGCGGACATGGCGCAGATCAACGCCATCGCCGCGCGGCACGGCCTGGCCGTCATCGAAGACGCCGCCCAAAGCTTCGGCGCCATGTACCAGGGCCGGCGCTCGTGTTCGCTGTCCACTTTCGGCGCGACGAGCTTCTTCCCAAGCAAGCCGCTGGGCTGTTATGGCGATGGTGGCGCGCTGTTCACCGACGACGGCGCGCTGGCGCAGGCGGCGCGTGAAATCCGGGTGCACGGTCAGAGCGGGCGGTACCAACACACCCGTGTCGGCGTCGGTGGGCGCATGGACACCCTGCAATGTGCGGTGGTGCTGGCCAAGCTGGAGCGCTTCGAATGGGAGTTGCGGCGTCGCGCGGAAATCGGCGCGCGCTACCGGCACCTGCTCACGGGCTTGACCGGCGTGACCGGCCAGGCGGTGCGGCCCGACCGCGACTGCGTCTGGGCGCAGTTCACCGTGTTCGTCGACGAACGGGAAGCGGTGCAGGCCCAACTCAAGGCCACCGGCATCCCAACCGCGGTGCACTACCCGAAACCCCTGCACCATCAGCCTGCCTATGCGCAGCACGGCGAGCGCGAGGCCTGCCCGCGCAGCGTCGATGCGTCGGCGCGCGTGTTGAGTCTGCCGATGAGTGCGGACCTGAGTGAGGCCGACCAGGATCGGGTCGTGGCCTCGCTCGCGGCATGCACTGCAGAGGCCTGAGCCGCACTGGCGCAGGGGCACGCAGGCGCGCCGCAAGCCGCCGCCGCTGGCAGGTATGAAGTTTCGGGCCGACATCGAAGGCCTGCGCGCCGTCGCGGTGCTGCTCGTCGTGGCCTATCACTATGTGCCCGGGCTGCTGCCGGGCGGCTACGTCGGCGTCGACGTTTTCTTCGTGATCTCGGGCTACTTGATCACGCTCAGCTTGCTCGACGTGCGGGCTCGGGCAGGCACAGGCCGGCAGGGGCTGGCGCTGTTCTGGGCGCGGCGCGCGCGCCGCCTGCTGCCCAATGCCCTCTTGGTGTTGGCAATGGTCTCGGTGCTGGCGCTCGTGCTGCTGTCGGACGTGGCCCTGCGGCGCCTGGGTAGCGACGTGGCTTGGGCCTCGGCGTATTCGATCAACTGGTTGTTCGTCGCCCGCTCTGTGGACTACCTGCGTTGGGGGGAAACGCACTCCAGCGTCTTGTTGCATTACTGGTCGCTGGCGGTCGAAGAGCAGTTCTATCTCGCTTGGCCGCTCCTGTTGTTCGTGGCCCTGCGGGGAGCGCGCACCAGCGACAAGAGCCTGCGCCATGCATCTTGGCTCGCGGCCGTGCTTGCAGCGCTGGCGTTGGGCTACTGCCTGTGGCTGTCCAACGGCCAATTGACGCTGGGTTTTTTCTCCGCACCCGCGCGCGCCTGGGAACTGCTGGCCGGCGCATGGCTTGCGCTGCGGTCGCACCAGGGCGAACCCGCTCTCCGGTGGGAGGGCGCGCGCTCGGCGCACGCTGTGGCCTGGGTCGGGCTCGCCGCAATCGTCGGCGCAGCCTGCCTGTTTTCGATCGACACCACGCACCCCGGCCTACTCACGGTCGTTCCCGTGCTCGGCGCCATGCTGCTGGTGGCCTCGACGCCGGTCGGCGCCGAGGTGGCCGTGCGCCGCTGGCTCGGCAGCGCGCCGATGCGCTACCTTGGCGCCCGCTCTTACTCGCTCTATCTGTGGCATTGGCCGGTGCTGGTGCTGGGCCAGGCCGCGCTGCCGACGGGCGAGCCCTGGGCCGTGCTGCTCCTGGTGGCGCTCTCCTTCCTGCTGGCCGACGCCGCATACCGTCTGGTTGAAACGCCGGCGCGCTTTCGTTGGGCACAGGGCGCCAACGCACGACAGGTGTTGTTGATGGCGCTGGCCGGCAGTGCCGCCTTGGTCCTGGTGGGCTTGGCGACGCGCGAGTTGGCCGAGCGTGGCGCGCGTGGGCGCCTGCGGCCGGCCGCGGCCGTCGCAGCGCCGGCCTTGCCGCCGCTGCGACGACTGCTAAACGACCTGCCGAGCGTCTACGCCAAGGGTTGCCACCTCGGTGTCGAGCCGACCGAGCCCGCGCCACATTGCCGTTTTGGCTCGGGTGCCACGGCCGTGCTGCTGTTCGGCGACTCCCACGCCGCCCAATGGCTGCCGCCGCTGGAGGTGGTGACGGCGGCGCAAGGCCAGGCGCTCGTGGCCTGGACCAAGTCCGGCTGCCCATCCGCCGACGTGTCGGTATGGAACGCGGCCGCGCGCGGTCCGTACCACGCTTGCGACCGCTGGCGTGAAGCGGTATTCCACCGTCTGGCCACGCTGAAGCCGTCACTGGTGGTGGTCGCCAACCTGATCGAGGACGCCACTGTGCTGATCGACCGCCGAAGCGGCGAGCGCTTGCGCGGCGCGGCGGCCGAGGCCGAGTTCCAAGCCGGCCTCGTGCGCACGCTGCAACGCCTGCGTGCCAGCGGCACCATGGTGGTTGTCATTCGTGACACGCCGCGGCCGCGCGGAGATGTCATCGAATGTCTCTATGCCAGCCCCGACCCGCGACGGTGTGAACGCACGCGGCGCGACGCGACTGCCGCGGCGCCGCTGGATGTACG
>JANNGZ010000293.1:0-5115 GCA_031404155.1 Burkholderiales bacterium
GGCGAGCGGCGCACCACCACCGTGCTCGACTATCTGCGTGAGAAGCTGCACCGCACCGGCACCAAGGAAGGCTGCGCCGAGGGCGACTGCGGCGCCTGCGTGGTGCTCGTTGGCGAGGCCTGCGCCAACGGCCAGCGCATCGACTGGAAGCCGGTCAACAGCTGCATGCAGATGCTGCCCACGCTCAACGGCAAGGCGGTGAAAACCGTGGAAAGCCTGAAGCGCGCCGACGGCAGCCTGCACCCGGTGCAGGAGGCGATGGTGCAGTGCCACGGCTCGCAATGCGGCTTCTGCACCCCCGGCTTCGTGATGAGCATGGCCGCGTTTGCCGAAGGCTCCGACGGCAAGCCGACACGCGCGCAGGTGAACGACGCGCTGGCCGGCAACCTCTGCCGCTGCACCGGCTACAGGCCGATCATCGACGCGGCGATGCGCGCCTGCGCTGCGCCGGCCGCGTCGCGTTCGCTGCAAGACGACAAGGAACTGGCATTGCTCAAGGAAATCGCGCTGCCGACAAAGCCGAGCTACAACCTCGACGGCGAACTTGTGGTGCAGCCGGTGGTGCGCACCCGCAAGGGCAGCGAGTTCGTCTCGCCGGTGAACTTGGCCGAGCTTGGCGCCTATCTCGCGGAACACCCCGGCGCCTACCTGCTCGCCGGCAGCACCGAGTTCGGCCTGGCGGTGAACAAGCGCTACGAGCGGCCGCAGTTCATTGCCTACCTCGGTGGCGTGGCCGAGTTGAAACGCATCGACGAGACGCCGGCCGCGTGGCGCATCGGCGCCGCGGTACCGCTGGACCGCATCGAAGCGTTGCTGGCCCAAGAGCTGCCCGACTTCGCCGAGGTGATCCGCCGTTTCGGCTCGCCGCCGATCCGCGCCACCGCCACGCTCGGCGGCAACATCGCCAACGGCTCGCCGATCGGCGACTCGATGCCTTGCCTGATGGCGCTCGGCGCATCGCTGGTGCTGCGCAGGCGCAACGCCAAGGGCAAGGACGAAACCCGCACCGTGTCGCTCGACAACTTCTACACCGGACAGAAGAAGTCCATCCTGCAAGCCGGCGAGTTCATCGAGGCGATCGAACTGCCGCGGCTCAAGGTGCAGCAGAATTTCCGCGCCCACAAGATCAGCAAGCGTTTCGACCAGGACATCTCGGCCACCTGCGCCGCGATGAGCTGGCATGTCGACGCCGCCGGCCAACTGCGCGAAGTGCGCCTGGCCTACAACGGGCTCACACCTTCACCGGCGCGTGCGCCGAAGCTCGAAGCGGTTCTCGAAGGCCGGTTGCCCGAGGAGATCACGCCCGAGGCGCTGGACGCAGCGATCGCCGCCAGTTTCACCGCGCGTGACGGCCTGCGTGCCACCTGGGTTTATCGCGCGCTGGTGGCGCGCAACCTGGTGCTGCGTTTTGTGCAGCCCGCGCTCGCCGCGGAACTTGCCGTTGAAGGGACCTGACATGTTGACCCCCAAGCTCACTTCGTTCGCGCCCCCCCAAGGGGGAGCTCACCTCCCTTGGGGCGGCCCGGCGGGAGTTGAACCATGAACGCTCCCACCACCCTGGCCGAACTCGCCGCCGTTACCGCACGCGGAGCGCAAGGCGCCGAACTGCCGCACGAATCGGCGCGCCTGCATGTGACCGGCGAGGCGGTGTACACCGACGACATCCCTGAGCTGCGCGGCACGCTGTACGGCGCGCTGGTCACCTCGCCGGTGGCGCATGGCGAACTGATCGGCGAGGGTATCGACCGCGCCGCGCTGCTCGCGGAACATGGTGTGGTGGCGGTGTTCACCGCTCGCGACATCCCGGGCGAAAACAACTGCGGCCCGATCATCCACGACGACCCCTTCCTCGCCGCCGGCAAGGTGGAGTTCCTCGGCCAGCCGGTGGCGCTGGTGGTGGCGCGCGAAATGCTCTACGCACGCGAGGTGGCGAAGAAGGCCAAGGTGCTGGTGAAAGAGCTGCCCGCCATCGTCACCATCGAGCAGGCGCTCGACGCCGGCAGCTTCATCATCCCAACCAAGAGCAAGGTGGTTGGCGATGCCGAAGGCGCAATCCAGCGCGCGCCGCATCGCCTCTGCGGCAGCACCCGCTGCGGCCAGCAGGAGCAGTTCTATCTCGAAGGCCAGATCACCTACGCGGTGCCGCGCGAGGACGGCCAGCTCACGCTGTATGTGTCCACACAGCACCCCGACGGCAACCAGCGCGAGGCCGCTGCGGCCTTGAACCTCGGCAGCCATGACGTGGAAGTGATCTGCCGCCGCATGGGCGGCGGCTTCGGCGGCAAGGAAGGCAACGCCAGCATCTTCAGCCAGAGCGCGGCACTGGCCGCGTTCAAGCTCAAGCGCCCGGTGAAGCTGCGCGCCAACCGCGACGACGACATGATGATCACCGGCAAGCGCCACGACTTCCGCGTCGACTACGAGGTGGGCTTCGATCAGCGTGGCCGCATCCTCGGCCTGGACGTGATGCTCGCCTCGCGCTGCGGCTACAGCGTGGATTTTTCCGGCCCGGTGAACGACCGCGCGGTGCTGCACATCGACAACTGCTACCACCTGCCGAACCTGAAGGTGGTGAGCCACCGCTGCAAAACCCACACCCAATCGGCCACCGCATTCCGCGGCTTCGGCGGGCCGCAGGGCATGTTCGGCATCGAGACCGTGGTCGAAGCCATCGCGAAACACCTCGGCCTCGACCCGCTCGATGTGCGGCGGGTGAACCTGTACTCCGACCCGGCCAAGAGCGGCGACCCGCGCTCGATGACCACGCCCTACGGCCAGCAGATCGAAGACTGGATCGGCGACGGCGTGCTCGACGAGCTTGAGGCCGAATCGAACTACCGCGCACGGCGCGAAGAGATCGCCGCGTTCAATGCCAGGAGCCGCACCCGCAAGCGCGGCCTGGCGATCAACCCGCTGAAGTTCGGCATCTCGTTCACCGCCACGATGTTGAACCAGGGCGGCGCGCTGGTGAACATCTACCAGGACGGCACGGTGAGCGTGAACCATGGCGGCACCGAGATGGGCCAGGGCCTGAACACCAAGATGGCGCAGGTGGCGGCCGACGGTTTGGGCGTGCCGATGGAGCTGGTGCGCGTCACCGGCACCGACACGCAGAAGGTGCCGAACGCGAGCGCGACCGCGGCCTCCAGCGGCGCCGATATCAACGGCGCGGCGATCAACGACGCCTGCGACCAACTGCGCGCGCGCCTGGCGCCGGTGGCCGCGGCGATGCTCGGCTGTGCAGCGGCCGAGGTGAGCTTCGCGGGCGGCGAAGCGCGCGGCGGCGGCAAGAGCGCGCCCTGGGCCAGCCTCGTCAAACAGGCCTGGCTCGCACGCGTGGGCCTGTCGGTGGCGGGCTTCTTCAAGACACCCGAAATCGGCTACGACATGAACGCGCTGGAAGGCCGCGCCTTCTACTACTTCTGCTACGGTGCGGCGGCCAGCGAGGTCGAGATCGACACCCTCACCGGCGAGTGGTGGTTGAAGCGCGTGGACATCGTGCAGGACGTGGGCCGCAGCATCAACCCGGCGATCGACCGCGGCCAGATCGAAGGCGCGTACATCCAGGGCATGGGCTGGCTCACGATGGAAGACTGCGTCTGGGACGCCAAGGGCAGGCTGCTCACCCATGGCCCGAGCACCTACAAAATTCCGGTGGCCAGCGACGTGCCCGAGGCTTTCAACGTGCGTTTCTACGACTGCGAAAACGTGAAGCCGACCCCGTTCAAGAGCAAGGCCGTGGGTGAGCCGCCACTGATGCTGGCGCTCTCGGCTTTCTTCGCCTTGAAGGACGCGGTGAGTGCCTCGGCCGGGCACCAAGCGCCGGTGACGCTGGACGCGCCGGCCACGCCGGAGCGGATTTTGCTGGCGTGCGAGCGGGCGAAGTTGCTGGCGAAGATGCAGGCGGCGAACTCGCAGCCCGCGCAAGCGCTGGGTTGTTAGGCCGCTCTGGGAGACCCCGTGGACGCATCGAATCTTCGATCATCGATCAAGGTTGTCCTGGAGAACGCAACTCGTCTCTTTGACGATGCAAATTTCCTTGAAGAGTATGGCCGCTTTCCAGTCGCGTACTCGCTCTGCATCCTCGCGCAGGAAGAGTATGGCAAGGCATTCTTGCTGTACTTGGCGGAGAAGCAGTCCGTACCTTGGACGGCGGGGCTCCAGAAAGCGATGCGCAATCACCAATGCAAGCAACTCGTTGCGCTCCTTATGGAGTACCTGCAGCGCAAGGACTTCTTGGAGCTTCTCAATGATCCCGACCGCTTTCGCGGTGTAAGCACGTTGCCTGATCACGTCATAGACGCAATTCACATAGTCGTCCACGAGCACATTCGTGAGGGCGATCGAGATGCTTGGCTAGATGATGATCAGAAAGTGCACCCCGCCGCGAACCGAATCGCGCGTGGCATCCTTGATCGAGAGAAACAGAACGGCTTTTACGTGCAGGTCGGCTGGAATGGGGCAGTCAGAAAGGCTCCGACCATGATTACCGCAGCGCGCTGCCGTGAAGAGTTGGCGCGGACAAGGCGCGTAGCGGAGTGCTTCTACATACACGAAGGAGAGGTACAGGCAGGTGCCTCCTTCGACTTGCCCAAGATTGTTGCCGCCTTCGAGGTGCTCAGTGGTGTTATGGCTCCCGATGAATTCAATGAGAAGTGGTGGAACTGAGCGGCCTAACAGCTCCATCGAGCGGACGTCCAAAAGCTCGCTTCGCGAGCTTTCGGCCGCCGCTCATGTCGAACAATGGACAGCGGCACCACCACGGAAGCTGACGAACTGATCGCGCGGCTGGCCCACGGCGCCGCGGTGCGTGTGGTGGTGGACGCGGTGCAGGGCTCGGGGCCGCGTGAAGTGGGCGCGTGGATGGCGGTGTTCGACGAGGCTGTCGTCGGCACGATCGGCGGCGGCCACCTCGAGTTCGAAGCGATCGCGCAGGCACGCGCGCTGCTTGCGGGCGAGGTGCTGGAGATGCAGCGCCGCTTCGCCCTCGGCCCCTCGCTCGGCCAATGTTGTGGTGGCGTGGTGCATCTGCGCTTCGGGCGCTTGGGTGCTGCCGACATTCCTGCGCTGCGCCAAGGCACCGCGGCGGCGCGTGCGGCTCGAATGCCGGTGGCG
>JANNGZ010000294.1:0-2823 GCA_031404155.1 Burkholderiales bacterium
GGCCGCGGCCACGGCGCAGGCGGCGATCGAACAGGGCCGCCGCATCGGTGCCAAGACGAAGCGCGAGCTCGATTACATCGACGCCGTTTCGGTCTACTACGCCGACTTTGCGAACAAGCCCGAGCGGGCACGCCAGGCGGCGCGCGCGCAGGCCTTCGAGGCGCTGGCAGCGCGCTACCCCGACGACGACGAAGCGCAGATCTTCGCTGCGCTCTACGTGGCCGGCACCCAGTCGCAGGCCGACCAGACCTACGCGGCCTACCTGAAGGCCGCGGCGGTCCTCGAGAAGCTGTTCGTCAAGTACCCCGATCATCCGGGCGTCGCGCACTACCTGATCCACAGCTACGACGCGCCACCGATCGCCGCGAAGGGGCTGCCCGCCGCGCGTCGCTACTCCACCATCGCGCCCGACGCGCCGCATGCGCTTCACATGCCCTCGCACATCTTCACGCGCGTGGGCGCTTGGCAGGACGCGGAGTCGACCAACCGCCGTTCGGCCAACGTGGCCAAGAAAGACGGGAACGGCAATGAGGCATACCACGCAGCCGACTACATGGTGTACGCTCAGTTGCAGCTCGGGCGCGAACAGGCAGCACGCAAGGTGCTCGAAGAGTTCACGCGTGAGGTCAAGACCAACCCGGCGGTCTTTGTCGGCCCGTATGCCGCGGTGGCGATACCGGCCCGGCTGGCGCTTGAGCGCGGCGACTGGGCCGCGGCCGCGCAGCTGCCGCTGCAGAACACGCAGTTCGCCTTCTGTGAAGCGATCACGGCATTCTCGCGCGCGCTCGGCGCGGCGCGCATGGGCGACGCGGCCGCCGCCGAGCGGGAGGCGCAGCGCCTGGAGGTGCAGCACAAGGCGCTGGTCGAGGCCAAGAACAACTACTGGGCTCACGAGGTGGAGATCCAGCGCGTGGTCGTGGCGGCCTGGATCGCGCGCGCGCGCGGGCAGAACGACGAGGCACTGCACCTGATGCTTGCAGCCGCCGACCTCGAGGACCGCAACGAGAAGCACATCGTGACGCCGGGCCGCGTGCTTCCCGCACGCGAGTTGCTGGGCGACCTGCTGCTCGATATTAAGCAGCCTGCCGCTGCGCTCAAGGAGTACGAGCAGTCGCAGCTGCGCGAGCCGAACCGCCTGCGCGGCTATGCAGGTGCCGCCGCTGCGGCGGATGCGGCGGGCGAACGCGACAAGGCGCGACAGCACTACGCGAAGCTGGTCGAACTCACGCGCGACGCCGACACGCCTTTGCCCGAGATCGCGCGCGCCAAGACGTATTTGGCGGCGCGGTGATGCGCTTCCCGCGTCGGGGGCTTGTGGCCTTGGCGCTAGCGCTGGCCACGGGTTGGTCCCGCGCTGTATCCTCGGAGGACGGCGACGACCAGGCCCTGCTGGCCGATGCCGACTATGCCGCGGGGCTTGCCACCCTAAAGGGCGGCGATGCAGCCGCTGCGCTGCCGCGATTTCATTCCGCGCTCAAGCGCTTCCCCAACGCCGCCGACCTGCACAACGAACTTGGCTTCGCGTACCGGAGCATGCGCCAACTCGACAAGGCATTCGAGCACTACAAGCGCGCGCTGGCGATTAACCCGCGGCACCGTGGCGCCCACGAGTACATCGGCGAAGCCTACCTTTTGGTGGGCAACGTCCAGGCGGCCGAGCGACATCTAGCGGCGCTGCGCGCGATCTGTGTGCTGTCCTGCGACGAACTGAGGGATCTGGAGAAGGCGATCGCTGCCCATCGCAACCAGGCCCCTCTGCACTGACCTCTTTACACTTCCTCACAAACCGCGGTGATGACCAATTTGGGAGAACCAAGATGTTCAGCAAAAACACAATTTGTCTCTGGTACGACGGCACCGCGTTGGACGCCGCGAAGTTCTACGCCGAGACGTTCCCGGACAGCGCGGTAGGAGCTGTCCATCTCGCGCCTGGGGACTATCCCGCGGGCAAGCAAGGCGATGTCTTGACGACCGGTGGGCCATCGCAAACCTTGGCGCGATCGGGGACACACCTCTCAATCTGCCGGCCGCAAGAGGCACAGGCGTCAGTTGCCGACAAATCAATCTCAATCCTTCTGCTGAGCTTGCAGCCAGCGCTCCAGTAATTTGTCTTCGATCACGTAGCGGCCACGGTCTGGGTTAGCCACCGTATTGCCCGGCAAGCTCAGCAAGGCCTTGCGCACCGCCGCCGCCGTCACACCAACACCCGAAGCCTGCTCCAATTTGCCCAACATGACGCGGCCCGTGAACTGCTGCGCACCACGGGCAATTTCGTTCAGCAGAAACCGCTGTACCGGTGTGAAGGAGTTGAATCGTTGCGCTATGTCTTGCGGCGGATAACGTTTGGCCAGAAATTCGTCTGCCGCCGTTGCCAGCTCCGTGATGTTGTAGGTGCTGACAAAGCCGATGAAAGCTTCCAAATCCGCTGGTCGATTGTTCAACTGGTTGGTGAAGATGGAAAACAGCGCTTCGGGCTTGAGCCGGCTTTTCGAGTTGCGGCTGGCATTGGCGCGGTCGGTGACAAATCGCAGGTAGTCAAGCCCAAGAGGAGGAAAATCTTCGCGGTCGGCCAGGCCAAAACTGGCCTGGGACGGGGAGGCGAACAAACGCGTCAACCCTTCCTGCGAGGAGCCGGTCATCAGCAATAACAGCTTCGCGCTTGCCTTGTACCGATTGAACACCGCACGCACCGCGCGCATGGCCTGCTCGCCCTGCGTGCCGGCTCTGGCAATCTCCTGCACTTCATCGAGCATCAGCAGTACGCTGCCAACGCCGGGCTGCCGAAGCAGGTCGGCAAACAAATGCTGCAACTGCTGCCCGGCA
>JANNGZ010000295.1:0-1582 GCA_031404155.1 Burkholderiales bacterium
GTAGCCGAAGGGGAACAGCTCGGCCTGCGGCTCGAGGAAAAAGTCGAAGGGGTTGTAGACCGACATCTCGGCCACCAGGTCGACGCTGACCTTGAATTCGGTGGTCTTGCCGGTGAAGACCAGGCGCGCCAGGTGGTTGGAGAAGGGGTCTTGCTGCCAGTTGATGAAATGCGCCGCCGGCTCGATGTTCAGCGAGTAGGAAAGGATGCGGGTGCGGCAATGCGGCGCCGGGCGCAGGCGCACGATTTGCGGCGCCAGGGCGACGCGGCGGTCGTAGCGGTAGTGGGTGACGTGGTGCAGCGCGACGTGGATGGACACGGGAGTCTTTCGGGGTCAGGTCTTTCGGGGTCAAGTCTCGGGGTCAGTTCGGCACCAGGAAGTCGCGGCTGATGCCCGCACCGATGTCGTTGACGCGGTTGAGGAACTGGTCGAGAAAAGCGTGCAGGCCGCCGCTCAGGATTTCGTCGATGCGTCCGAACTGCAGGTCGCTGCGCAGGCGCCCGGCGCGGCGCCGGGTTTCGTTGCTCTGCTCGTTGGCGACCAGGTCGAGGTTGAGCACCACGGCGTTCAGGCAGGCGGCCAGCGAGCGCGGCATGTCGGGCCGCAGGATCAGCAGCTCGGCCACCTTGTCCGGGCGGATCACGTTGCGGTAGACCTTGCGGTAGATCTCGAAGCCGGAGACCGAACGCAGGATCGCCGACCAGTGATAGAAGTCCACCTCCGGCGCGTTGGGGTCGCCCCAGGAACCGAAGTAGTCGCCGGCCAGGGCATGGAACTTCACGTCGAGCAGGCGCGCGGTGTTGTCGGCGCGCTCCAGGAAGGTGCCGATGCGCATGAAGTGCAGCGCCTCGTCCTGCAGCATCGTGCCCACCGCGACGCCACGCGACAGATGCGAGCGGAACTTCACCCACTCGAACACGCTGGCCGGGTCGCGCTCGAACTCGTTGGCCAGCAGCATGCGCTTGACGTCGAGCCAGGTGGTGTTGGTAGTCTCCCACAGCTCGGTGGTCAAGGTGCCACGCACTGCGCGGGCGTTTTCGCGCGCGGCGGCCAGGCACGAGACGATCGACGAGGGGTTGCCGGCGTCGCAGACCATGAATTGCATGACGCTCCCGGCGTCGACCACCGCATGGCTGCGCTCGAAGGCCGCGGTCAGCTCCGAGATGCCGAGCACACCGCTCCAACCCATCTCGGCGCGGTTGGCCGATTGCGGCAGCAGCGAGGTCTGGTAGTTCACGTCGAGCATGCGCGCGGTGTTCTCCGCGCGCTCCATGTAGCGCGACATCCAGAACAGGTGGTCGGCGGTTCTGGACAGCATGCTCAAGCCTCCAGCACCCAGGTGTCCTTGGTGCCACCGCCTTGCGACGAATTGACCACCAGCGAGCCCTCCTTCAGGGCCACCCGCGTCAGGCCGCCGGGCACCATCCGCACGCCGCTGCCAGAGGCCTTGCCGGTGAGGACAAAGGGCCGCAGGTCGATGTGGCGCGGCGCAATGCCGCTGTCGACAAAGGTCGGGCAGGCCGAGAGCGCGAGCGTGGGCTGCGCGATGAAGTTGCGCGGGTCGGCCAGCAGCCGCGCGCGG
>JANNGZ010000296.1:0-6315 GCA_031404155.1 Burkholderiales bacterium
CGGTGGGCCACCTCATTTTGGAGAACACATGACGATTCGAGTGGCTTTGGCCGGTGCCGGCGCCTTTGGCATCAAACACCTGGATGCGATCAAACTCATAGCCGGTGTCGAAGTGGTCTCGCTGGTCAGCCGCGAGCTGGAGAAAACCAAGGCCGTGGCCGACCAGTACGGCATCGGCCATGTGACCACCGACCTCGCCGACAGCCTGGCGCGCAAGGAGGTCGACGCGGTGATTCTGTGCACGCCCACGCAGATGCACGCGTCGCAAAGCATGGCGTGCTTGGGTGCCGGCAAACATGTGCAGGTGGAGATCCCGCTCGCTGATTCGTGGGCCGATGCGCAAGCGGTGGCCGAACTGGCAAAGAAGAGCGGCCGGGTTGCGATGTGCGGCCACACCCGCCGCTTCAACCCGAGCCACCAGTGGGTTCACAAGAAGATCAAGGCGGGCGAGTTCAACATCCAGCAGATGGATGTGCAGACCTATTTTTTCCGCCGCAGCAACATGAACGCGCTCGGCCAGGCGCGCAGCTGGACCGACCACCTGCTCTGGCACCACGCCGCGCACACGGTGGACCTGTTTGCCTACCAGGCCGGCTCACCGATCGTCGCGGCCAACGCGCTGCAAGGCCCGATCCACCCGACGCTCGGCATCGCGATGGACATGAGCATCCAGCTGAGAACCGCGAACGGCGCGATCTGCACCTTGAGCTTGAGTTTCAACAACGAGGGGCCGCTCGGCACCTTCTTCCGATACATCGGCGACACCGGCACCTACCTCGCGCGCTACGACGACTTGTTCAACGGCAAGGAAGAAAAGATCGACGTGAGCCAGGTGGCGGTATCGATGAACGGGATCGAGTTGCAAGACCGCGAGTTCTTCACCGCGATCCAGGAAGGCCGCGAACCGAACGCCAGCGTGGCGCAGGTGCTGCCTTGCTATCGGGTGCTGCATGGGTTGGAGCGGCAGCTCCAGGGCGCATGAGCCTGCCCGGCCGCCCGAAAGGCGAATACCGGAGTGCGCAGCACGGAGGTTGCCTGATGACCTTGCCCGCCATGCAAAGCAGGAGGATCGGCCCGTTCACCGTCGCCCCCATCGGCCTCGGCTGCATGAACCTGAGCCACGCCTACGGCGTGCCGCCACCGCCCGATGTGGCCGAGCGCATGCTGCTGCGCGCCGTCGACCTTGGCGTTGACCTCTTCGACACCGCCGCGCTGTATGGCTTCGGCGCCAATGAAGCCCTGGTCGGCCGCGTGCTCAAGGCCCACCGCTCGCGCATCACGCTGTGCAGCAAGGGCGGCATGGCCGGGGTCACGTTTCCCGATGGCAGCGTCAAGCGGGTGATCGACGGCACGCCGGAAGCGATCCGCCGTAATTGCGAGGACAGCCTGAAGCGCCTGGGCACCGACGTGATCGACCTGTATTACCTGCACCGCTGGCACAAGGCGGTGCCGATCGAGGACAGCGTGGGTGCGATGAGCGACCTGGTGCGCGCGGGCAAGGTGCGCGCGCTCGGGCTGTCGGAGGTGTCGGCCACCACGCTGCGCCGCGCGCATGCGGTGTTTCCGGTCGCGGCGGTGCAGAGCGAGTATTCCTTGTGGTCGCGCAATGTGGAGATTGCGGTGCTGGAGGCGTGCCGCGAAATCGGCGCGAGCCTGGTCGCGTTCAGCCCGCTGGCGCGAGCCTTTCTCACCGACACGCTGCACGATGTGTCCACGCTCGACGCGAAAGACTTGCGCCGTGGCATGCCCCGATTCCAGGGCGAAGCGTGGGCCGCGAACCTGGCCCTGCTCGGCGGCTACCGCGAGTTGGTAGCTGAAGTCGGCTGCACGCCGGCACAACTTGCGCTCGCCTGGCTGCTGGTTCAAGGTGAGCATGTGATCGTGATTCCGGGCACGGCCAACATCGACCACCTGGCCGACAACATGGGTGCGCGGGAATTGCGCCTGAGTGCGTCGCAACTGGAGCGCCTCGGCGCAATCGTGAACCAGCGCACCGTGGCCGGCCCACGCTACAGCGCGCAGAGCCAGTCGGAAGTCGACACCGAAGATTTCAGCGCCTGAGCGCTGTGGTTTGCCTTGGTGCGCGAAGCCGGCTGCGCGAGCGATGTAGTTGAAGTTGACCCGAATTCGTGGACACCTCGCCTTCGTCACCGCTGACTTCGGCGCTCAGAGCCCCACCAGATAATGCGCCAGGTTTTCGATGTCGGCGTCGTTCAAGGTGCCGGCCACGCTGGTCATGCTGCTCGCGCGTAGTCTGGTTCTGGCAAAAAGTGAACAGTTGTTGTGCGGTTCGCGCAGCATGGATCAATGAACCGAGGGATTGCATGGATACGTCTTTAGGGGGCCGCGGGTTTGCCCGTGGGCTCTGTGGGTTGTTCGCCGCGTCGGCTGCCTTGTTGATCGTTGTGCTGATGCTCGTGTTGATGGCCGTAACCGCCAGCGCAGCACGGGCCCAGCCCGCGAGCAACCTGAGCCTGAACGCGCAGTTGCTGGTCGGCGCGCGGCAGAACGACCTCGTGCAGGTGGACCGTGTGCTCATCCAGGGCGCATCACCCAACTCGCGCAACCGCGCGGGCAAAACCGCGCTGCTCACCGCGTCCGAGAAGGGCAACCTCGCGATGGCCGAGCGCCTGCTCGTGGCGGGTGCCGATGTCAATGTGCCCTCGCTGGACAGCGTCACGCCGCTGATGGCCGCGTCCTACGGCGGCCACGTGGCCGTGCTGCGGCGCCTGCTCGCTGCGGGTGCGCGCACCGACCCGGTGGACCGCATGCGCAAGACCGCGATGCTCTACGCCGCGGCGCTGGGGCACACCGACGCGGTGGAGGCCTTGCTCGGCGCCGGCGTGGATGCGAACGCCAGCTACGACAACCAACTCACCGCGCTGATGTGGGCCGCCGGCCAGGGGCATGCCGACACGGTGAAGCTGTTGCTCGCCAAAGGTGCGCCCAAGGAAGCACGCGACGACCGCGGCCTGACGGCGCAGGAGATGGCGCAGCGGGCAGGGCATGACGCGGTGGCGGCGATGCTGGCGGCCACGAAGTTGCAGCGGCCGTGATCACGCGTTACTGGACCGCATCACTGCGCTGCGCCTCCGGGCGCCCTCACCGGATCGTTCACCCCTGACGGGGCCACCGCCACACTCCATGTGTGCAAAAAGGGTTCGCAAAGCATGGCTATGAACACTCTCCAGAAGCCGCCGGTGGCGATGCGTGTCTATTCGCAGGTCGCACGGCGGATTCCGCTTCTGAGCGGGCTGACCCCGCTGGCGTTCAACCGCCTCACCAACCGCTCCTTCGGCGCCCGCAACTACCTGGCCCTCGCCACGACCCATGGCGGCCTGAACATGGAGGTGGACGTGAACGACTACCACGGCCGCATCCTCTACCTGTTCGGCACCAACGATCCGAAAGTGCAGGCCCTCGCGTCGGCCTTGCTTTCACCCGGCGATACCTTCCTTGACATCGGCGCCAACTATTCGACCATCGGCCTGTATGCAAGCCTCAAGGTCGGCGCCGCCGGGCATGTGCATCTGTTCGAGCCGCAACCTGCCCTTGCAGACCGGGTGCAGGCGGCGATCGATGCCGGCGGCGTTTCCAATGTGTCCATGCATCGGGTTGCGCTGATGGACAAGGACTCGAGCATGACCCTGAAGGTGCCGCCATCACATTCCGGGATGGCGACACTGGTCGAACATTCCGATCAGTCCACCTGGGACACCCTGACGGTTGCGGTGCGAGACATCGCCCGCTATGTCGGCCCGCTGGTGGGCGCCAATCCCTTCGGCGTCAAGCTCGACGTCGAGGGCGCCGAACCGAAGCTCGTTCCCTGGATCGTGGCGCAGCGCGGGCTCAAGTTCCTGATTTTCGAGGCGGCACACCACCATGAAGTGCTGTTCGACCAGGTGCGCAGCGCCGGTCTCGTCGTTTTCGGCCTTCGGCGCAACCTCTTCCGCCCGCAGGTGCAGCGCGTCACGTCGGTTGCCGAGTTGCGCCACTTTCACGATTTGGTTGCCGTGCGAATCGGCACCACACCGAACATCCTTTCGATGACACGACTGGGCGCCCTGATCGAGTCGCAGTAAGTGCGACGCAACCATTGAGCCCCCGGCTCAATGGTTGTCCCGCGGCACAAACGCGCCGCGCCTGCCGCGCAGGAAGTCCAGGTCCGCGCCTTCGTCGGCCTGCAGCACATGGTCGGTGTAAAGCTTCCAGTAGCCGCTGCTCAGCTTCAGCTCCGGCGTCACCCAGGCCGCCCGCCGGCGCGCGAGTTCTTCGTCGCTCACATGCAAGTGCAGCCGGCGTTTCGGCACATCCAACTCGACGATGTCTCCGTTTTGCACCAGCGCCAGCGGCCCACCCGCCGCGGCCTCGGGCGCTGTGTGCAGCACCACGGTGCCATACGCGGTGCCGCTCATGCGGGCGTCGCTGATGCGGACCATGTCGGTGATGCCTTTGCGCAGCACCTTTGGCGGCAGCGGCATGTTGCCCACCTCGGCCATGCCGGGGTAGCCCTTGGGGCCGCAGTTCTTGAGCACCAGCACGCAGGTCTCGTCGACATCCAGGTTCTCGTCGTCGATGCGGGTGTGGAAGTCCTCGATGTTCTCGAACACCACCGCGCGGCCCTTGTGCACCATCAACTCGGGCGTGGCAGCACTGGGCTTGATCACCGCGCCGCGCGGCGCCAGGTTGCCGCGCAGCACCGCGATGCCGGCCTTGGCCTTGAACGGTGCGTTGAGCGGCTTGATCACCTCGGCGTTGTAGTTCTGCGCCTCGGCGAAGTTCTCCGCCACCGTCTTGCCGCTCGCCGTGACCAGGTTCGTGTGCAGGTGCGCCGCAATTTCCTTCATCACCACCGGCAGCCCGCCCGCGTAGCAAAAGTCTTCCATCAGGTACTGGCCGCTGGGTTGCAGGTTGACCAGGCAAGGCAGCTCGCTCGCGAGCCGGTCGAAGTCGTCGATGTTCAAGGGCACGCCGACCCGCCCGGCGATCGCGATCAGGTGGATTACTGCGTTGGTGGAGCCGCCGATCGCGGCCAGCGTCTTGATCGCGTTCTCGAAGGCCTCGCGGGTGAGGATGTCGGAGAGCTTCTGGTCGGTGTGCACCATTTCCACGATGCGCCGCCCGGCGTTGCGCGCGAGCACATTGCGCCGGCCGTCCACCGCGGGGTAGGCCGCGTTGCCGGGCAGGCCGATGCCCAGCGCCTCCACCATCGAGGCCATCGTCGACGCGGTGCCCATCGTCATGCAATGGCCGTGGCTGCGGTGCATGCAGCTCTCGGCGTCGAAGAAGTCGGCGAGCTTGAGCGTACCGGCGCGCACCTGCTCGCTCATGCTCCACACGCCGGTGCCGCTGCCGAGTTCCTGGCCGCGCCACTTGCCGTTGAGCATCGGGCCGCCGCTGACGCCGATGGTGGGCAGATCCGCGCTCGCCGCGCCCATCACCAGCGAGGGCGTGGTCTTGTCGCAGCCCATCAGCAGCACCACACCGTCGATCGGGTTGCCGCGGATGCTCTCTTCGACATCCATGCTCGCCAGGTTGCGGTAAAGCATCGCGGTCGGGCGCAGCAGGGTTTCGCCGAGCGACATCACCGGGAACTCGAGCGGGAAGCCACCCGCTTCGTAGACGCCGATCTTCACCTGCTCGGCCAAGGTGCGGAAATGGGAATTGCACGGCGTGAGTTCGGAGAAGGTATTGCAGATACCGATCACTGGCCGGCCGTCGAACTGGTCGTGTGGCACGCCACGCCCTTTGACCCAGCTTCGGTAGGCGAAACCGTCGCGGTCCTGGCGGCCGAACCACTGCTGGCTTCGGAGCGGACGTTTGCCCCCAAGGGCGGGACTCGTCCCGCCCGCCCCCCCGAGAGGGAGTTGTCCGTCTTGGGGCGGCCCGGCGACGGACGCTTCAGGCTTCTTTCGCGGCTTGTCGCTCATGGGGTTCTCGAAGTGGGGCCAGGGGCTGTCGTATTATCGTATGACGATTGAAATCCACCCCGAGGAGCCCCGTTTTGGCCGCCATCCATGTACTCACTGCGTCGCGCCTGCCGCCGCTGTACCTCGAACCGCTGAGCGCCGCGTACACGGTGCACGACCGACTGCACGAAACCGACCCGGCCGCGCTCGCGGCCATCGCGCCGCAAGTGCAGGCGATTGCCGCCAGCGGCGAATCCAAGGTCAGCGCGGAACTCATCGCCCGGCTGCCGGCCTTGAAGCTGATCTCGGTGATGGGCGTCGGCTACGACGGCGTCGACGTGGCTGCGGCCCAGGCGCGCGGCGTCACCGTGACGCACACCCCCGATGTGCTCAACGACGAAGTGGC
>JANNGZ010000297.1:0-6454 GCA_031404155.1 Burkholderiales bacterium
GGCCGAGCGTGGATTCAGGAAAGCTCATCGATCGATCTCGCCGAACACGATGTCCATGGTGCCGATGACCGCCACCGCGTCGGCAATCATGTGGCCGCGCGCCATCTCGTCGAGCGCGGCCAGGTGCGGGAAGCCGGGGGCACGAATCTTCAGCCGCCAGGGTTTGTTGGCGCCGTCGCTCACCAGGTAGATGCCGAACTCGCCCTTGGGGTGTTCCACCGCGGCATAGGCCTCGCCCTCGGGCACGTGGAAACCTTCGGTGAAGAGCTTGAAGTGGTGGATCAGCTCTTCCATGTTGGACTTCATCTCCACCCGCGACGGCGGCGCCACCTTGTGGTTGGCGGTGATCACCGGGCCCGGGTTGGCGCGCAGCCAGTCCACGCACTGCCCGATGATGCGGTTGCTCTGGCGCATCTCGGCCACACGCACCAGGTAGCGGTCGTAGGTGTCGCCGTTGACGCCCACCGGCACGTCGAAGTCCATGCCGGCATAGACGTCGTAGGGCTGCGTCTTGCGCAGGTCCCACTCGATGCCCGAGCCACGCAACATCGGGCCGGTGAAGCCGAGGTTCAGCGCACGCTCGGGCGAGACCACGCCGACGCCCACGGTGCGCTGCTTCCAGATGCGGTTGTCGGTGAGCAGGGTTTCGTAGTCGTCGACGTTGTTCGGGAAGCGCTTGACGAAGTCCTCGATGAAGTCGAGCAGCGAGCCTTCGCGGTTCTCGTTCAACTTGGCGATCGCCTTGGCGTTGCGGATCTTGTTGACCTGGTACTGCGGCATCGAGTCCGGCAGGTCGCGGTAAACGCCGCCGGGGCGGAAGTACGCGGCATGCATGCGCGCGCCGGACACCGCTTCGTAGATGTCGAACAGGTCTTCGCGCTCGCGGAAGCAGTAGATCAGGATGTTCATCGCGCCGCAGTCCAGGCCGTGCGCACCGAGCCAGAGCAGGTGGTTCAGCAGCCGCGTGATTTCGGCGAACATGACGCGGATGTACTGCGCGCGCTCGGGCACCTCGATGCCCATCAGCTTCTCGATCGCCAGGCAGTAGGCGTGCTCGTTGGCCATCATCGACACGTAGTCCAGGCGGTCCATGTAGGGCAGCGACTGGATGTACGTCTTGCTCTCGGCGAGCTTTTCGGTGGCGCGGTGGAGCAGGCCGATATGCGGGTCGGCGCGCTGGATCACCTCGCCATCGAGCTCGAGCACCAGGCGCAGCACGCCGTGCGCGGCCGGATGCTGCGGCCCGAAATTCAGCGTGTAGTTCTTGATTTCAGCCATGGACTTGGTCCCCCCCGAAGCGGCCTTCGGCCGCCTCCCCCCAGGGGGCCGAGGCTCGCGGCTCCAAGCCGACCCGCGTCGGCTTGGACGGGCCGAGGAATGGCCACGTCTCGCGGCCATGCGGCCTGCAAGGCCCGCCAGCGGCCTGGCGAAGCCAGCTCCGCGGCGTCCGCTCGGGAGAACTCGCGCGAGTCATCTCAAGCCGCCGTATCGATCTTCGCGCACCACACGCGGCACCACCTCGCGCGGCTCGATCGTCACCGGCTGGTAGATGACGCGCTTTTGCTCGGGGTCGTAGCGCATCTCCACGTAACCGGAGACCGGGAAGTCCTTGCGCATCGGGTGGCCGATGAAGCCGTAGTCGGTGAGGATGCGGCGCAGGTCGACATGGCCGTCGAAGACGATGCCGAAGAGGTCGAAGGCCTCGCGCTCGAACCAGTTGGCCGAGTTCCAGAGCTCGTTGAGCGAGGCCACCATCGGCATGTCGTCGTCGGTGGCGAAGACCTTCAGGCGCAGGCGCCAGTTCTTGCTCACCGAAAGCAGGTGCGTCACCACCGCGTAGCGCCGGCCGTCGTAGGCTCCGTCCTTGTAGCCGCTGTAGTCGACGCCGCAGAGGTCGATCAGCTGCTCGAAGGCCAGCTCGGCCTGGTCGCGCAGCGAGGTGGCCACGCCCAGGTAGTCGGCCGCGGTCACGGTGACCGTGATCTCGCCACGCTCACGCTTGAAGGCCTTGATCCTGTCGCCCAGGCAGGCCTGCAGCGCAGCTTGCAACTTGTCGAGTTTGACGGTCATCGGCTCGGGTTCTTCAACGCACTTGTGCTTGTGTTGCGCCTCAGCGCGCGATCGTGTTCTCGCGCCGGATCTTGGCCTGCAGTTGCAGGATGCCGTAGAGCAGAGCCTCGGCCGTGGGCGGGCAGCCCGGCACGTACACATCCACCGGCACGATGCGGTCGCAGCCGCGCACCACCGAGTAGCTGTAGTGGTAGTAGCCGCCACCGTTGGCGCAGGAGCCCATGCTGAGCACCCAGCGCGGCTCGGCCATCTGGTCGTAGACCTTGCGCAGCGCCGGCGCCATCTTGTTGCACAGCGTGCCGGCGACGATCATCAGGTCGCTCTGGCGCGGGCTGGGGCGGAACAGCATGCCGAAGCGGTCGATGTCGTAGCGCGCCGCGCCGGCGTGCATCATCTCGATCGCGCAGCAGGCCAGGCCGAAGGTCATCGGCCACAGCGAACCGGTCTTCGACCAGTTCACCAGTGTGTCCACCGAGGTGGTGACAAAGCCTTCCTTGAGTACGCCTTCAATGCCCATGGCGAGACTCCAATGTGAGACGCAGCGGCGGGCCGAGCGCCGGGCCGCTCCCAAGCCGGCCCGCGCCAGCCGCGAGACGCGGCTGGCACTCCGGCTGTCCAAGCCCGCGCAGGCGGGCTTGGAGCCGCGGCCGTCGTTCCCCTCGGGGGATCGGCCGATGTACTCGTCGGACGAGGGGCTCCATGTCTATTCCCAATCGAGGGCACCCTTCTTCCACTCGTAGACGAAGCCCACCAGCAGGATCGCGAGGAAGACGAAGCCGGCGAGCGTGCCGGTCCAGCCGATTTCCTTCAGCGCCACCGCCCAGGGGAAGAAAAACGCGATCTCGAGGTCGAACAGGATGAACAGGATCGCGACGAGGTAGTAGCGCACGTCGAACTTCATGCGTGCGTCCTCGAAGGCCTCGAAGCCGCATTCGTAGGGGCTGTTCTTGCGCGCGTCGGGCCGGTTGGGGCCGAGCAGGAAGCCGAGCAACTGCGGCGCCACGCCGACGCCGACGCCGACGAGGATGAACAGGATGACAGGGAGGTACTGCTGCAGGTCCATCGCGTCGGCGGTTCTTTGGGGCGGCGGTTCTTTGGGGCGGCCTTCGGGGGCTGGCACAGGCCATCGCGGACGGTGCTTGTGCGTACCCAAAATCGATGTTGGTGCCGACGGCGAGACTCGAACTCGCACAGCTTTCGCCACTACCCCCTCAAGATAGCGTGTCTACCAGTTTCACCACGTCGGCGGTGCTCGAATCTGCTGTCGGCTCGCATGAGGCAGGGCTTGCCGGTCAGCTTTGAATTCTAAGCGGAAATCATTGCGGTTCCGGTGCCTGCGCCTGCCGCCAAGCGGCGTGCACAGGGTGTGCGAGGCCGCTTGCGCGGGCCGCGCTTACTTGGTTGGAATCACCGCGCCGGATGCAGCCGGCGCGGCCGGTGCCGCCGGAACCACCACCGCCGCCGGCGCGGCCGCGGGGATCTGGGCCGGGGCTGACGCCGCGGGCGCTGCGCCTGAAGCCGCACTCGCCGCAGGCGCTGCGCGGTCGAGCACGCTGCCGCCACCAGCGCCGGCGCGCGCGATGGCGCCGACGTTGCCGAAGTAGGCCAACGCGAGCGTGCAAGCGAAGAAGATCGCGGCGCAGACCGCCGTCGACCGCGACAGGAAGTTGGCGCTGCCGGTGGCGCCGAAGAGGCTGCCCGAGGCACCGCTGCCGAAGGACGCGCCCATGTCGGCGCCCTTGCCATGCTGGATCAACACAAGGCCGATCATCACCAGCGCGGTGAGCAGCTGCAAGGCCAGCACGATGTTCATCCAGATCTGCATTTAGCTTTTACTCCAGTGGTTCGATTCAGCGGTGCGTGAAGCGGGCTCAGCCCGTGGCGCGACAGATGGCGACGAAGTCGGCCGCCTTCAGCGACGCGCCGCCGATCAGGCCGCCGTCGATGTCGCCCTGCGCAAACAGCGTGGCGGCGTTGTCGGGTTTGACGCTGCCGCCGTAAAGGATCTTCATGCCGTCGGCATGCGCCGTGGCCGCCTTGAGCTGCGCGCGCAGCAGCGCGTGCACCTCCTGCGCCTGCTCCGGCGTGGCGGTGCGCCCGGTGCCGATCGCCCACACCGGCTCGTAGGCCACCACCATCTCGCCGGCGCAATGAGCCAGGGTGTGGATCACGGACGAGAGCTGGCGTTTGACCACTGCCGCGGTCTCGCCCGCCTCGCGCTGGGCCAGGGTTTCGCCCACGCACACGATCGGCGTCACGCCGCGAGCCAGCGCGGCCATGGCCTTGTCGGCCACGAGCTGGTCGCTTTCGGCATGCAGCGCGCGGCGTTCGGAGTGGCCGACGATGACGTAGCGGCAGCCGAACTCGTGCAGCATGCCGGCCGACACTTCGCCGGTGAACGCGCCCTGCTCGTGCGCCGAACAATCCTGCGCACCCCAGCGCACGTCGCTGCCGGCCAGCGCCACCGCGGTTTCGGAGAGGAACGGGAAGGGCACGCACACCGCCACGTCCAGGCCGAACGGCCCGGCGTTCAGGATGCCTTCGATCAGCTCGGCATTGGCCTTGTGGCTGCCATGCATCTTCCAGTTGCCGACGACGAGTTTTTTGCGTGCCATCTTGTTCACCCGCTCCGTTTCACCAGCTCAGGACGATCTTGCCGACATGGGTGCTCGACTCCATCAGCGCATGCGCCTTGGCCGCCTCGGCCGCCGGGAACACGCTGTGGATCACCGGCTTGATGCGGCCGGCTTCGATCAGCGGCCACACCTGTTCGCGCAGCGCCTGCGCCAGCACCGTCTTGTAGGCGATGGTGCGCGGGCGCAGCGTGGAGCCGGTGATCGCGATGCGCTTGCGCAGCAGCGTGCCGGCATTGACCTCGCTCTTCACACCACCCTGCACCGCGATGACCGCGATGCGGCCGTCGTCGGCAACACATTCCACTTCGCGCCCGAGGTAGTCGCCGGCGACCATGTCGAGCACCACGTCGACGCCGCGGCCGTCGCTGAGGCGTTTGACCTCGGCAACGAAGTCCTGGGTGCGGTAGTTGATCGCATGGTCGGCGCCGATCTCGACGCAGGCCTGGCACTTCTCGTCGCTGCCCGCGGTGACGATCACCTTCGCGCCGATCGCCTTGGCGAGCTGGATCGCGGTGACGCCGATGCCACTGGACCCGCCCTGCACCAGCAGCGTCTCGCCGGCCTGGAGGCCAGCGATGTGGAACACGTTCTGCCACACAGTGAAGAAGGTTTCCGGCAGGCTCGCCGCTTCGATATCGGTCAGGCCCTTGGGCACCGGCAGGCATTGCCCGATGGGCGCGACGCAGGCCTGGGCATAGCCGCCGCCGGCGACCAGCGCACAGACACGGTCGCCGAGCTTGAAACCGGCCGCGGCGAGTTCGGCCGCGTCGCCACCAGCCACCGTGCCGGCGATCTCCAGCCCGGGCAGGTCCGACACGCCGGGCGGCATCGGGTACAGGCCCTTGCGTTGCAGCACGTCGGGCCGGTTGATGCCGCAGGCGGTGACCGCCACCAGCATTTCACCGGCACGCGGCACCGGAGCCGGGCGCTCGCACGGCACCAGCACTTCCGGGCCACCGGGTTGGCGGATCTCGATTGCTTTCATGGTTTCGCCTCGGAGCGCGCCAGGGGCCGCTGGCCCCCGGCGCTACAGGTCACTCGGGCTGGCGCGGCGAGTCGTTTCCCGGCGGATTGCCCGGCACGGCTTCGGCCACCGCCTCGCCGCGGTTCTCGCGCGGTGCGTCTCGGCTTTCACGCGGCTCGCGGCGCGGGCCGCGGTCGTCGCGGCGCGGGCCACGGTCGCCACGGTCGCCGTATTCGCGGCGCGGGCGCTCTTCCTCGACATAACCTTCCGGCCGCTCGAGCAGCGCCTTCATCGACAACTTGATGCGGCCCTTTTCGTCGGTCTCGAGCACCTTGACCTTGACCACCTGGCCTTCCTTCAAGAAGTCCTCGACCTTCTCGACCCGCTGGTGCGCGATCTGGCTGATGTGCAGCAGGCCGTCCTTGCCCGGCAAGATGTGGATAAGCGCGCCGAAGTCCAGGATGTTGGTCACCGCACCTTCGTAGACCTTGCCGATCTCGGCCTCGGCGGTGATCTCGGTGATGCGCTTCTTGGCGAACTCGGCCTTGTCGGCATCGGTCGACGCGATCGTGATCGTGCCGTCTTCGCCGATGTCGATCGTGCAGCCGGTTTCTTCGGTCAGCGCACGGATGGTGGAGCCACCCTTGCCGATCACGTCGCGGATCTTCTCGGGGTTGATCTTCATCGTGTACAGGCGCGGCGCGAACTGGCTCACCTCGGTACGGGCGCCGCCCACCGCTTCCTGCATCTTGGCCAGGATGTGCAGGCGCGCTTCCTTGGCCTG
>JANNGZ010000298.1:0-16523 GCA_031404155.1 Burkholderiales bacterium
ATCGCCCGGTGCGGCTGAGTTGGGCCAGGCTGCTCAAGCGCGTCTTCGATCCGTCTTCGATCTGGACCTGGAGCACTGCCCGAACTGCGGTGGCGAGCTGAAGATCATCGCTGCGCTCCTCGAGCAGCCGGTGGTCGAAAAGATCCTCACGCACCTGGGTCTGCAGGCCCGGGCGCCGCCGCGGGCTCCAGTGCGTGGGCAGGCGCTGCAAGCGGCCTGACCATCCCCGACCCATCCACAATCAGGCGCCACTGCGCCCAGGGCCGCGGGAGCGGGGTGCGCCCAGGTCTTGCAGGGCCAAGGCAAAGCGGTCCAATCGTCGGGAGAAACCCGCGATCCAGCCCTCTGATGTGCGTGTTCGGCAGGGGCCACCGGCACCTGGCCGGCCACTGTCGACCACAGTGACCACGATCAGAGCCTCGACTGACCGGATGCGGCGAATTGGCTGAGCCTGCGGCGCTGGATGCTGGCGCAGGCCATACTGCTCGCGCTCATGCCGGTGGCGGCAGTGCTGATGGCGCGCGGCATCGGCGTAGGGTAAGGCCCGGCGGAGGCGCTGCGCGTCTGCCGCCCGTCATAACGGCTTCTTCAGCAGGTGCGCAATCTCGCCCACGATGCCGCGACGGAAGGCCAGCACGCAGATCACGAAGATCACGCCCTGCACCACCGTGACCCAGGCGCCGAGTTGCGCCAGGTAGTTCTGCATCGTGATGATCACCGCCGCGCCGACGACCGGGCCGAACAGCGTGCCCAGCCCGCCGAGCAGCGTCATCAGCACCACCTCGCCGGACATGCTCCAGTGCACGTCGGTCAGCGAGGCGAGCTGGAAGACGAGCGCCTTGGTCGCGCCGGCCAGCCCGGCCAGGCCCGCCGACAAGATGAAGGCGACGTGTTTGTAGCGGTCGGTGTCGTAGCCGAGCGAGGTGGCGCGCGCCTCGTTCTCGCGGATCGCCTTCAACACCTGGCCGAACGGCGAATGCACAACGCGCCAGATGAAGAGGAACCCGGCGAGAAAGATGACGAGCACCAGCACGTACATCGCCGTCACGTTGTTCAGCTCGATGACGCCGAACAGCTGGCCGCGCGGCACGGCCTGGATGCCGTCCTCGCCACCGGTGAACTTGGACTGCAGGCTGAAGAAGTAAACCATCTGCGCCAGCGCCAGCGTGATCATCGCGAAGTAGATGCCCTGGCGGCGGATCGCGAGCACGCCGGCGACTGCACCGAGCAGCACCGCGCAGGCGGTGCCGAAGAGGATCGCCAGCTCGGGCGTGAAGCCCCACATCTTGGCCGCGTGCGCGCTGGCATAGCCGGCGGAGCCGAGGAACATGGCATGGCCGAACGACAGCAGCCCGCCGAAGCCGATCAGCAGGTTGAAGGCGCAGGCGAAGAGTGCGAAGCACATCACCTTCATCAGGAACACCGGGTAGACCACCAGCGGCGCGAGGATGAAGAAGCCGGCCATGAGCGCGAAGGCGACCAGCAGATGGCGGTTGTTGTTGTTGGCGGTCATTTCAGTGGCGCCGGGCCGCTCCCAAGGCACTGAACGCCCCCAGGGCCATGAAGGGGCCCCTGCGTGGCCCTTGGGGGCAGCGAACGAAGTGAGCGCGGGGGCTTCATTTCTGCGTGCCGAACAGGCCGGCCGGCTTGAGCAGCAGCACGATGCCCATGATGACGAAGATCACGGTGTTGGATGCCTCGGGGTAGAACACCTTGGTCAGGCCCTCGATCAGCCCGACCCCGAAGCCGGTGACGATCGAGCCCATGATCGAGCCCATGCCGCCGATCACCACCACCGCGAAGACGACGATGATCAGATCCGCGCCCATCTGCGGGCTCACCTGGTAGATCGGCGCGGCCATCACGCCGGCCAGCGCCGCCAGCGCGACGCCGAAGCCGTAGGTCAGCGTGATCATGCGCGGCACGTTGATGCCGAAAGCCTGCACCAGCTGCGGGTTCTCGGTCGCCGCACGCAGGTAGGCGCCGAGCTTGGTGCGCTCGATCACGAACCACGTCGCCACGCACACGACGAGCGACGCGGCGATGATCCAGGCGCGGTAGTTGGGCAGGAACATGAAACCCAGGTTCTGCGCGCCGGTGAGTTGCTCGGGGATCGCGTACGGCTGGCCCGACGAGCCGTACTCGTTGCGGAACAGCCCCTGGATGATCAGCGCCAGACCGAAGGTGAGCAGCAGGCCGTACAGATGGTCCAGCTTGTACAGCCTAGAGAGCATCGTGCGCTCGATGATGGCGCCGGTAGCGCCGACGGCCAGCGGTGCGATCAGCAGCGCCCACCAGTAGCCGATACCCAGCTTGTTGAGCAGCAGGTAGGCTACGAACGCTCCCATCATGTACTGCGCGCCGTGCGTGAAGTTGATGATGTTGAGCAGGCCGAAGATCACCGCCAGCCCGAGCGACAGCAGGGCATAGAAAGAGCCGTTGATCAGGCCGATCAATAGCTGGCCGAACAGAGCCTGGGTGGGAACCCCAAAAATCTCAGTCATCGCATGAGTGCGTTGTTGTCATGGGGCCCCGTGCCAGGCGCAGCGCTCTACTTCACGAGCGGGCAATCACCCGCATTCAAAGGTCGGAAGGCTTGATCGGCGGGGATCGTGGCCCGGATCTTGTAGTAGTCATACGGGCCCTTCGACTCGGCCGGCTTCTTCACTTCGACCAGATAGGCCGGGTGGATCTTGCGGCCGTCGGCGCGGATCGAGCCCTTGCCGAAGAGCGGGTCGTCGGTCGGCATCGCCTTCATCTGCGCGACCACCTTGGTGCCATCGTCGGTCTTCGCCGCCTCGATCGCCTTCAGGTAGTGCAGCACCGAGGCATAGACGCCGGCCTGCACCATCGACGGGTACTTGCCGCCGTTGGCCGCGGCGAAGCGCTTGGTCCACGCCCGCGTCTCGTCGTTCAGGTCCCAGTAGAAGGTCTCGGTGAACATCAGGCCCTGCGCGGTGTTCAGGCCCAGCGCGTGCACGTCGGTGATGAACATCAGCATGCCGGCCAGGCTCTGGCCGCCCTTGACGATGCCGAACTCGGCCGCCTGCTTGATCGAGTTGATGGTGTCGCCGCCGGCATTGGCCAGGCCGATCACCTTGGCCTTGCTGGCTTGCGCCTGCAGCAGGAAGGACGAAAAGTCGGTGCCCGGGAAGGGATGGCGCACCTTGCCCAGCACCTTGCCGCCGCCCTTGGTCACCGCGCCTTCGGTGTCGCGTTCCAGCGCATGGCCGAAGGCGTAGTCCGCGGTGAGGAAGAACCAGCTGTCGCCGCCGTTCTTGACGATCGCCGAGCCGGTGCCGTTGGCGAGCATCCAGGTGTCGTAGGTCCAGTGCACGGTGTTCGGGCTGCAGGCCTTGCCGGTCAGGTCCGACGTCGCCGGGCCGGAGGCGAGGAAGACCTTGCCCTTGTCGCGCGTGAGCTGGTTCACCGCCAGCCCTACCGAAGAAGTCGGCACGTCGGCGATGGCGTCGACCTTGTCGACGTCGTACCAGGTGCGCGCGATCGTCGAGCCGACATCGGGCTTGTTCTGGTGGTCGGCGGAGACGATCTCGACCTTCATGCCCTTCTTCGCGGCGCCGAAGTCCTCGACCGCCATCTTGGCGGCGACGACCGATCCGGGCCCGGCGATGTCGGCGTACAGGCCGGACATGTCGTTCATCACGCCGATCTTGATCACGCCATCGGAAATCTGCGCTGCCGCGGGGGCGGCCAGCGTCGCGGCGGCGGCCCACGCCAAAAGGGTTCTGGCCTTCTTCAACTGCTTCGTCATCTCAATAGCTCCTTCAGTGGGTGGCGTCGCCTAGACGCCCAGGTACTCGTGCAGCATGCCCATCTTCGACTGCAGCTCGCGCGCGGCGAAGCTCTCGACGATGCGGCCATGCTCCATGACATAGAACTGATCCGCGAGCGGCGCCGCGAAGCGGAAATTCTGCTCGACCATGACGATCGTATAACCCCTGTCGCGCAGCGTGCGGATCATGCGCGCCAGCGCCTGCACGATGACCGGCGCCAGGCCCTCGCTGATCTCGTCGAGCAGCAGCAGCTTGGCGCCGGTGCGCAGGATGCGCGCCACCGCGAGCATCTGCTGCTCGCCGCCAGACAGCCGCATGCCGGGACTCGAGCGGCGCTCGCTCAGGTTGGGGAACAGGGTGTAGATCTCGTCGATCGACATGCCGCCTTCGGCAATCGTCGGTGGCAGCAGCAGGTTCTCCTCGCAGTTCAGGCTGGCGAAGATGCCGCGCTCCTCGGGGCAGTAGCCGAGGCCCAAGCGGGCGATCTGGTGCGGCGCCATCTGCACCGTCTCGACGCCGCCGAGCTTGATCGAGCCGGTGCGCCGGCCGGTCAGGCCGAGGATCGCGCGCAGCGTCGTCGTGCGCCCGGCGCCGTTGCGCCCGAGCAGCGTCACCACCTCGCCGCGGCGCACCGTCAGATCGACGCCGTGCAGGATGTGCGACTCGCCGTAGAAGGCGTGCACGTCGGCCAGGCGGAGCAGTTCGTCGGCTGGTTGTGCGGCCATGCTCAGTGCCCCACCAGCGCTTCGTCGGTGCTGCCCATGTAGGCCTCCAGCACCTGCGGGTCGCGCGACACGTGTTCGTACGGTCCTTCGGCGATCACCGCGCCGCGCTGCAGCACGCTGATCGTGTCGGCGATGCTCGCCACCACGCTCATGTTGTGCTCGACCATCAGCACGGTGCGGTTGGCCGACACCTTCTTGATCAGCTGCGTCACGCGCTCGACGTCCTCGTGGCCCATGCCTTGCGTCGGCTCGTCGAGCAGCATCAGCTCGGGCTCGGTGGCCAGCGTGGTGGCGATCTCGAGCGCGCGCTTGCGGCCGTACGGCAACTCGACCGTCACCCACTGCGCGAACTCGGTCAACCCGACGGTCTCCAGCAGCGCCATCGCGCGCTCGTTGAGCGCATCCAGGCTGCGCTCGGACTTCCAGAAGTGGAACGACTGCCCGGTCACGCGCTGCAGCCCGATGCGCACGTTCTCCAGCACGCTCAGGTGCGGAAACGTCGCCGAGATCTGGAACGAGCGCACGATGCCGCGCCGCGCCACCTGCGCCGGACGCTCCGTGGTGATGTCCTGCCCGTTGTAGAGGATGTGGCCGCGCGTCGGGATCAGGAACTTGGTCAGCAGGTTGAAGACCGTCGTCTTGCCGGCGCCGTTGGGGCCGATCAGGGCATGGATCTGGCCGCGCGTCACGCGCAGGTTGACGTCGTTCACGGCCACGAAGCCCTTGAACTCCTTGACCAGCCCGCGTGTTTCGAGAATCCAGTCGCTTTGCGCCATCGCAGCCGATTATTGCGCCGCAGTACCGGCGGGGCATGAGGGGAAACGTTCAAGCTTCAGCCGCATCACCAAAGACGAACCCCGGCATGAGCCGGAGGCGCGCGAGCTGGCGCAAACGATCAAGACGCAGGCCCAGGCTGACGCGGGCCAGGCCAAGCGGCAGGCACAAGCGGCCAAGCTGCGCGCGGCCCAGGAGCGCGAAGAGCGCATCCGAGCCGCGCTCGAGCAACTGAGCGAAGTGGCTGCGGCCAAGAAGCGCAACGGCGGCAAGTGCGAGGACGCGAGAGCCCGCACCGCGGATGCCGATGCGCGCGTGATGAAGATGGGCGACGGCGGCTTCAGACCCGCCTTCAACGTGCAGTTGGCCACCACGCGCGAAGGCCAAGTCATCGTCGGCATGGAGGTGGTCAACGCCGGCAGCGACATGGCCCAGCTTGTGCTGATGGTCGAGCAGGTCGAGCAGCGTCTGGGTCAGACCCCGGATGGGTGGCTGTTCGATGGCGGCTTCCCTGCGCACGAACAGATCGACGCGGTGGCCGGCAAGACCGATGTGTATGCGCCGGTAGCCGAGCCAAGAGCCAAGAAGGACGCCAAGAAGAAGGACGAAGACAAGGTCGAAGCGAGCAACGCTCAGGGCATCGAGGTGCGCACCGGCACGGCTCAGGCGGCGCAGGCGTTCATCGAGGGGCAGATCGATGTTTGGGCCAAGGTGGTGAGGGACAACGGGATCAAGGGGGAGTGAGCGAGTGCCCCGCAAAGAATGAGCCAAGCAAACACCTTTCCGGCGGGCGACTGTGCGGAGTAATCTAGTTTGTACCCGCCCCCAATAGGAGACCGAGCTATGAATCACCTGCGCCCCTTCGTACTCGCTTGCGTGCTCGCCTCGGCGGCGCAGACTGCTGCCGCGGGGTCGATTTTCCTGTTCATTCCTGGCGTGCCGGGTGAGTCCACCGACGACAGGCGCCGCGACTGGATCGACTTGCAGTCGATGCAGGTCGGCGTAGCCAATAAGATCTGCTCCGGCGTGACAGTCTCCAAGGACCTCGACTCAACGAGCCCGGTTCTGTCCGGTGCGGCGTTGATCGGGGGCGCATACCCGTCGATGACGTTGGAAGTGACGACGCTGGGCGAACGCCCGCAGACCTACCTGAGCTATGCGCTCGCCAACGTGACTGTGATCGCCGTCTCTGCCTCCACGGCAGGCGGCCGGGTGGCTGAGTCTGTGACCTTGTATCCGACCACCCTGACCATGACCTACAGGCCGACACAGAACGACGGCACCCAGGGTGCGGCCGTCACCTTCACCCTGAACTGCGCCAGGAAGTAGCGGCCACGCCGCCATCGGCCTCGGCGCCGGTGGTCTGGTCTCACATCAGACGTCGACCCCGCGCGCGTACGTCGAGCAAAGCGCAGGCCGCAAGCGGTTCGTGCTCCTTGCCCATACGCAAGGCAAGCGCGCGATTTCTGGTCCGTCAGGAAGTGCGGCGGCGTCAAAGCGGCTTGCGCTGCTGGCGGCGCTACTCGACGTTGCCGCGATGCCCTGCGCCGCCGCCGTCAACAAATGCACCGACAGCCGCGGAAAGGTGACATACCAGGACGAGCCTTGTGCCGCGACACCGCAGTCGGCGAAGGTCGATACGTCGAACCCCGCGTAGCCCGCGGCCAGCGCGCTTTCGGCAAGCGACACAAGGGAGGGCGAGCGCAACAGGGCGAGCAGCCGCTGCAAGCGCATCAGCCTTGCATAGCGCTTCGGGCTCAAGCCGGTGGCCTGCATGAACAGGGCGATGAAGGCGCGATGGCTGCAGCGGCTGGCACGCACGATGTCGTCGACACGCCGGCTGCCTTGCAGCTCGCCCTCGGCCTGGGCCACCGCCGACCGAGACCACGGCCGCGCCAAGCTCCTTGGCGTAGAAGCTGGACCGGGCGCCACCCACCACCGGGCCGTCGATCGTCTGCCCGGCAACATCGTCGGCGCCGCCGAACGACCGGTTCGGCTGAATCATGCGGCTTGGGTGGCGACTTGGTCCAGGCATTCGCCGAGCAGGACGCTGGCCGCACGAAGTTGTTTGGCCGACAGCGCCGCATAGCCCAGCAGCAGGCCCTGCGGCGCCGGCTGGCGCCGGTAGTGCGGGCCGATCGGATGTAGCCCCAGGTTGCGCTGGGTGGCCTGCGCCACAAGCCGCTCCACCTGCCGCGCCGACCAGCCGGGCAGCCAGCCCACCACGTGCATGCCGGCGCGCGAATCGCTAGGGCGCCGTCTCGCCCGGAGCGAGGACCCGCGCGCCCACGTTGCCCGCGACCTGGGCGTCCTGCCCCGCATCTACCGGCCGCCGAGGGCCGGCGCGCGGCGGCGTTTCGGCATGCAGCATGGTGCGGCCGCGGCCTTGCAGCTTGGCGAAGTACATCGCAGTATCGGCGCGCGCAATCAGGGAGAAGGCGTCCTCGCCGTCGTCGGGGTAGAGGCTGATGCCGACGCTGCCCGACAGGCCGGGCATCGGGTCGCCCTGGGGGCTCGGCCCATCGATGGCGTTGAGTAGCTTCTCGGCCACGCGTTTGGCATCGGCGGCGTCGGAAACTTCGTTGAGCAGGATCAGGAACTCGTCGCCGCCGTGGCGGCTGACGGTGTCGGAGTCGCGCACCGCGCCGACGAGGCGGCTCGCGGCCCGGCGCAGCATTTCGTCGCCGGCCGCGTGCCCGTGGGTGTCGTTGATTTGCTTGAAGTTGTCGAGGTCCATGAACAGCAGCGCCAGCCGGGTGCCGCGGCGCCGTGCGGAGGCGACAGCCGTTGCGAGGCGGTCGAGCAAGCGCACCCGGTTGGGCAAGCCGGTCAGGGTGTCGGTTTCAGCGGCGCGCCAGGCGACGAGCAAGGCGCGCTCCGCGGCGCCGACGTCGCTGTGGGCGCGCAGCGAGGAGATCACCAGTTGCTCGTTGACGGCCACGAGTTCGGCGGCCGAGCGGCTGCCCAGGCGGCGCTCGGCTTCGCGCACCTCGTGCTGCAGGCGTGCCAGCGTGCGTCGCGCCTCGTCCATCTGCGCGAGCAGTTGCACCAGTTCGGGCCTGGCCTGATCGGGGCTGCTCACTCTCGGCTCGGGTGGGAAAAGCTCAGGTCAGAGCCAAGAGGATGCCGTCGCCGGTGGATGCCCATCCGGGGCGGCGCCCGAGTTCGAACCCCCATTCAGCCGATCGTGCTCCGGCTTGTGTGTCGGCCTGCCGCCGAGCAGGCCTTCCTGGTCGTGCATGCGCTTGCCGATGCGAATGCCGTCGTCGCCGATCTCGTACTCGCGCAGCTCGTCGCAATGGGCACTCGCCCGCACCTTCACCACCGCCATCACGCGGCGCAGCCGGCTGCCGACTTCGATGTAGCGCTGCACGATGATCGCGTCGGTGAGGAAGGCGGTGCCGTAGGGGCTGAAACGCAGGTCGGTGTAGCGGTCCTCGAGCTCCGAGGTCATCAACACAGTGACGCCCGCGCCGGTGAGCGCGGTGACCAGGCGCGCCATCGATTCGCGAAAGTCTTCGCGGAAGGTCGGCGCCAGCGCCAGCTCGAAACCCGAGAGCGAATCGATGACCACGCGGCTGGCACCGAGGCGGCGGATTTCGCGCAGCAGCAGGGCCACGATCTCGTCGATCGACAGGTCCGGCGCGCGGCTGTCGACCAAGCCGACGCGGCCGCTTTCGATCAGCTCGGCCACCACGCGGCTGCGGCTGCGGTTGGGGCGCTGCTCGAAGGCGGCGATCACGCCGGCCTCGCCGCAACGCGCGCCCTCGGCCAGGAAGGCCGACGCGAGGATGCTCTTGCCGCTGCCGGAAGGGCCGGCCACGAGCAAGGAGTAGCCGCGCGGCAGGCCGCCGCCGAGCATCGCGTCCAGCAGCGGCACGCCCATCGTCACGCGCGGCTTCAGCGCCACCGGCACCGCCTCGATGTGGGTGTCGACCATGCTGGCTGGCGCGATGACCTCGATGCCGGCGCCGGTGATGCGAAAGGTGTGCAAGCCGGGCAGCGTCGGCTGGCCGCGCATTTTCAGGATCTCCATCTTGCGCACCATCGAATTGCGCAAGAGGCTCTGGCGCAGCCAGATCAGCCCGTCGGCCACGGTGAACACCGGGTTGTCGGCGGCCTCGTTGAAATACTCGCCGATGAGGAAGGTGGTGGCCTGCCAGCTCGTCATCAGCATGCCGAGTTGCTGCACGAACTTTTGCAGGGTGTTGTGCGCGCCGCCTTCGCTCTGGCTGGCCAGCACCCCCGAGCGGAACGAGTCCACGAAGACGAGCGCCGGCCCATGCGCGGTGACTTCGTCGACGATGCGTCGCAGCACGCGGTCGAGGTCGCCGGTCATCGCCTCTTCGGAGAGGTTGATGAAGTGGACCGCCTCGCCGAGCGCTTCGCCGTCGAAGAAGGCGAACTGCTGCTGGTAGCGCAGCATTTTCATCGGCGGCTCGCCAAGCACCGTGAAGTACAGCGCGGGTCGTTCGGCGGTGGCCAGTGCAAACATCATCTGGTGCGCCAGCGTGGTCTTGCCGCAGCCGGGTGTCCCGGCGATCAGGTTGAACGAGTACTCGGGCAGGCCACCGCCAAGCACAGCGTCCAGGCCCGGCACGCCGGTGGCCAGGCGGCTGATTTCTACGTTGTTGTTCATGTTGAGATGTCCTTCGCGGCAGTGCCGCTTGAAAGCTTGAGCCACACCGCGCGCAGCAGGCGCTCGGCCAGCGCGGGGCCGATCAGGCTGCCCAGCAATTCCCGAAACGCGTGCAACAGGCTGCCGCTGCCGGCCGCAGCCTCCGCGTGGGTCTGCTTGGTAAGCAGCGTCTTGAGCGCCGCGAAATCGATCGTTGCGCGCACGCCTTCATGCATGCCGGCGAGCCAGGGGTGGGTGGCCGCGGCCAGGAACAGGCTGCGCTCGTACAGCGCGGCCACGCCGCGGCGGCCGAGCACCGGGCTGAGCGCGGCCTCCACGTCCTGCCAAACCGAGACCATCGTGTCGGCCACCCGCGAAGCGTCGGCGCTGCGCCCGGCATGCTGCGCCAGCGCCGCCGCCAGGCGATAGCTCTCGGGGCCGCCTGATGGGGGTGCCTTCGGCGCCGGTGCCTGGTGCAGGGGATCGAAAGCCGCGACCGCCTCGCGGCTTTCGTGGCTGCGTTCGTTCATTGCCGTTCCTCGCCGCTGAAGCGGACGGGGACACGGTAAGCGTCATTCGGGCGGCGGTCGGTGCGCTGTCGAACCCAGCCCGAGCCAGACGCCCTTGAACGACCGGCGGCACGGCGCCGGCCCTCGGCCATGCCGCTGCTAAGCTGCCGGCTCCGCGGTTCACCTGCGCCTGTGTGTGCAGGACAGGGTCCCGGTAGGAGCGTGGGGATGTTGCGTTTGGTCTTCGGTGTGCTCGGTCTGCTGGTGGTGGTGCTGATCGTCGGCGGCCTCGCGCGCAAGCAGCTACAGGCGCTGGTGCCGGCCGCGCCCGGCGCCTTGCCGGCCACGCAGGAGGGCCTGGCGCCCACGCGCGCGCCACAACGGCCGCAGCAGGTGGGGCAGGACGTGGGGCGGGAGGTACAACGCGCACTCGAGCAGGGTGCCGCCACGCGGGCATCCGAGGCCGGAAATTGAACCCGCCGAGTTCGTCCCTGCCGCCTGCGCCCGAGCCGATGCCGCCCGGAGACGACGAGCGCAGCCGCGTCGCGCGCGACGAGTCGGCGATGCGCCTGGCGCTGGACCAGGCGCTGAACGCGCAACTGGCGGGCGAGGTGCCGGTGGGCGCGGTGATCGTGCGCCAGGTGGACGGCGTGCCGCAGCTGCTGGCCACCGGCTACAACCGCCCGATCACCACCCACGACCCGACCGCGCATGCCGAAATCGTGGCGCTGCGCCATGCCGCGGCGCTGCTCGAAAACTACCGCCTGCCCGAGTGCGAACTCTTCGTCACGCTCGAGCCCTGCGCGATGTGCGCGATGGCGCTGATGCATGCGCGTTTCAAGCGTGTGGTGTTCGCGGCCAGCGACCCCAAGACCGGCGCTGCGGGCTCGGTGCTGAACCTCTTTGCCGACGCGCGCCTGAACCACCACACCGAGCTGGTGGGCGGCGTGCTTGCTGAACCGGCGTCGACGCTGCTGCGCGACTTTTTTGCGTCACGGCGCGCCGAGCACAAGGCGCTGCGCGACGCGGCCGCCGGCCCGGCCGCCAGCCCGGCACCCGAAGCGGCCGAAGCCGAGATTCCCACCGGCGAGGTGCTCGAGCTCGGCCCCGCCGACACGCAGCTCACACGCTCATGACATCGACTCGGCCGTTGCGAACACGACCCATGCCGAGACAACCCCTGCCAGCACGAATGCCAAGCCTTCAATGAGCGACGCCGAAAAACCCCGTCTCGTCCTGCATTCACCCGCCGGCGTTTTGCTCAAGGCGGCAGCGCTGAAGCTCGCCGCCAAACGCCTGGCGGCGCATGGCTTCGCGGTGCAGATCGACGAGGCCGCGCTGCTGAAGCACCAGCGTTTTGCCGGCGACGACACCGCCCGGCTCGCCGCGCTGCACCGGGTGGCCGACGCGGCGCCTTCGATCGCGCTGGCCAGCCGCGGCGGTTATGGGCTGACCCGGCTGCTCGATGCGGTCGACTGGAAGCGCATCCGGCGCAGCATCGAGCGTGGCACGCGCTGGGTCGGCCAGAGCGACGTCACCGCCTTGCAACTCGGATTGCTCGCGCATGCCAAGGGCGCGGCGCCGGTCACCTGGGCCGGGCCGCTGGCCTGCGACGACTTCGGCCGCAGCGACGAGGAGGGCGGTGTCGACGATGTGACCGAGGCCTGTTTCCTCGAAGCGATGTCGGGCGAACTCGAAGCGGTGGGCTTTCGCACCGAGGAGGGCTTCGACGGCCTGGATGTTCGCGGCACGCTCTGGGGCGGCAACCTGTGTGTCGTGAACTCGCTGCTGGCCACGAAGCACTGGCCGCTGGACAGCGTCACCAAGAACGGCGTCCTGTTTTTGGAGGACGTGAACGAGCGCCCTTACCGGGTCGAGCGCAGCCTGCTGCAGCTGCACCAGGCGGGCGTGCTGGAGCGCCAGCGCGCGGTGGTGCTCGGGCATTTCACCAACTTCACCGCCTCGCCGCTGGACCGCGGCTACACGCTCAGGAACGCGGTGGCGCACCTGCGCTCGGTATGCAGGGTGCCGATCCTCACCGGCCTGCCTTTCGGCCATGTTTCGCCGAAGGTTTGCTTGCCCGTGGGCGCCAAGGTTACGCTTGCGGTTCAGGGACGCGACGCGTTCATCGGCTGGTAGAGCGGGCTGGAAATGGGCATGGATCCGAAGTCACCGCAGTGGCACACGCGCCTGGGCGTGAGCCTTCCCGCAGCGTTGCTGGCCGCCACGCTCCTGCTGCTCGCCGGCTGCAACAACAACCCGCTGCCGCGCGACGCCGCGTCGTCGAACACCCTGTTCACCGCGGTCATCGAAAGCTCGCCCCGACACCTGGACCCCACGGCTTCGTACTGGAGCAACGACACCCCGTACACCTACCAGATTTACGAGCCGCTGTACGGCTACCACTACCTCAAGCGCCCGTTCACGCTGGTGGGCAAGACCACCGACGCGGTGGTGAAGCCGCAATACCTGGACAAGGAGGGCAAGCCGCTGCCCGAGGACGTGGCCGGTGAACTGGTGGCCGAGAGCGTCTACGACATCCGCATCAAGCCCGGCATCGTCTACCAACCGCACCCGGCGTTTGCTGTCGACGTTAAGGGCGCGTACCGCTACCACGCGATGAAGCCGGGTGAACTCGGCAGCCGCCGCTCGCCGCTGCAGTTCGAGCATGTCGGCACCCGCGAGCTGGTGGCCGAGGACTATGTGTACGCGCTCAAGCGCCACGCCACCACGCGCATCACCACGCCGATCGCGGGCATCTTCTCGGAGTACGTGCTGGGGCTGAAGGAGTACATGGCACTGGTCAAGGCCGAGGACGCCAAGTTGCGCAAGGGCCAGGACCCGGCGAGCCTGGACAAGCCGTTCCTGGACTTCCGGCGCTGGCCGCTGGCCGGCGCCACCGCGCCCGAGAAGCACCTGCTGCGCATCCGCATCAAGGGCAAGTACCCGCAGTGGAACTACTGGATGTCGATGACCTTCGTGGCGCCGGTGCCCTGGGAGGCCGACGCGTTCTACGCCAACCCCGGTTTTGCCGCCGCGAGCCTGACGCTCGACCGCTGGCCGGTGGGCACCGGCCCCTACATGATGGTGGACCAGGTGCAGGACCGCTACCACGTGATGAAGCGCAACCCGAACTACCGCGGCGAGCTCTACCCCTGTGAGGGCATGCCGGGCGACAAGGAGGCGGGCCTGCTCGACGACTGCGGCAAGAAGACGCCGTTCATCGACACCATGGTGGCCTCCATCGAGAAGGAGAAGGTGCCGATGAGGGGCAAGTTCCGCCAGGGCTTCTTCGACATCGAGGTTTTCGAGCGCACCGACACCGGCAACGACTACGTGGTCGAGATGCAGGATTCCGAAGCGGTGCGTGCCGAGTACAAGGCCAAGGGATTCCGGCTCGACCGCTTCACCGACGTGACCAGCTGGATCATCGGCTTCAACATGCTCGACCCGGTGATCGGCAAAGGCGCCACGCCCGAGCAGGATGCGAAGAACCGCAAGCTGCGACAGGCGATCTCGGTTGCGATCGATTGGGAGGACTACAGCAATGTCTTCCCGCACAAAGGTGGCGAGGCTGCAATGAGCCCGCTGCCCGCCGGCATCTTCGGCTCGCACCACGGCACCAAGGCAGACCTGAACCCGGTGACCCACAAACGCGAAAACAGCGCGCTGGTGCGCCGCGGCCTGGACGAGGCGAAGAAGCTGCTCGCCGAGGCCGGCTACCCCGATGGGCGCGAGACCAGCAGCGGGCGGCCGTTGGTGATCAACTACGACTACTACGCGCTGCCGACGCCCGAGCGCAAGTCCGAGATCGACTGGGTGGTCAAACAGTTCGCCAAGATCGGGGTGCAGCTCGAGGTGCGCGCTACCGACAACAACCAGTTCCAGGACAAGATCCGCGGCGGCAAGCACCAGGTGTTCTGGCTCGGCTGGCTGGCCGACTACCCGGACGCGGAGAACTTCCTGTTCCTGCTCTACGGCCCCAACGGCAAAACGAAGGCCGACGGCGAGAACACCGCCAACTACGAGAACCCGGAGTACGACACGCTGTTCAAGAAGCTCAAGCTGCTCGACGACGGGCCGGAGAAGCAGGCGGTGATCGACCGCATGGTGGCGATCGTGCAGGCGGACGCGCCCTGGTCCTTCGGCTTCTTCCCGTACAACTCGGCCGCGGTGCAAGGCTGGCTGCACAACGCGCGGCCCACGGTGCTGATCCGCGACCCCGGCCGCTACATGCGCCTGGACACGGCCACCCGCGTGGCCAAGCTGCGCGAGTGGAACGACCCGGTGTGGTGGCCGGTGGTGTTGATGGGGCTCGCCGGCGCTGGCGTGGTCTGGTTTGCGCTGCGCTCGTTCAAGCGACGCGAGCGCACCAACGCGCGCGGCGAAGTGCTGACCGCATGAACAAGCACCTCCGGTTCGGGTTGGGCCCGCGCTTCGACAAGCTCAGGGCGAACGGCCTGTACGCCGCCTGTACGCCATGACCGCGCGCCCATGCTGAGCTACTTCGTCCGCCGCCTGATCTACGGCTTCCTGGTGCTGCTGGGCGTCAACCTCGCCACCTTCTTCCTCTTCTTCACGGTCAACACGCCCGACGACATGGCGCGGCTGAACATCGGCGGCAAGCGGGTGACGCAGGAACTGATCGACAAGTGGAAGAGCGAACGGGGCTACGACAAACCGCTGTACCTGAACCCGGCGAAGCAGGGCGCGGAGGTCGTCACCGAGACGATTTTTTGGGAGCGCTCGGTGTCGCTGTTCGCGCTGGACTTCGGCCGCGCCGATGGCGAGAGCGCGGGCAGCATCGGGCACGAGGTGTCCACCCGCATGTGGGTGAGCATGCAGCTCGCGCTGCCGCTGTTTGTGTTGCAGGTGTTCGCGAGCACCGCGTTTGCGCTCTTGCTGGTGATGTTCCGCCACACCAAGTGGGACTTCTGGGGCGTGGTGCTTTGTGTGGTGATGCTGTCGATCTCGGCGTTGTTCTACATCATCGTCGGGCAGTTTTTGTTCTCGCGCGTGCTTAAGCTGGCGCCGATTTCGGGTTACGCGTCGGGCCTGGACGCGGTGAAGTTCCTGGCGCTGCCGGTGATGCTCTCGCTGCTGGCGCGGCTGGGCACCGAGTCGCGGCTGTACCGCGCGATGTTCCTCGAAGAGATCGGCAAGGACTATGTGCGCACCGCACGCGCCAAGGGCTTGCGGGAAACCGTCGTACTCTACCGCCATGTGCTGCGCAATGCGCTGATCCCGATCATCACCAGCGCCGGCTCCTACCTGCCCTATGTGTTCATGGGCAGCCTGGTGTTCGAGAGCTTCTTCGGCATACCGGGGCTGGGCGCGTACGTGATCGACGCGATCACCAAACAGGACTTCGCGATCGTGCGCACCATGGTGTTTGTCGGCTCGCTGCTCTACATCGCTACCTATGTGCTGATCGACCTGGCCTACACCTGGGCCGACCCGCGCGTGCGCCTCGGCTGAAATGACTGCCCCTAGCTCGTTTCGCTCGGCCTTGCAGGCTGCGCCGGACCCGTCGGCCCGGCCCCTCGCCAGGCACAAACAGTCCACTGGACTGTTTGTGTCCGGGCTCAGTCCCCCATGGGGAACTCAGGCCGCTTGGGGCGGCCTGGCGCTGGCCTGAGAACAAATGATGGGCTTCAAATTCGTCCTGCTCTGGACCGACCTGGTGATCTGGGCGCTGCTGGCGCTGATGCTCGGCTACGGCATTTTGGTGGCCCGCAACCCGGTGCTCAGCAGCACCTGGCGGCGTGTCTTCCGCGACCCGGCGGCGCTCTCGGCCACGGTGATCGTGCTGCTCAGCCTGCTGGTCACGCTGCTCGACAGCGTGCACTACCGGCGCGCACTGCCGGCCACGGCGGGCTCGAAGGCCGGCGAGGTGGCCTACGAACCGCGCACCAAGTCCACGCTCGATGCGGTATTGAGCGCGCTGGTCGAATCGCGCGAGCCCACCTACTCGCGCCCGCTCGACTACGTCGGCTTCACCAAGGAGTCGCTCGAAATCGACGGCAAGGTGCAGCGGGTGGCGCCGCGCCTGGAGTTCGGCGGCCGCCACCTGTTGGACCCGGAGCGTGAGTGGGTGCCCGAC
>JANNGZ010000299.1:0-6348 GCA_031404155.1 Burkholderiales bacterium
ACCTCCGGCATGGAATCCTTTGCCGCCATGTTCGAGGAGTCGCTGACTCGCTCTGAAATGCGCAGCGGCGAAGTCATCACTGCTGAAGTGGTGCGCGTCGAACACAGCTTTGTGGTCGTGAACGCCGGCCTCAAGTCAGAAGCCTACGTTCCGATCGAAGAATTCAAGAACGACCAGGGCGAGCTCGAAGTCCAGGTCGGCGATTTTGTTTCCGTTGCGATCGACGCGGTCGAAAACGGCTACGGCGACACCATCCTGTCGCGCGACAAGGCCAAGCGCCTGGCCTCGTGGCTGTCGCTCGAGAACTCGCTCGAATCCGGCGAGTTCGTGGTCGGCACCGTCAATGGCAAGGTCAAGGGCGGTCTGACCGTCCTCGTCAACGGCATCCGCGCCTTCCTGCCCGGCTCGCTGCTCGACACGCGCCCGGTGAAAGACATGAGCCCGTTCGAGGGCAAGACCATGGAGTTCAAGGTCATCAAGCTCGACCGCAAGCGCAACAACGTCGTGTTGTCGCGCCGCGCTGTGGTCGAAGCCTCGATGGGTGAAGAACGTGGCAAGCTGCTCAGCACGCTGCATGAAGGCGCGATCGTGAACGGCGTCGTCAAGAACATCACCGAGTACGGCGCCTTCGTCGACCTCGGCGGCATCGACGGCCTGCTGCACATCACCGACATGGCCTGGCGCCGTGTGCGCCACCCGAGCGAGGTGGTCACCGTCGGCCAGGAACTGCAGGCCAAGGTGCTGAAGTTCGACGCCGAGAAGAACCGCGTCAGCCTGGGCCTTAAGCAGCTCGGCGACGACCCGTGGCATGGCGTGTCGCGCCGCTACCCCACCGGCACGCGCCTGTTCGGCAAGGTCACCAACATCGCCGACTACGGCGCGTTTGTCGAGATCGAACCCGGCATCGAAGGCCTGGTGCACGTCTCCGAAATGGACTGGACCAACAAGAACGTCAGCCCGGCCAAGATGGTTTCGCTCGGCGACGAGGTCGAGGTGATGGTGCTCGAGATCGACGAGGACAAGCGCCGTATCAGCCTGGGCATGAAGCAGTGCAAGGCCAACCCGTGGGAAGAATTCAGCGCCACGGTCAAGCGCGGCGACAAGGTCAAGGGCCCGGTCAAGTCGATCACCGACTTCGGCGTCTTCGTCGGCCTCACCGCCGGCATCGACGGCCTGGTGCACCTGTCGGACCTGTCCTGGCACGAGACCGGCGAAGCCGCGGTGCGCAATTTCAAGAAGGGCCAGGAGGTCGAGGCGCTGGTGCTGGCGATCGACGTCGAGCGCGAGCGCATTTCGCTGGGCATCAAGCAGCTCGACGGCGACCCGTTCGCCACCTTCACCACGGTCAACGACCGCGGCGCGGTGGTGGTGGGCAAGGTCAAGACCGTGGACCCGCGCGGCGCCGAGATCCAGCTCAGCGACGACGTCACCGGCTACCTGCGCGCCTCGGAGATCAGCCGCGACCGCGTCGAGGACGCGCGCAATGTGCTCAAGGAAGGCGACGAAGTCTCCGCCATGATCATCAACGTCGACCGCAAGACACGTTCGATCCAGTTGTCGATCAAGGCCAAGGACAACGTCGACCAGCAGGAAGCCATGCAGCGCCTGTCGCAGAGCAACGAGCGCGAAACCGCCGGCACCACCAGCCTGGGCGCCCTGCTTCGGGCCAAGCTGGACAACCAGAAGGAGTGATCGGCGGGCCGGCGGCCGCAGCAGCCTTCGGCCCTCAAACCGATGCCGGCACGCGGGTTCGCCTGCGTGCCGGCCCACACAGCCCCTTGCCGCGACCGCCACGCTGAGACCGCATGACCCGCTCCGACCTCGTCGCCGAACTGGCGCAAAAGTTCAACCAGCTGACCCAGCGCGACACCGAGTTCGCGGTGAAGACCATGCTCGACGCGATGTCGGACGCACTCGCACGCGGCCACCGCATCGAGATACGGGGCTTCGGCAGCTTCTCGATCAACCGCCGCCCGCCGCGTGTCGGCCGCAACCCGCGCAGCGGCGAGCAGGTCACGATTCCCGAGAAGCTGGTGCCGCATTTCAAGCCCGGCAAGGCGCTGCGCGAGGCCGTGGACGAGAACGTGCCGGTGCTCGACCTGCCAGCGGCCGCGCCGCGCGGCACGCGATCCTGAGCCAGCAGGCGCCAACGCCCGCGGCTCTCGGTTCCACTCACACGGCGCCTGGTTCAAGCCAGCGGCATACCGGCCGCGGGCCGGCGAGTCCCAACACTGACCCGCGAGTTCGCGCCGAATAGAATCGTCCGCGCATGCGCTTCTTCGTCTGGCTCCTGCGAGCCTTCATCTTCTTCGCCCTCTTCGCCTTCGCGCTGAATAACCAGCAGCACGCCACGTTGCGCTGGTTCTTCGGCGTCGAATGGCATTCGCCGATGGTCATCGTGGTGCTGGCGGCCTTTGCGCTCGGCTGCGCCTTCGGCGTGCTGGCGATGGTGCCCACCTGGTGGCGCCACCGCCGCAACGCGCAACGGCAGCCGCCAGCCGTGCCGGCAGCGGCGCCGAGTGTGGCCGGGGCGCAGGAGTTCGGTCCCGAACATCCACCGCGCGAAGGTTTGTAGACCTCCCGCGCATGGAATACGACCTGCAATGGCTGCTGCTCGGGCTGCCGATCGCGTTTGCGCTCGGCTGGCTCGGCTCGCGCCTGGATCTGCGGCAACTCAAGCGGGAACAGCGCGATTCGCCGCGCGCCTACTTCAAGGGCCTGAACCTGCTGCTCAACGAGCAACCCGACAAGGCGATCGACGCCTTCATCGAGGCGGTGCAGCACGACCCCGACACCTCGGACCTGCACTTCGCGCTCGGCAGCCTGTTCCGCCGCCGCGGCGAGTTCGAGCGCGCGGTGCGGGTGCACCAGCACCTGCTTTCACGAGGCGACTTGTCCGCTGCCGAACGTGAACGTGCCCAGCATGCGCTGGCGCAGGATTTCATGAAAGCCGGCCTTTTCGACCGCGCCGAGGAGGCCTTCGGCGCGCTCGAAGGCACCGCCTTCGAAAGCGACGCGCGCCTGGCCTTGCTGACACTCTACGAACGTGCCCGCGACTGGCATCGCGCCGCGGACATCGCGGCCAAGCTGGAGGCCAGCGGCAGCGGCTCCTTCGCCCAGCGGATCGCGCACCACTGGTGTGAAATAGCGCTCGATGCCGATACCGCCGGCCGACCCGACGATGCCGAAGCGGCCCTGCAGCGTGCCCGCGAGGTGGCGCCCAACGCGGCACGGACCGTGGTGCTGGTGCTGGAGCGCGCCCTTCGCCGCGGGCAGCCGCAGCGTGCCTTCGAGGCCGGTGTGGAGCTGTTGCGCCGAGACGGCGCCGCGGCCTACCTGCTGGTGGCGCAGGACCACGCGCGCGCCGCGCTGGCCTGCGGTCGCGCCGATGAAGCACGCGCCCGAGTCGAGACCTTGTACGCCAGCGAGCCCTCGCTCGACCTGCTGCGCGCGCTGATGATTCTCGAGAGCCCCGGCGCCGCCCGCGCTCGGGTCGAGCGGCATCTTGCAAAGCACCCGAGCCTCGGCGCCGCTGCGGCGCTGCTGGCGAGTGACTTGCCCGAGCCCGCCTCCGAACTCGCGGGCGATTCCCCCGTCGCGAAGCTGCGCGTCTTGCCGCAGGGATTGCGCGACGCTGTCGAGCGCGCTGCGCGGCCGCTGGCCCGCTACCGTTGCGCGGCCTGCGGCTTCGAGGCACAGCGCCACTTCTGGCAGTGCCCGGGTTGTTCGGGCTGGGACACGTTTCCGCCGCGCCGCATCGAGGAGTTGTAGCCGCGTTCGCGGCGCTTGGCGCCTGGCGCTCGGGTCGTTCACAACCCATTCGCGGAACGACGCCAGCGCGCTCGCCGCCCGCCGGTGGTCAAAGCCTCGAGGTGCGCTCCGCCGACCGCGGCGCCCGCTCCGGTCTCGTGTCCACCACGCTTGCCGCCAGCGCCGATGTCCGCGGCACGCGCCGCCGGTCCCAGTCGAAAAAACGCGCCACCTCGTCGCGCCGCGCCAGCGTGTCGGACTCGCCCAGCGCCATCAACTCCCGGGTGTACGGCGCCTCGAAGAGCAGGTAGCTCGCCAGGGCCGAGCCGCGGGCGTCGGCGCCGCTGCCTTGCACGCCGACACCGCGCAGCAGCGCACGCACCGGCACCGGCAGGCTGGCGAGATGGCGCGCGGCGATGTCGTCCAGGCGTTGGCTCGGTGCAACCACCAGCATCGCCACCTCGCGCAACGCGCTCTGCCCGCGCGCCGAGTCGGGCAGCAAAGCCAGGGTTCGGTTGATGCGCTGCGCCCGCTCCACATCCACCGCCAGTGCGTCGAGAAAAATGTTCGACAAGGCATGGCCCGCAATCTGCGCCAGGCTCGGGTACTCCTCGCTCACCCGGCGGTGCCCCGGCGGCTCGTGCATGCGCCCGGCACCGACGACGAAGACCCGCTCGGCGCCGAGGTGGATCGCCGGCGAGATCGGCGCGGACTGGCGCATCGAGCCGTCGCCGAACCACTCGGGATGGCCGTCGACCAGCAGCCGCGACGACGGGAACACAAAGGGAATCGCCGACGAGGCCAGCAAGTGCGCCAGTGTGATCGGGCCGCGCACCGCAATGCGCAGCGAGCGGGTCCAGGGTTGCAACTCCCGCACCGCGTCGTAGAAGGTGACATGCAGGCCCGAGCTGTAGCTCGACGCGGTGATCGCCAGCGCGTGCAGGTCGCCCGAGGCCATCACCCGGTGCAGGCGATGAAGCGGTACCAGCTCTTCGAGCAACTCGGCCAGGGGCCGGTTGTCCAGCAGCGAACGCGGCCTGAGCTTGCGCCAGCGGGCCAGTGCCCAGCCGAGTGTGAGCATGGTGAGCCAGCGCGCGCCGGTGCGCACCACGCCGATCGAGTCGGTGCGGTAGACCTGCTCGGCCTGAAACTGCTGCCACACCGAAACCAGCCGCGCGACCGCGTCGTCGAACTGGTCGGCGGCACAGGCGAGCGCCGCAGCGTTGATCGCCCCGGCGGAGGTGCCGACGATCACCGGGAAGGGGTTGCCGGGCGCTGCGGCGCAGTCGCGCCGAATCTGCACCAGCGCCTTGAGCACGCCCACCTGGTAGGCGGCACGCGCGCCGCCGCCGGTGAGGATCAGGCCGGTGACGGGCTTCAGGCTCATAGCGGCAAAGAATACCGGCGCTCAACGCGTCACGGACCCCCTACCCTTCGCAAGACGCGTCGGGGCCAACGAGTCAGTTCAAGCCTGCAGGAAGGCTTGGTGCCGCGGCCCTCAGTCCTTGTCGTGGCCCTTGCCGTGGCCCTTGCCATGGTGCTTGCCGTGGTGCTTCTCTTTGCCGTGATGGCGCTGGTCCGCCATCACATGCTGGTGATACCAGTCGTCCTGGACGAAGTACACCGGCACGCCGCAGGCCTGGTAGCGGCCGCAATGTTTGCCCCAGTTTTTCTGGTGGCCCGGCGGGACCCACAGGTACATCGGCTGCACCGGCTGGTGCACCACCACGCGCGGCTGCGCGATGACGACCGGCTGCTGCACGATGACCGCCGGCTGCGGGAAGCGGCCGATGTCGATGCGGCCATACACACCCGGTTGGCTGACCGAGACCGAGACGCCGACATCGGCGGCCAGCGCGGGCCAGGCCGCCATGGCCAGGGAGGCGAGAACCAACGAACGCTTGAGCATGAGGTGCTCCTTGAATGATCGATTGAGTTCAAAGCCTAACGTGCCGAGGGCCGCTCGCGCTGTCGGACAGGCGCTCGCGAAACCAACGATTACAACGCGATGAGCCCTTGCGGGCGAACGTCACGCGCCGGCCACGTTGTGGTTACCGAACGCTACTCGTAGACCACGCTGGCGCGGCCCTCGTGCGCCAGGGTGCGCCAGCGCGCCAGCGCTTCGTCGCAGGGCCAGAAGCGGGCGTCGTCGCCGAGGTCGAGGTCGGCGCTCGCCGAGGCGCGGTCGATCTTGAGCCGCACCGCGAGCCCCTGCGTGGTCTCGCCATGCTCGGTGCGCGTGCGCCGCGACGGCCAAAGCTTGAGTACTTCCTGCACCGGTGGCAGCTTGCCGTTCACCGCCACCGAAAGGTGGCGGCCAAAACGTGCCCGCGCACCGGCCAGGTCCCAGATCTGCAGCGCATTCAGGCGTAGGCCGCCGGAAAAGCGGTCGTACATCACCTTGCCCTGCACGACGATCAACTCGTCCTCGCGCAGTTGTTCGCGGTAGCGCTCGAGCAGTTCCTCCTGCACCACGGTTTCGATGGTTTCGCTGCGGTCGTCGAGCCGGAAGATCGCCACCCGCCCACGGTTGCCGTTGACCACACGCAGCTCGCTGACGATGCCGGCGAGCATCATCGGCTCGCCGCCGCGGCCCTC
>JANNGZ010000300.1:0-6896 GCA_031404155.1 Burkholderiales bacterium
TCGGCGCCCGGGTCCGTCCCGCAGCGCTTGTGGAAAGCCGTCAAGGGCTTCATCGGCCTGCTGCGGATGAGCACCCGCGCCGGCGCGGTGCGGCGCCTGGAATACCGTTTGCGCATCCACGCCAAAGAAGACCAGGCCGAACAAATGCGCGGCCTCCTCGGCCCGCCCGATGCCGACGGCACCTGGCCGCTGCATGGCGTGAAGCGCCTGACCTACGCGGTGGCGTCGAGCCCCTGGCAGCAGCTGATGCAAATGCGCCTGACGCGGCTGGGTGCGCGGCGCTGGTCGGCCACGCGCGGGCCGGTGCACACGCTGCAACTGCCCTACCTGGCACGCGAAGGCGTGCCGCTGCTGCGCGTGGTCGACCAGGCCGACCACCCGCTGGCACTGATCGACCTGCTCTCCTTTGGCGCCTACCTGCTGCGCATGCTGCTGGAAGTGCACCTGTGGAGCCTCCGCAAGCCCGACGCGCCGCCGGCTCACGACCCGAAGGAAAAATCCAAGCATGACGTGGACCGTTATGCGCAAGCGCTGGACGGTCTCGCGCGGCCTGACGTGCATGAGTTCGCCGTTGCCAAGCTTCCGGGCGGCGCCACCCCGCCCGGCCTGCTCTTCGGGCTCCTGGAACCACGGACTTCCGCCGCCGAGCCCGATGTGAGCGAGGCCCGCATCCGCCTCACCCGCTACCGCCCCGAGCGCGTTACCCAAGCCACGCCGGTCTTGATGATCCACGGCTACAGCGCCAGCGGCACCACCTTCGCGCACCGTGCGGTGCGGCCCAACCTCACCGGCTGGTTGTGCGAACGCGGCCACGAGGTCTGGGTGCTCGAGATGCGCTCCAGCGCGGCGATGCCGACCGCCACCTACCCCTGGGCCTTCGAGGACATGGGGCTGGAGGACATCCCGTTCGCGGTCGACAAGGTCTGCGATCTGGCCGGCGTGAAGCAGCTCGACGTGGTTGCCCATTGCATGGGCGCGGCGATGCTGAGCATGGGGCTGCTCGGCGACCGGACCGCCGGCGAACACCTGGGCCGTGGCCATTGGGCGCTGCGCGACGCGATGCGCGGCGAAGCCGACCGGCCGGGGCGCATCCGGCGCCTGGTGCTGTCGCAGGTGGGGCCGCTGGTGCGCATGGCACCGGCCAACCTGATGCGGGCCTACCTGATGCGCTTCTTCAAGGCGCACTTCTCGTTCGGCGAGTTCAGGTTCCGTTCAGACCCCAGCTCGCAGCGGGACGCGCTGATCGACCGCGCGCTGGCCACGCTGCCCTACCCGAAAAACGAGTTCCTGATCGAGAACCCGCGCCGGCCCTGCAAGCGCACCGGTTGGGTCGGCGCGCGGCACCGCATGGACGCGCTCTACGGCCGCGTCTTCAAGCTCGACAACATGAGCGAGGAGGCCCTGGACCATATCGACGATTTTTTCGGCCCCTTCAATGTCGACACGGTCAGCCAGGTGCTGCACTTCGCGCGCTCCAACACCATCACCGACCGCCGCGGCGACAACCTCTATGTGTCCCCGGCCCGGCTCGAGCGCTACATGAACTTCCCGATTCTGGCGCTGCACGGCCGGCACAACGGCCTGGCCGACGTGGCGACCAACGCATTGCTGCGCCGTGCGTTCGGCCACCGCAAGAATTTCGAGCATGAAGTCTTCGATGGTTTCGGCCACCAGGACTGCCTGATCGGCCGCGACTGCAGAGGCGTCTTCGAGCGCATCGCGACGTTTTTCTCGCAGCCATGAACTTCGTGCCGCCCGTGCTGCACCTGGTCGCGACCACACCGTCGCTCGGCGCCCGCGCCTGGGTGGAAGGCGACGAGCTGATCGTCAGCTTCGCGACCACCGGCGGGCGCGGGCCGGCCGACACGGTGCTGCTGCTGCCGGTGCAAGCGTCGGCCACGTCGACATCGACAGCGACACCGCCCGCGACGCAGACCGCGACATCGCTGCACCCGGGGTTCCACGCCGAGTGGGCAGACCAGGGCGATGCGCTGTGGCAGCTCGAACCCTACCGACCCTGGCGCCACACGCCCCAGCCGTTGCCGGGCCCGCAGACCCTTCGGCTGCCTCTGGCTCAAGGGCCGGCGGCCTGGGCCGGCCATGACGAGATGCTGGTGGTGCTGTTGTACCGCCAGTTCGTCGAACTCGACGACGACCCCGGGCCGCCAGAGCTGCCACCACCTGCGGCTGCCACGCTGCCGGCACGCCCGCCCGGCGGCGCGCTCGCCGAGATCGCGCAGGTCAACCAGGTGTTCAAGAGCTCGCGGCTGCGCCGCGGCTTATTGCGCATTGCACCTGCACCTGAGCCCGCGTCGGGCTACGGCAAGGCGGCAGCACCGATCGACACCTGCTTCGCGCTTGCCAGCTGCCAGTACCCCGCCGACCTGCTCGACGCCTCGCCGCGCAACCCGGGCTTCAGCGCCGGCCCGGCCGATGCGTCGCTGGCGCGCCTGTCCGGGCGCCTGGACAGCGGCCCGCCGGAACTGCGCCCGACGCTGCTGGTGCTGGCCGGCGACCAGGTCTACATCGACGACACCGCGGGCTTGTTCGACGCGCGGGCGAACGACGACCGGCACCACTCGCGCTACCAGTTCCTGCTCGAGGCGCGCGGCATGCAGCTGGTGAGCGCGCGCCTGCCGATCGCCTGCATGCTCGACGACCACGAGATCGCCGACAACTGGGAGCCGATGCCCTCGGGCGGGCCCGGCGCGGCGGCGGCAGTGCGCTGGGACGGCGTGCGCGGCGACGGCATGGGCGCCTTCATCGATTACCAGCGCATGGCCGGCCCGCCACTGGCCTATCCGGCGGACCGCTGCTCCTTGTGGTGCGCCTTCGAACACGGCGGCCTGCCGTTTTTCATGGCCGACACGCGCACGCAGCGCGAGCGGCGCACCGCGCGGCGGCTGAAAACCGCCCGCCTGATGCACGAGCAGCAGTTCAGCGAACTCAAACAATGGCTGCTCGGGCATCGGGCTCGCCCCTGCTTCGTGGTCACCCCGTCGATCCTGCTGCCGCGGCAGCGGCTGACCGCGGACGACCCGGCCGGCGCGCTGCACTCCGACGCCTGGGACGGCTACCCCGCGTCGCTGCACGAGTTGCTCGCCTTCCTCTGCGACGAGCAACTCTCGTCGGTGGTGTTTCTCTCCGGCGACGAGCATGTCTCCTGCGCGGTGCGCGCCAGCGTCACCCGGCGGGACGGCCAGTCGGTGACCCTGCATTCGGTTCACAGCTCGGCGCTGTACGCGCCTTACCCGTTTGCGAACGGCAGCCCGCAGCAGTTCAAGGCACCCGACAGTTTCGACTTCGAGGTCCGCAGGCGCGCGTACCAGTGCTGCGTCGAAGCCGCCACCTGGGCGCCCGGCGACGGCTTCGCGCTGCTGCGGGTCTGCTCAAGCCCAGGCCGTGCGGGCCGCTCGGACTTGCACGTGTACTTCGACCGCGCGAGCGGGCGGGTGGCTGAGCCCGGCGCGCGCTTCGAGATCGGCTGATACCGACGTGCAATCAATCGTATGGAAAGCACCGTTCGCCCTGAGCTTGTATTCCCGATCATCCGGAGCTTGTCGAAGGAAGGGCTCCGACAGGCTCAGCCCGAACGGGATTCCTATGCGATCGAACGCGAATCCGTTTCAGGCTTCGTGGATCGGCTCGGCCGCGCGCGCCGCGCTTCGGCGCTCCTGCAACACCCGCGCGAGCTTGAAGCCGTTGATCGGCTTGTGCAGCACGCGGTGCCCGAGTTCGGTCATGCGCCGCATCAAGGGCGGCGCGGTGTCGCCGGTGACCACCACGGTTTCCACCGCGCCGAGCAGGCCGTGCAGCCTGTCGATCACGTCGATGCCGTTCTCTTCGCGCAACCGGTAATCGACCAGCAGCACCTGGGGCGCCCAGGCGCCGCCGTCCAGCGCGTCGACCGCCAACGCGCCGCTGCTGACGACTCGCGCCTCGCAGCCGAGTTGAGCCAGCAGCGCCCGCAGCGACTCGAGGATCGCCTCGTCATCGTCGACCACCAGCACCCGCAAGCCCTCCAGGCCGCCGTCCTGCGGCAAGGTTGCGGCATCGCCCTCGGGCAGCTCGGCCACCGCGACAACGGCGGCCACGCCGGGAATGTCGATCTCCAGCGTGGTGCCGCGGCCGACTTCGCTGTGGAGTTGCACCTGAAGTCCGAGCAGGTCGGCAATGCGTCTCACGATCGACAAGCCCAGGCCCAGGCCCTGGGTGCGGTCTCGCCCGGGGTTGCCAAGCTGGTAGAACTCCTCGAACACACGTTGCTGTTCATGCGCGGGAATGCCCGGGCCGGTGTCGGTGACGCTGATGCGCACCGAAGGCGCGTTGCCGGGAGCGCGCATGGTCCGCGCCACGACCCGCACCCGGCCTTCGCGGGTGAACTTCAGAGCGTTGCCCACCAGGTTGTTCAGCACCCGCAAGAGCAGGTCGGCATCGGTCCAGAGATGCAGGCCGGGCGCCAGCGCCAGGGTGTCGAGCTCCAGGCGCAGGCCGCGCTGCGCCGCCAGCGGCGCGAACTCGTCGCGCAGGCCTTCGAGCAGCGCCAGCGGTTCCACCGCCCGCATCTGCGGGTGCACCGCGTCGGCGTCCAGGCGTGAAATATCGAGCAGGCCTTCGAGCAGGCTTTCGCTCTGGCGCAAGGCGCGGTTGATGTTCTGGCTCAGCTCGCGCAGGCGCGGGTCGGCCTGGCGCCGCGCCATCAGCTCCAGCGTAGTGGCGTTGATCGACATCGCGTGCAGGGGCTGGCGCAGGTCGTGGCTGGCCGCGGCGAAGAAGCGTGTCTTGGCCTCCCCCGCGGCCTGCGCGCGGTCGCGCTCCACCCGAAGCGACGCGGCCAGTGCGTCTTTCTCGTGCGCCAGCCGCAACACCTGGACCACGGTACGCGCCTGGTCGCGCACATACAGCACCAGCACGGAGAAGAGCAGCAGGGTCAAGGCGCCGAGCGAGCCGCCCAACACACCACCTTGCAACGCCCAGCCCAGCGCCAGCGAACCGCCGACCAGCAGGGCCCAGGCCAGGTAGGCCCAGGTGACCGCCGCGGTGGTGGCCACCGCACCCGCGGCGATGCCGATGTGCACCATGGTGAAGGCATAGTGCGCATCGCCCACCGGCTGCGCGAAGAGCAGCGGCACCAGCAGCGCGCGTGCCACGCCGGCACTGACGAAGGCGACGCCAAAGCGGCGCAACACCAGCGCGCTTTGCAGCGTGGGTGGTGGCGGCAGGCTCACGCTGTGCGCCATGCGCCAGCGCCAGAGTTCGTAGGCGGCCGACACCACGAACCAGGCCACCCCCACGAAGGGCAGGCCGCCGCGCCAGAGCAGCAGGGAGACGATCAGGTTGGTGGCCAACATGCTCGGCAAGACACGCCGCATCTGCCCGGCCACCAGCTCGAGCTGGCGCGCGCAGCGGGTCAGGCCGAGCGTGTCACTCTCGGCCGGCAGTGGCCAGTCGGCAACGAGCTCGGCAAGACCGCTGCGCGGCGCGGCGTCAATCGCGTGCATCGGTGGTGCCGATGGCGTGGGCGCTGCCGCTGGCGCAGCCTGCGTGGCCGGCGCCGCGTGCACCGGCTCAACCGACATGGAAGCCCTCGCGGAAGGCCTGGTAGGTGGCCTCGGTACGGTTGCGAACGCCGAGTGCGAGGTACACCGCCGACAGGTGCGTCTTCACGGTCGATTCGGCAATGCCCAATTCGCGTGCGATGAGCTTGTTGGGCAGCCCGCGCGCCGCAGCGCGGTAGACGTCGATCTGACGCGGCGTGAGTTCGGTCAGCCGCGGGTCGGCCTCCAGCACCGCGGGCGCGGCGGGCGCCGCGACCGCGTATCCGGGGGCGCCGCCCCGGGCCGCATTCGCGGCCATTTCGTGCAGCGCCTCGGGGGGCAGGAAGACGCGGCCCCCGATCACGCAGGCCAGCGCCGAGATCATCGACTCGGAGTTGTAGCGCTTGGGAATGAAGCCGGCCGCACCCAGCTCGACCGCCCGGCGCACCAGCGCGCTGCCGGTCTCGCCCGAGAGCACCACGATGCGTGCGGCGCAGCCGATCTCGCGCAGCTGCTCGATCGCCTGCTCGCCGTTGCTGCCGTCCAGGTTCCAGTCCAGCAACACGATGTCGTAGCTGCTGACGCTGGCCAGGCGCAGCGCCTGCGGCAGCTCGTTGGCGGTGTCCACCCGCAACTCGGGCGCAAGCTGGTTGAGCAGCAGCTTCAACGCCTCCAGCACCATCACATGGTCGTCGACCATCAGCACTCGCATCCTGGCCTCGCGCTTTCTGGTTGGAGGTCCGCGGCCCGCGCCGCCACCGGCCTCGATCTGCACCGGGACTGGCAACGATTTTGCACCCATCGCCGCTGGCCGCGCTCCGCCTGAAGGAGGAGGCGAAACCGGCGCCAACTGCCTACGCTTGCTCTACCCGAGCGGCAGCGGACCTTCCTGCAAGCACGCTCGTGTTGAGGAGCACGCCATGCTTGACCTTCACGCCACCTCACAGCTCGGCGCACACCCTGCCCTGGCTGAAAGCATCGACGCGCACACGCTGTGCCCGGGGGCCTACCGCGGGCCCGAACGCCGCGGCGCCGAAGGCACTGCACAGCGCTGGGTCGCCGGCATGCTCGACGAGATCGACTACGGCGTGCTGCTGGTCGAACCCGGCGGCCGCGTGCTGCACGCCAACCACGCGGCGTTGCGCGACCTGGCCAAAGAAAACGCGCTTCAGCTCGACGGCCCGATGCTGCAGGCCCGCTCGGCCAGCGACGCCCAGGCATTGGCCCGGGCGCTGGAGGCCGCGGCTTCGCACGGGCTGCGGCGCCTGTTGGAACTCGGCGCACCCGGGCAGCGCATGCGCGTGTCGGTGGTGCCGATTGCCCACAAGGGCGCTGGCGAGCCCCTGCCCGCGCCGCGCC
>JANNGZ010000301.1:0-26222 GCA_031404155.1 Burkholderiales bacterium
CTCACCGTGACCTACCTGACCGACGCGCACCGCGCCTGCGCGGCGCAGATCGCGGCGCGGATGCGCGACTGCGGCTTCGACGCGGTGCAGATCGACGCGGTGGGCAACGTCGTCGGTCGTTACCACGCGGCACACGACGGCGCGCGCGCGCTGCTGACCGGCAGCCACTACGACACCGTGCGCAATGGCGGCAAGTACGACGGGCGCCTGGGCATCCTGGTGCCGATGGCCTGCGTGCGAGAGCTGCACCGCGCCGGCCGGCGCCTGCCCTTCGGCGTCGAGGTGGTGGGCTTCGCCGAAGAAGAAGGCCAGCGCTACAAGGCCACGTTTCTCGGCTCCGGCGCGCTCGCCGGCCAGTTCGATCCGGCGTGGCTGGCGCAGACCGATGTTGACGGCGTGAGCATGCGGGATGCGATGCGGGCCGCGGAGCTGCCGGCATCGCTCGACGCGATCGCCGCGCTCAAGCGCGACCCCTCGCGCTACCTCGGCTTCGTCGAGGTGCATATCGAGCAGGGCCCGGTGCTCAATGAGCTGGACCTGCCGCTGGGCATCGTGACCTCGATCAACGGCAGCGTGCGCTACCTGTGCGAGATCGTCGGCATGGCCAGCCACGCCGGCACCACGCCGATGGACCGCCGGCGCGACGCCGCCACCGCGGCCGCCGAACTCGCGCTTTGCGTCGAGAAGCGCGGCGGTGCCGCGCCGCACCTGGTGGCCACCGTCGGCATGCTCGAAGTGCCCAACGGTTCGATCAACGTGGTGCCCGGGCGCTGCAAGTTCAGCCTCGACATCCGCGCCACCACCAACGCGGTGCGCGACGCCTGCGCTGCCGACGTGCGTGCCGAGCTGGCGCGCATCTGCGAGCGGCGCGGCCTGCATTTCAAGCTCGAAGAAACCATGTGCGCCGCTGCGGCACCGAGCGACCCCGCCTGGCAGGCGCGCTGGGAGCGCGCGGTGCAGGCGCTCGGCTTGCCCGCGCACCGCATGCCCAGCGGCGCCGGCCACGACGCGATGAAGCTGCACGAGGCCATGCCGCAGGCGATGCTCTTCATGCGCGGCCTGAACGCCGGCATCAGCCACAACCCGCAGGAGTCGATCACCAACGACGACACCGAGCTGTGTGTGCGTGCGTTGCAGAACCTGCTCGAAAACCTTGCCCTGGAACTGAAATGAGCTTCGCCGAATACGCCGCCATCGACCACTGGATCGACAGCCACTTCGACGAGGAAGTCCGCTTCCTGCAGGCCCTGGTGCAGGTGCCCACCGACACGCCGCCCGGCCACAACGCGCCGCATGCCGAGCGCACCGCCGAGTTGCTCGCCGGCTTCGGGCTGGAGGCCGAAAAACACCCGGTGCCGGAGGCCGAAGTGCAGGCCCAGGGCATGCAGTCGGTCACCAACCTGGTCGTGCGCCGGCGCTTCGGCGCGGGCGGCCAGACCATCGCGCTGAACGCGCATGGCGACGTGGTGCCGCCCGGCGACGGCTGGACTCAGCGCCCCTATGGCGGCGAGGTGGTGAACGGCAAGCTCTACGGCCGCGCCGCCGCGGTGAGCAAGAGCGACTTCGCGACCTACACCTTTGCGCTGCTCGCGATCGAGGCGCTGCACACGACTCAGGGCCGTGAACGCAGCGGCCCGGTGCTGCGCGGCAGCGTCGAACTGCACTTCACCTACGACGAAGAATTCGGCGGCGAGCTCGGCCCGGGCTGGCTGCTGAAAAATGGCCTCACAAAACCCGACCTGCTGATCGCCGCGGGTTTCAGCTACCAGGTGGTCACCGCGCACAACGGCTGCCTGCAAATGGAAGTCACGCTGCACGGGCTGGCCTCGCATGCGGCCTACCCGGAGACGGGTGTGGACGCGCTGCAGGCCGCCAACCAACTGCTCACCGCCTTGTACGAGCACAACGCGGTGCTGCGCGACCGCCGCTCGCGGGTGGCCGGCATCACCCACCCCTACCTGAACGTGGGCCGTATCGAAGGCGGCAGCAATACCAACGTGGTGCCGGGCAAGGTGGTGCTGAAGCTGGACCGGCGGCTGATTCCGGAAGAGGACATGGACCAGGTCGAGGCCGAGGTGCGCGCGCTGATCCAGAGCACCGCCAGCCGTTGCCCCGGGGTTCGCGTGGAAATCCGGCGCCTGCTGCGCGCCGAACCGCTGCAACCCCTGCCCGGCAACGCGGCGCTGGTGGCCGCCATCCAGCAACACGGGCGGGAAATCTTCGGCGAGCCGATCCCCGAATCCGGCACGCCGCTGTACACCGATGTGCGGCTCTATGGCGCGGCCGGGGTGCCGGCGGTCATCTATGGTGCCGGGCCGCGCAGCGTGCTCGAAAGCAACGCCAAACGCGCCGACGAGCACCTGGTGCTGGCTGACCTGCGGCGCGCCACCCAGGTGGTGGCGCGCACCTTGTTCGACCTGCTGCGCTGAAAAACCGGCCCACGCTGGTGCAAGCCCCGAGGGTCAGCCGGGCACGCGGCTTGCAAAATCGAGCTTGAGAACCGCGCCTGAGCGCCGCACCCCGAGAAGGGCACGCGGCCGCTTGCGCAGCCCACCCCCCGAACCCCGCCGGAGCCCCAACAGATGACCCTCGCCCCCTTCACGCGCCGCGCCGCGCTTGTTTGTTCTGCCGCACTCGCCGCCGCGCTTGTCACGTCACTCGCCAGCGCCCCCGCGTTCGCACAAACCCCGATCAAGTTCCAGCTCGACTGGCGCTTCGAAGGCCCGGCCGCGCTGTTCCTCGCATCGCAGGCCAAGGGCTACTACAAAGCCGCCGGGCTGGACGTGACCATCGACGCCGGCAACGGCTCGGGCGGCACCGTGACACGCGTCGCCTCGGGCACCTACGACATGGGATTCGCCGACATGGCCGCGCTGATGGAGTTCGTGGCCAACAACCCCGACGCGCCGAACAAGCCGGTGGCGGTGATGATGGTCTACAACAACACGCCGGCCGCGGTGCTGGCGCTGAAGAAGAGCGGCATCACCAAGCCGAGCGACCTCAACGGCAAGAAGCTCGGCGCGCCCGGCTTCGACGCCGGGCGCAAGGCCTTCCCGATCTTTGCCAAGGCCAACAACATCTCCGGTGTGCAGTGGACCAGCATGGACCCGCCGCTGCGCGAAACCATGCTGGTGCGCGGCGACATCGAAGCCATCACCGGCTTCTCGTTCACCTCGCTGCTCAACCTGGAAGCGCGCGGCGTGAAAGCCGAGGACATCGTGGTGCTGCCCTTCCCGGCACATGGCGTGAAGCTGTATGGCAACGTCATCATCGCGACGCCGAAGATGATCAAGGAGAACCCGGCCGCGGTGAAAGCTTTCCTGGCCGCGTTCGCCAAGGGCGCCAAGGAGGTGATGGCCAACCCCGACCCGGCGATCGAGTACGTGAAGGCACGCGACGGCATCATCAATGTGGACCTGGAAAAGCGCCGCCTGCGCATGGCCATCGACAGCGTGGTGGCCAGCCCCGACGCCCGCGCCGAAGGTTTCGGCCAGGCGGTGCCCGGCCGCATGGCGCTGATGGCCTCGCAGGTGTCGGACGCGTTCAACACCAAGACCCGCATCGACGCGAGCGCGGTGTGGACCGATGCCTACCTGCCCTCGAAGGCGGAGCTGAACATCCTGCCGCCGGCGAAGAAGTGAATCGACTCCCTCCCTTGACGGGGAAGGGTTCCGATTCACTCCCTCCCCCTTGACGGGGGAGGGTTAGGGTGGGGGTGAGGAGCGCCACCCCCGCCACCAAAACGAACACACACCCCCACCCTGCCCTCCCCATCAAGGGGGAGGGTTCCAAGATGTCCCCTTTCGTCGACTTCCAGAACGTCTGGCTCGCCTACAACGACGAGCTGCTCGGCGAAGGCAAGTACGCGGTCGAAGACATCTCGCTGCAAGTCGAGCAAGGGGCCTTCATCGCGATCGTCGGCCCGTCGGGTTGCGGCAAGTCGACCTTCATGAAGCTCACCACCGGGCTGAAGATGCCGAGCCGCGGCTCGGTCCGCATCGACGGCCAACCGGTGACCGGCCCCTTGAAGATCAGCGGCATGGCCTTCCAGGCACCGAGCCTGCTGCCCTGGCGCACCACGGTGGACAACGTGCTGCTGCCGCTGGAGATCGTCGAGCCCTACCGCTCGAACTTCAAGGCCAGGCGCCGCGAGTACGAGGCCAAGGCGAGAGCGCTGTTGCAGAGCGTGGGCCTGGGCGGCTACGAAGACAAGTTTCCCTGGCAGCTTTCCGGCGGCATGCAGCAGCGCGCGAGCATCTGCCGCGCGCTGGTGCACGAGCCCAAGATGTTATTGCTCGACGAGCCCTTCGGCGCGCTCGACGCCTTCACCCGCGAGGAGCTCTGGTGCGCGCTGCGCGATTTGCAAGCGGCGCAGAAATTCAATGTCATCCTGGTCACGCACGACCTGCGCGAGAGTGTGTTTCTCGCCGACACGGTGTACGTGATGAGCAAGAGCCCGGGCCGCTTCGTCGTCAAGCGCGAGATCGATCTGCCGCGCCCGCGCGACCTGGAGATCACGTACACGCCGAAGTTCACCGACATCGTGCATGAGCTGCGCGGGCATATCGGCGCGGTGCGGAAAACCGCGGCGGTGGTGGCGCCGTGAGCCTGCCGCCGAGCCGCCTCAAGGCGGGCTGCTCCCCCCCGGGGGGACGACGCCAGGCGTCTAGGGGGCGAATATGAGAATCGGCAAGAACGCGGAGCGCTGGTCGCCATTGATCCTGCTCGCGGCGGTGCTGCTGCTCTGGCAGTTTGTCTGCTGGGCCTTCAGCATCCCCGAATTCATCTTCCCGAGCCCGTGGCAGATCGGCGTCTCCTTCGCCGAATTCAGTGGCCCGCTGCTCGAAGCGGCCTGGAAAACCTTCTGGGTCACGATGCTCGGCTTCGGCTTGTCGATCGTGGTCGGCGTGCTGCTCGGCTTCCTCGTCGGCAGCTCGCGGCTCGTCTACACCGCCCTCTTCCCGCTGCTGGTCGCGTTCAACGCGGTGCCCAAGGCGGCGATCGTGCCGATCCTGGTGGTCTGGTTCGGCATCGGCCTGGGGCCCGGCATCCTCACCGCGTTCCTGATCAGCTTCTTCCCGATCACGGTCAACATCGCCACCGGCCTGGCCACGCTCGAACCCGAGCTCGAAGACGTGCTGCGCGTGCTCGGCGCCAAACGCTGGGACGTGCTGGTGAAGGTCGGCCTGCCGCGCTCGATGCCCTACTTCTACGGCTCGCTGAAGATCGCGATCACGCTCGCCTTCGTCGGCACCGTGCTCGCCGAAATGACCGCCGGCGATTCGGGCATCGGCTACCTGATGCAAACCGCCGGCAGCCAGCAGCGCATGCCGCTGGCCTTCGCCGGCCTGGTCACCATCGGCGTGATGGCGATGGCGATGTACGAGCTGTTTTCCTGGGTCGAGAAGCGCACCACGGGGTGGGCACACCGGGGGTCGCAGGCGGGGTGATTCGAGGGCGGGCGAGCGGCCTCATCGCCCCGCCGGCCCCGCAACGCCATCGTTGAGGCGGTCGACGCAACCCTCGTGCTCGGCCGCGGCCGGCCCTCCGCGGTCGCGGCGGGCGGGTCGCTTGCGTCGGCGCCTATCGATGCAGCAGGCCGATCTTGATTTCGCGTGCGGCCACCAGGCCCGAGCCGATCTCGTCGTCCGACAAGGCGTCCAGCGCAAACGCCGTCGTGCCCTCCATCGTGGTCTTGCGGATCGAACGCGCCTTGGCGCGCATGCCGCGCGTGCGCTCGTCGCCGCAGTCGCCGATGCGAAGCGCGTGAGCGGCCGCGGTGGGGGTGGCGGTCGCGGCGGCGGTCTTGAGGATCCTGCGGGTGGCCGCGGCCAGCGTCGGCGTGCTGCACGGCTGGAGCACCAGCTTCAGCGTCTCCTTGCCCTTGGTGTCCACGAACTGGTACGGCCCCAGCGCCGCAAGCTGGCCGGCGGCGAGTTCGATGCTGTCGATGCGCGACTCGCCGCCGTGCGGGTCGACGTTGAAGACCTGCACGCGGCCGGGCAATGTCGTGCGGTAGAGGACCTGGAAGCGGTCTCCGGTGGCGAAGACATGGCGGGCCGGGTCCACCGCCGTCGCGCTGCCGTCGCGCCCGATGTGCTGGACCTCGTAGGCGGCGCCTGCATGCAGCGCGCTGCGCCCTTCCTGGTCGCGGCTGGAGGGCCCTGGCCGGCCCGCGATCGACTGGTCGGCATTCGGTTCGTCGCTGAACCACCTGGCGATCGAGCCACCGAACCCTTGCGACAGCGCGTTGCCGATGCCGCTGCCCAGGCCTTGTGCAATCAAGGCCGTGAGCGTGCCGACGAAGAGGCTGCGCGTGCCGGGCCGCTGCACCACCGTGCCGGCGTAGGGGTTCTGCGCATAGGGGTCGAGCGGGCCAGCCGGGTTCTGCGGGTCCAGCGACTGCGCCTGCACGGAGGCGGCGAGCACCAGCGCGAAAAGAAACAGGGCGGTGCGAGCAGCCTTCGTCGCGGTGCGCGCGCGCGGCGAGGTGTTGGGTTTAAGCATGGTGGGCTCCAGGGCAGCTTGTTCGATAGCCCTGAGTGGCGACCCGCGCCGATTCGTTTCAACCGGCCGGCCGTGCAGCGAATCAGAGACTGAGAGTTTTTCGAGCGTGTCCGAGCAGCGCACCAGGGCGTGCCCAATCTAGGCGCAAAGCACAGCCATAGCGCGGGCCATGGCGAGCATTTGCAACGACGAGCGGGTGCGTGATGAGCGGGCACGATCGAAAGACTCTCAGCCTCTAGGCCAGGGTGCGACCTCGACGAGGCAGTCATAAAACGTCGGCGCCCGGCCGATGTCGGTGAGGCGCTGGTGGGTCAGCTGGTTGACGTTGGTCCCCGCGGAACCGAGCTTGCGCCACCACACGCCCAGGCCGTTCACCACCCCCGGCCGGGCACGGGTGCTCACCGCGGCGCGGCAGCGGTACTCGCCGCGGTCGTTGAACACGCTCACCATCGCGCCACTCTGAATGCCACGCGCGGCGGCATCGTCGGGGTGGATTTCGAGCAGCGGCTCCCCTTCGATGTCGCGCAAGCTCTTCACGTTGACGAAGCTGGAGTTGAGGAAGTTGCGCGCCGGCGGCGAGATCATCGCCAGCGGGTAGCGCGCGGCAAGTTCGGGGGTGGACAACACGCTCTCGTAGTTCGGCACGAAGTCCGGCACGCCCAGGCCGCCGCCTTCCACACGCGCCTTGCCGTTCGGTGTCGGGAAGCCTCCTTGCGCAAACGGTGCTTCAGGCAGCGGCAGCTTGGCCCAACCCACCTCACGCAGGCGCTCGAAGTCGACCCCGGGGATCGCGGTGCGGGCTAGCGTTTCGTCGTCGTCGCTAAAGCAAGCTTCGCTGAAACCCAGGCGCTGCGCCAGTTCGCGAAAGACCTGTGTGTTCGGCCGGGCTTCGCCCAGCGGCGCAATCGCCGGCTGGTTGAACATCACATCGGTGTGGCCGTAGCTGGTGTGGATGTCCAGGTGCTCGAGCTGCGTCGTCGCCGGCAGCACGTAGTCGGCATGGTCCGCGGTGTCGGTGAGAAAGTGCTCGAGCACCACGGTGAACAGGTCTTCGCGCTCGAAGCCGGCCACCACCTTCGCGCTTTGCGGCGCCACCGCCACCGGGTTGCTGTTGTAGACGATCAGCGCTTCGATCTTCGGGCCGAACCCGGCGCTCGACTCCCGCAGCAGGTCGTCGCCGATCGTGCTCATGTTGATGGTGCGCGGGCGCCTTGCACCCAGCAGGTCGGGCCGCAGCAATGCGGCCTCGTCCTTGACGCGGTTGAACCAGCCGGAAGAGGACAGCAGCAGCCCGCCGGCACGCTGCCGCCAGGCGCCGGTGAGGCAAGGCAGCAAAGCGATCAGGCGCGCCGCGCTGCCACCGCCGCGCACCCGCTGCATGCCGTAGTTGAGGCGGATCGCGGCGGGTTTTGTCTGGCCGTAGTCGCGCGCCAGTTCGCGGATGTCCTCGGCCGCCACGCCGCAAACCTGCGCCGCGCGCTCGGGCGGCCAGGCCAGCGCCCGTTCGCGCAGCGCGGCGAAGCCGTCGACATGGCGCTTGATGTAGTCCTCGTCCAGCCACCCGTGGCTGAGCAGTTCGTGCATCAGCGCCAGCGCCAGCGCGCCGTCGGTGCCCGGCCGCAGCGCCAGGTGGCGATGGCATTTTTCGGCCGTCGCGGTGCGTCGCGGGTCGATGCACCAGAGCTTCGCGCCGTCGCGTTTGGCCTGCTGCGCCAGGGTCCAGAAGTGCAGGTTCGACGCGATCGAGTTGCTGCCCCAGATGAGGATCAACTTCGCCTCGGTGAAATGTTCGACATGCATGCCCACTTTGGCGCCGTAGGTGGCGATCAAGGCGTCGCCGCCGGCCATCGAGCAGATGGTGCGGTCCAGCCGCGAGGCGCCGAGCTTGTGGAAAAAACGCGCGGCCATGCCTTCGCCCTGCACCTGGCCCATGGTGCCCGCGTAGCTGTAAGGCAGGATGGCCTCGGGGTCGCGCGCGGCGATCGCCTTCAGTCGCGCGGCGATGTCGTTCAAGGCCTCGTCCCAGCTCGCCCGCACGAACCGACCCGCGCCCTTGGGGCCGACACGCTTGAGCGGATGCAGCACACGTTCGGGGTGGTAGCTGCGCTCGGCATAACGCGAAACCTTGGTGCACAGCGCGCCGCCGGTGGGTGCGTGGTCCGGGTCGCCGGTGATGCGGGTGACGCGCCCCTGTTCCACCGTGACCAGCATCGCGCAGGTGTCGGGGCAGTCGTGCGGGCAGGCGGCGTGCACCGTACGCGGGCCGCCTTCCGGCGTGCTCGCCAGCCCGTTCGAGGACCCACTTGCAGGCCGGTTCGCGAGCCGGGAGACTGGGCTTGCATCACTCATGGGCGCACTATTGCACAGGCCTTCGATCTTCGTGGCGACGCAGCCCCGCACCAGGCTTGAGGCTTCTGCGCAACGGGCCTATCCTGCCGATCACCGCCAGCCAGATCGCGCCGCACCGACCTCCGAGCCGCGGCTGCAACGGCGGACATCGTTGGAGATCACCATGAAACGTCGTGACGTGTTGCGGCAGTTCGCCGCCGCTGGATCAGCCATCGCCTTGCCGGTGTGGGCCCAGGGCCAGCGCAGCATTGTGCTCGGCCAGTCGGCCGCGCTCAGCGGCCCGGCCAGCGCGCTCGGCGAGGAATTCAGGATCGGCGCTTCGCTGCTGTTCGACCGCACCAACGCACGTGGTGGCGTGGCCGGCCGGCAGGTCGAGCTGCAAAGCCTGGACGACGGCTACGAGCCCGAGCGCTGCGCCGCCAACACCAAGAAGTTCATCGACGGCGGCGTCTTTGCACTCTTCGGCTACATCGGCACGCCGACCAGCCTGGCCGCGCTGCCGCTGGCCACCGCGGCCAAGACACCCTTCATCGCGCCCTTCACCGGCGCACAGGCGCTGCGCGATCCGTTCAACCGCTACGCCTTCCACGTGCGTGCGTCCTACTTCGACGAGACCGCGGAGATCGTCAAGCAGCTCACCTCGATGGGCATCAAGCGCGTCGGGGTTTTCTACCAGAACGACAGCTATGGCAAGGCCGGCCTGGACGGTGTGGTACGCGCGCTCAAGCCGCTGGGGCTGGAGCCGGCGGGCCTGGGCACGGTGGAGCGCAACACGGTCGAAGTCGACGCGGCGGTCAAGTCGCTGCTGGCGGCCAAGCCCGACGCGATCGTGCAGATCAGCGCCTACAAATCCTGCGCCGCGATGATCCGCGCTGCGCGCAAGGCCGGCTTCGGCGGCACCTTCTACAACGTCTCCTTCGTCGGCACCGCGGCGCTGGCCAAGGAACTCGGCGGCGACGCCCGCGGCGTGGCAGTGAGCCAGGTGATGCCCTTCCCGTTCCAGCCGATGTCGCCGCTGGCCGGCGAGTTTCTCGCCGCGGGCAAGGAGAAGTTCGGCGACAAGTTCGACCCCAACTACAGCAGCATGGAAGGCTTTGTCGCCGCGAAAACGATGCTCGAAGGTTTGAAGCGTGCCGGCAGCAACCCGACGCCGGAGAGCTTGATTGCCGGCCTGGAGTCGCTCAACGACCACAACCTCGGCGGCTTCTTCGTCGACTTCAGCGCGCAGAAGCACACCGCGTCGAAGTATGTCGACCTGACCGTGTTCACCGCCGAGGGCCGCGTGCGGCACTGAGTCCGGCTGAGAGAGCGGCCTGCGCCAGGCGGCCACCGCGGTCGTTTTGCGCCGCAGCAAAGCGCTGCCGCCGCGCGGCATAAGATGGTTGCCTTGCCGTACCGGAGGCCCGCATGAACGCCATCGAATCCATCCTCGCCGACGCCGCCACGATCACCACGCTGCGCCGCGACATCCACGCCCACCCCGAACTCTGCTTCGAGGAAAAGCGCACCAGCGACTTGATCGCCAAGGCCCTCACCGACTGGGGCATCCCGGTGCACCGCGGCATGGGAACCACCGGCGTCGTCGGCATCGTCAAGAACGGCACCTCGAACCGTGCGGTCGGCCTGCGTGCCGACATCGACGCGCTGCCGATGACCGAGCACAACAAGTTCGCGCACACGAGCCAGCACGCCGGCAAGATGCACGCCTGCGGCCATGACGGCCACACCGCGATGCTGCTCGCGGCGGCCAAGCACCTCTCCAAACACCGCAACTTCGACGGCACCGTCTACCTGGTGTTCCAGCCGGCCGAAGAAGGCGGCGGCGGCGCGCGCGAGATGATCAAGGACGGCCTGTTCGACAAGTTCCCGATGGAGGCGATGTTCGGCGCGCACAACTGGCCGGGCATGGCGGTGGGGCAGTTCGCGGTGCGCAGCGGGCCCTGCTTCGCGTCGAGCAACGAGTTCAAGATCACGATCCGCGGCAAGGGCAGCCACGCCGCGCTGCCGCACAACGGCTGCGACCCGGTGCCGATCGCGTGCCAGATGGTGCAGGGCTTCCAGACCATCATCACGCGCAACAAGCGGCCGATCGACGCCGGTGTGATTTCGGTCACCATGATCCATGCCGGCGAAGCCACCAACGTGGTCCCTGACGCCTGCGAGCTCCAGGGCACGGTGCGCACCTTCACGCTTGAAGTGCTCGACCTGATCGAACGCCGCATGCAGGAGATTGCCGAGCACACCTGCGCCGCGTTCGGTGCCGAGTGCGAGTTCGAGTTCCACCGCAACTACCCGCCGACGATCAACCACGAGGCCGAGACCGAGTTCTTCCGCGGCGTGGCCACCGAGATGGTGGGGGCAGCCAACGTGCAGGAATTCGAGCCGACCATGGGCGCCGAGGACTTCAGCTACTTCCTGCTCGAGAAACCCGGTTGCTATTTCATGATCGGCAACGGCGACGGCGCCCACCGCGAAGGTGGCCACGGCCTCGGGCCCTGCATGCTGCACAACCCGAGCTACGACTTCAACGACGACCTGATCCCGCTCGGCGGCACGATGTGGGTGCGGCTGGCCGAGGCCTGGCTGGCGCAGCCGCAGCGCTGATGACGCCTGCCGTAACGGACGCCACGACCGGCGCCGCGCAACACTTCTCGCAAACCTACGCCGAAGCGCGTGCGAAGTTCCTGGCCGCATGCGACGCGGCCGGCCTGGATGTGCACAGCCATGCGCACCCGATGCTCGGGCGCGACGGCGAGGCGCTGGCGATGGACGTGGCGCGCGACGGCCCGGCCGACGCGGCCGGGGTGCTGCTGATCACCAGCGCCTGCCACGGCGTCGAGGGGTATTGCGGCTCGGGCGCGCAGATCGCGCTGCTTGGCGACGCGGGCTTTCGGCGCGCGGCGCGCGACGCGGGTGTCGCGGTGGTTCTCGTGCACGGGCTCAACCCCTATGGCTTCTCATGGTGGCGGCGCACCACGCAAGAAAACGTCGACCTGAACCGCAACCTGCAGGATTTTTCGGCGCCGCTGCCCGAGAACCCGGCCTACGACGAAATTGCGCACCTGGTGGTGCCGCCCACCTGGCCGCCCTCGGCCGAAGTGGTGGCACAGGTCGCGGAGTACATCGCGCAGCGCGGCGAGCGGGCCTTGCAGTCGGCGATCACCGCGGGCCAGCACCAACATCCCCAAGGCCTGTTTTACGGCGGCGTGAACCCGACCTGGAGCCAGCTCACGCTGCGCCAGGTGCTGCGCGACGAGGCCCGGGCCTGCGCCCGGCTCGGCTGGATCGACCTGCACACCGGCCTGGGTCCCAGCGGCCACGGCGAGCGCATCTACGCCGGCAAGGACGACGCGGCAACCGTGGCCCGCGCGCGTGCCTGGTGGGGCGACAGGGTGACCTCGATCTACGACGGCAGCTCGAGCTCGGCCAAGCTCACCGGCATGATCTGGCTCGCCGCGTACGAAGAATGCCCGCAGGCCGAGTTCACCGGCATCGCGCTGGAGTACGGCACGGTGCCGGTGATGGCCGTGATGGACGCCCTGCGCGCCGACCAGTGGCTGGAGAACCACCCCGAAGCCGGCGCGGCCCAGCACGATGCCATCAAGCGCCAGGTGCGCGACGCGTTCTACACCGACACCGAGGTGTGGAAGCAGCAGGTCGTCGAGCAGGCGCTGGAAGCGGCGACGCAGGGCGTGGCGGGGCTGCGCGGCGGGCGCTGACGCGCCCGAGATCTGCCCGCGCTGGATCCACCGCTGCCGCGTCCGCGGGCATCCCTCGGGACTTCGCCGCTGCGCAGCCTCTGAAGGCCTCAGTCCCGCTACAATGCCGGCCTTCCGAGGAGCGTTGCAACCCCGTCCGAACGTGGCACCGGGGCCAGGCTCGGAACCTTGATGCAACCGCGCTCACCCGCACCGGGCCCACTGTCCGAGGGTGAGATGAAAACACCACTCAGGCCAGTTGTCCGCGCTGCGGGTTCCACCGCTTAAGGAGCCTGACATGAACGCCGTTCTCAAACCCGCCCGGGACCATGTGGTCGCCGACATGGGCCTCGCCGCCTGGGGTCGCAAGGAAATCAGGATTGCCGAGACCGAGATGCCCGGTCTGATGGCAATCCGCGAAGAGTTTGCCGCCAGCAAACCGCTGAAAGGCGCGCGCATCACCGGCAGCCTGCACATGACGATTCAGACCGCGGTCTTGGTCGAAACGCTGCAAGCACTTGGCGCACAGGTACGCTGGGCCTCGTGCAACATCTTCTCGACCCAGGACCATGCCGCAGCGGCGCTCGTCGCGAATGAACACAACGGCGTCGGCACCCCGGTGTTCGCCTACAAGGGCGAGACGCTGGCCGACTACTGGGACTACGCGCACCGCATCTTCGAGCTCGGCGCCAAAGGGCAGGACGGCGAAGGCCCGAACATGATCCTCGACGACGGCGGCGACGCCACGCTGCTGATGCACCTGGGCCGCCGCGCCGAGACCGATGCGTCGCTGATCGCCAAGCCGACCAGCGAAGAAGAAACCTGCCTCTTCGCCGCGATCAAGGCCAAGCTGGCGCAGGACCCCACCTGGTACAGCCGCAAGGGTGCGCAGATCATTGGCGTCACCGAAGAAACCACCACCGGCGTGCACCGCTTGAACGAGATGAGCGCCAAGGGCACGCTGCTGTTCCGCGCGATCAACGTCAACGACTCGGTCACCAAGAGCAAGTTCGACAACCTCTACGGCTGCCGCGAAAGCCTGGTCGACGCGATCAAGCGCGCCACCGACGTGATGGTCGCCGGCAAGGTGGCCTGCGTCGCCGGTTATGGCGACGTCGGCAAGGGCTCGGCGCAGGCGCTGCGAGCGCTCTCGGCGCAGGTGTGGGTCACCGAGATCGACCCGATCAACGCCCTGCAAGCCGCGATGGAAGGCTACAAGGTGGTGACGATGGACTACGCGGCCGACAAGGCCGACATCTTCGTCACTGCCACCGGCAACAAGAACGTGCTGAGCTACTCGCAAATGGCCTCGATGAAGGACCAGGCGATCGTCTGCAACATCGGCCACTTCGACAACGAGATCGATGTCGCCGCGCTCGAGAAGTGCGAGTGGGAAGAAATCAAGCCGCAGGTCGACCATGTGATCTTCCCCGACGGGAAAAAGATCATCCTGCTGGCCAAGGGACGCTTGGTGAACCTGGGCTGCGGCACCGGCCACCCGAGCTTCGTGATGAGCTCGAGCTTCGCCAACCAGACCATCGCGCAGATCGAGCTGTTCACCAAGAGCACGAGCTACGAGGTCGGCAAGGTCTACGTGCTGCCCAAGCACCTCGACGAAAAGGTGGCGCGCCTGCACCTGAAAAAAGTGGGCGCAGTGCTCACCGAACTGAGCGACGAGCAGGCGGCCTACATCGGGGTGAGTAAGTCCGGGCCGTACAAGCCCGACACCTACCGGTATTGATCGCCCCCAAGGACGCCGCCCGGCGGCGTCCGCCCCCCCAAGGGGGAGCAAGGAAACTGGGGGCGGCCCGGCGTTTCCTTGATCGCCCCCAAGGACACCGCCCGGCGGCGTCCGCCCCCCCAAGGGGGAGCAAGGAAACTGGGGGCGGCCCGGCGTTTCCTTGATCGCCCCCAAGGACACCGCCCGGCGGCGTCCGCCTCCCAAGGGGGAGCAAGGAAACTGGGGGGGCCCGGCGTTGCCCGGGTCGCCCGATACTGAACGCGGCGCCGGACGGCGCACTGGAGGTCCGCATGCACATCGTGATCGTTGGCGCCGGCGGCATCGGCGGCTATTTCGGGGCGCGGCTGGTGCAAGCCGGCGAGCGTGTGTCCTTCGTGGCGCGCGGCCGGCATGCCCAGGCGATCCGCGACAGCGGCCTGCGGGTGCACAGCCCGCTCGGCGACGCGCTGGTGCACCCGGACGCGATCTCGGACAACCCCGCCGTGCTCGGCACCGCCGACCTGGTACTGTTCACCGTCAAGCTGCCCGATGTCGAGGCGGCCGCGGAGCAGCTCGCGCCGGTGATGCGCACCGGCACCGTGGTGCTGCCGCTGCAAAACGGCGTCGACGTGGCCGAGATGCTCGGCGTGCATGTCGGCGCCGAAGCGGTGGCGCTGGGTGCCGCCTACATCGGCGTGAAGATCGCCGAGCCGGGGCTGATCGAACATGGCGGCAGCTTTGCGCGCCTGCGCTTCGGCGCGTTGCATCCGGCGCAGGAGCCGGCGCTGCGCGCTTTTCTCGCGGCATGCCAGCACGCCGGCATCGAGGCCGAATGGCAGGACGATGTGCGCCGCGCCATCTGGGAAAAGTTCGTGCTGCTGGTCGGCCTGTCCAGCCTCACCGGGCTGACGCGCTTGGCCGTTGGCGTGACCCGCGCCGACCCCGAGTTGCGCCGCCTGCTGCAGCAAGTGATGAACGAGGTGGCGGTGCTGGCGCGCGCGGAGGGCCAGGCGCTGCCCGAGGACTTCGTCGAGCGCCAGCTGGCCACGGTGGACAGCATGCCCGCGGGCATGAAGGCCTCGATGCTGCACGACCTGGAAGCGGGGCGGCCGCTGGAGCTGCCCTGGCTGGCCGCGTCGGTGGTGCGGCGCAGCGAACGGCTCGGCCTCGAGGCCAACGCCAACCGCTTCATCGCCGCCGCGCTCGGGCCCTACGCCAAGGGCACGCCGGCGCCATGAGCCTGCCCGGCCGCCCGAAAGGCGAATTCCGCAGTGCGAAGCACGAGGTTGCCTGATGAGCCTGCCGGCCGCCCGAAAGGCGAATACCGGCGTTTGCGGCACGGAGGTCGCCTGATGAGCCGCGCCGACCACCTGCTCGTGGCGCGCGGCCTCGCGCCCACACGTTCGGCCGCACAGCGGCTGATCGAGCGGGGCGCGGTGCGCTGGCGCAGTGCGCCGACCACGCCGGTGCAAACCAGCCGCTGGGCGGTGCCGCGCAAGGCCGGTGAGGACCTGCCCGAGCGCTGCGAGATCGAGATCACCGACAACGCCGAACTGCGCTGGGTTTCGCGCGGCGGCTTGAAGCTCGACGCCGCGCTGGTGCACACCGGCATCGACCTGGCCGGCCGTGTCTGCCTCGATGTCGGCCAGAGCACCGGCGGCTTCACCGACGTGCTGCTCGCGCGCGGCGCTGCGCATGTGGTGGGCGTGGATGTCGGCCACGGCCAGCTCAACCCGCGCCTGCGTGCCGACCCCCGCGTCACCGCGCTCGAAGGCGTGAACGCACGCCACCTCAACGCCGCCGAGCTGGTCGGGCGCATCGCCGGGGACAGCGCTCGCACGCCGCCGCGCCAGGGCCCCGGCGACGGCTTCCTCGCCGCCTTCGGCCTGATCGTCGGCGACCTGTCGTTCATCTCGCTGCGCCTGGTGCTGCCCGCGCTGGCCCCGCTGCTCGGGCGCGGCGCCGACCTGCTGCTGCTGGTGAAACCGCAGTTCGAATTGCAGCCCGCGCAGATCGGCAAGGGCGGCATCGTGAAGGACGCGGCCGCGCACGCGCTGGTGCGCGAGCAGACCGTCGCGGCCTGCGCGTGGCACGACCTACCGGTGCGCGACTACTTCGCCAGCGCCGTCGCCGGTGGCGACGGCAACACAGAGTTTTTTGTCTGGGCGCACGCGGCGAACGCGGCGCCCGAGCCCCGAGGAGGAGAGGCGCGATGAACGCCAGCAGCAAAGTTCGAACGTCAACCGAAGCGCCTTCGCGCCGCGTGCCGATCAGCTTCGAATTTTTTCCGCCCAACACCCCGGTGGGCGATGAAAAACTCAAGGCCGTGGTGCAGGAACTCGGCGCGATGAAGCCACAATTTTTCAGCGTCACCTACGGCGCCGGCGGCTCCACCCGCGAGAAGACATTGAAGACGGTGCAGGCGATTGCGAGCGCGGGTTATGAAGCCGCGCCGCACATCTCCTGCGTCGGCTCCACCCGCGCCGGCCTGGCCGAAACGCTCGCCACCTACCGGGCGCAGAACATCCGCCGCATCGTGGCCCTGCGCGGCGACCTGCCGAGCGGCACCGCGAGCACCGGCGAATTCCGCTACGCGGCGGAACTGGTGCGCTTCATTCGCGAGTCCCAAGGCACCGACTGGCACATCGAAGTCGCCGCCTACCCCGAGTACCACCCCGGCCAGCGTTATGCGGCGCGCGACCTGCGGCACTACGTGGACAAGGTGAACGCGGGCGCGTCCTCGGCGATCACCCAGTTTTTCTTCAACCCCGAGGCCTACTTTCATTTTGTCGAGGAGACGACGAAGCTCGGTGCCCAGGTGCCGGTGGTGCCGGGCATCATGCCCTTCCACAACTACGCGAAGATCGCCCAGTTCGCGCAGCGCGACGGCATTGAAATCCCGCGCTGGATCGCGCTGAAGATGGAAGGGGTCATGGACGACGCGGCGTCGATCCGCGCCTTCGGCCTCGACGTGGTGGTGCAGCTCTGCGAGCGGCTGGTCGCCGGCGGCGCGCCCGGCATTCACTTCTACACGATGAATCAGTCGGGGCTGACGGTGGAGCTGTGCCGTCGCCTGGGCCTGGGCCTGGGCTGATCCTCGCGCGTCAATGCCGGCCCGCGACAGCCAAACCGGAACCGTTCGGGCTGAGCTTGTAGAAGCCCAATGCGGCGCGTGCAGAGGATCGCCGCAACTCGTGGTCTGGGCAGGGCGCCTGCCGCGAATCAAACCCGCTCACTCGCGCTGCCAGGCCACCCCGTCCTCGGTCAGCACCGCGTCCAGCGGCACGTCATGCGGCTCGGCCTTCAGCCACGGCACGAAGCCGTGGGCGTAGCCGATGCCCACTGTGAACGGCCGCGGTTTCAGGTCGACCAGCGTGCTGTCGTAGAAGCCGCCGCCATAACCCAGGCGCAAACCGCCAGGGCCGAAGCCGACGCAGGGCACCAGCAACAACTGCGGCTCGAACTCGTCGGTGTCCTTGGGCTTCGGGATGCCGTGGGCGTCCTCTTCCATCGGGCAGCCCGGGTACCAGACATGAAAGCGCAGGTGCCGCGTCTCGCGGTTGGTCACCGGCAGCCCGATGCGCCGCATGCGCCCGCGTTTGTCGTCGCCCTCGCTCCAGCGGAACAGCGCCGGCAGGGCGTCGAACTCACCCTTGATCGGCCAGTAGGCGCCGATCGTGTTCTCCTCGCGCTGCACCAGCCAGACCCGCAGCACCTGCTGTAGATGCTCGGCGCGCTGCAAGCGGTCCGTCATGTTCTGGCGCTCCAACTGGAGCTGGCGGCGCAGCGCCTTCTTGTCGCTCGGCGGGTCGAGGGTGAAGTCGGTGGTCATGGGGCATTGTGCGCGAGCTGCCTGCCCGGTTGGGCACCGCGCTGTGCGATCTGGAGGCCACGCAGCCTGCTGGGGCTCCAGATTGCTCAACCCGACAGCGCCAGCCACAAACCGAGCGCCGCGAGCGCCAGCGCGGCGCTGCGGTCGATCGCCGGCTTGGCGCGCCGGTAGATCTCGCGCGCACCCGCGGTCGAAAAATACCAGGCCAGCGCCACATGCCAGGCCGCCGAGTCGGCCACCACGACCGCCACCGCGGCCAGGCGCAGCCACAGCGGCAGGCCGGGCGCGAGCAGCGCGGCAAAGATGCTGCCGTAGAACAGCAGCGCCTTGGGGTTGCTCAGGTTGGTGAGCAGCCCGCGGGTGAAGGCCTGGGCGCCGCCCCGCGACAAGGCCGGAGCGGCGCCGAACGCGTCGCCCCGGGCGCCTTGCCACAAGCACAGGCCGAGCCAGATGAGGTAAGCCGCACCGGCCACCCGCAGCACCATCGACAAGGCCTCGAAGCGTTCGAGCAACAGGCTCAAACCGAGCAGCACCGCGGCGCACCAAAGCGCCGCGCCGGTGGCGATGCCTAGCCCGGCCAACACCCCGGCACGGCGGCCGTGTTGCAGCGCGGTGTGCATCACCAGCAGCACATTCGGGCCGGGGCTGAGGGTGGCCAGCAGATGCGCCACGAATACCGCGGCGAGCACCAGCAGCGGTGAAGTCAATGCAGCCCCGCGTCCGACAGCCCCTGAGGAGCTCGGCTCCAGGCCAGCGGGGGCGGACGCGGACAAGCCAGCGGCCTGCGAACGACGGTGGCCAGGCGCTCGGTCCTGATACGGGTTCGCATCTTCAGGGCGGGCGCGTTTTGGAGGAATGAGCGGGCACGATCGAAGGACTCTCAGCCTCTTCAGGCCGACACCGCCTGCCGGGCCGAAACCAGCACCCGCGCCGAAATCGACTGGCGGATTTCGCGGCGAACCTCGAAGTTGATGCCGGGCACCACCCATCGCGTCAAGCGGATAGCGCGCCCCATGAACGAGCCTTGGCCTTCGATCCGGAACGCCGAAAACTCGCCCGCCGGCACCTTCACCACCTCCCGCACCGTGATGCGAAAGTCGTAGCCGCCGCTGCCCGGGTCGAGGCCGGTTTGCTCGAAGCGTGTACTCCATTTGCGGCCGACCTGCAGCTCGGCGGGGTTGATCTGCACCGGCAGGTTGTAGTGGCGCCGCGAGCTTTCGCTCAGCGTCCCGGCCATCAGGTCGCGCACCGAGCCGTCGTTGAATTCGACGCGGTTGTTGGCGATGTCCACGCGCCGGACCACCACCTTGTACTGGCGCGTCACCACGCCGCTGTACAGGTCGAGTTCGTGGAAGCTGTATTCGTCGCCGGCGGTCCAGACCGGCCGGAAGGCATAGGTTCCCGCCGAGTTGGGATTGCCCGAGCCCTTGAACCGGGCCGGCACTGGTAGTCGCGGCCCAAGCAACAGGGCCGGCGCCTTGTCGGTTTTTGACATGGCGGCGGGGGCGGAGGCGGGCACCGGTTTGGGCGCGGGTGTAGGCGCAGACGGCGGCGCCGAAGCCGGCGCGGCCGGCACCGCGGGCGCAAGCAGGCGGCGCATGCGCACCTGGGCGGCTTCGGCGAACTTGCCGTTCGGGTAACGCCTCAGGTAGCCGATCCAGTCGGCCGGGTTCGGCGAGGCCTTGATGCGGCTCCAGGTATCGAGCTCTTCACGCAACTGGCGCTCGATTTCCGCTTCGGAAAGTGCCGGCATCGGAAACAGGACGACGTCGCTTTCCAGCGAGGTCGACTCCCACGGCACCTGCTTTTCGTTGGAGGCCAGGCGCACGTTCAGGCGCACCTTTTTCAGCGCGTCCTCCAGGCGCACGCCCTTGACCGCCAGTTCCCGCAGCAGGTGCTCGGTGTACAGGCCGTAGGCGCTGCCCGCCAGTTCCAGCGCCACGCTGCCCGGCGCGGTGGCGTAAGCCAGCAGTGTGCCGGGCGGCGCGTCGTACTGGCTCATGCCCTTTTGCGACGGCCGAAAACGCGCGCCGAAGGGGTCGTCGCGGCAGGCGTCGAGGATGATCAGCGCCGTCCTGCCCTTGGCTCGCCGCAGCCTGCCGAGCAGCAGGCCCAGGTCGACACATTGTTTGCGAATGTCGCCAGCGGATTCGACGTCGCCGTCGACCGGCAGCAGGTAGTTGTGCCAGTCGAGTTGCGCGGCATGGCCCGCGTAGAAGAAAAGCGCGGTACCCACGTCGCGGCCGGCCGCCGCCTGGCCCAGCGCATGGATACCGGCGGTCATTTGCGCCAGCGTGGCGTTGAGTTTCAGTTCGACCGCGAAGCCCGCTTGGGTCAGCAGGCCCGCCATCCCGCGCGCATCGTTGGCGGCGCTTGCCAGCGGGTTGTGCCGGTAGCGCTCGTTGCCGATCACCAGCGCCGTGCGGCCGGGTTTGCTCGGCACCACCGTGGACAGCGCCCCCAGCGGCACGCCGGCCAGGGTGAGCGCCAGCGTCCGCTGCAAGAATTGCCGCCGCGCCGTCATGATCCGATTGCACCTTGCTGCATTGTCTGGCTGTCGCGATCATGGTGTGCAAACGGTGGGTGCGCAAGACTTGGCCAGGCCGGTCTTGCTCACCGGGCGACCGGACCGGTCTTGCTCACCGGGCGACGGCGCCGGGCGGTCGCGCGTGGCGGTGGGCGGCGCGATCATGGCCGGCGCACTCGGCGCGAAGGCACAGAAGAGCAGGAGGGCGGTGCGTGCTTCACGACTTCCTCGTGACGGTGGCGCGGCTGGACGCGAGCTGGTTTTCCTGGGCAACAAAGCTGCGCACCGCGGGCACCACGCAGACCAAGTCGCCGACGAAGGCTTCGCGCCAGACGAACCCGGCGCGGCAGGTGTTGGGGCCGTAGTAGCCGCCGCCGGGCTGAACACGCGCTGCCCTGCTGCGGTTCTCGACCACGACGCGGGCGTGCGAAGCCGGCGTCACGCAGACCAGGTCGGTGGCTCGCGCGCCGCGGCGTACATAGCCGGTTTTGCAGGTGGTGCCGAAACCGTTGGCGGGGATCGGCGAGGCGGCCGGCGCCGGTGCGGGTGGCGGCGCAGGAGCCACTACCGGCAAGGGCGCGGTCGCAGGCGCAGGCACAGGCGCTCTGCGGGGCAGGTCGCCAAAGATCGAAGCCGCCGAAAGCGAGCCGCGGCGCGAGCTGAGCGCGCCTGTGTTGCCGTTGTCCAGCGGCGGCAGCGGGGCCGGCACGGCAGCCGCTGCCGGCTCGGCGGCGGGAGGCGCCACGCGCACCAGGCAGTTCATGCGGCGGTCGCTGAACCAGCGTGCGCTGTACCTCGAATTGCGCTTGTCGTAGGTGGTGCCGTCGATGCGGCCGGTGGCGTCGATCGTGCCGACGTAAAGGCCGCCCCAAGCGGTTTCGACTTCGAACTGGCTGCCTTCCACCGTCCCGGAGACGGCGCCCTCGATCACTGCGGCGAAGGGCGTTGTCGGAATAAACAGAATCCAACGCGTCTCGTGGCTGCGCTGGCTGTACGAGGCGCGGCCTTCGAGCTGGCCGCGCTGCTGGCGCAGCCGGAACTGCACGCTGTACTCGCCTTGCATCGCGTACCAGCCCTGGCTGAGGTCCCACTGCGCGCAGGCGGCCTGGGCGTTCGCCATCTCCGGCGTGCCGAGCGCGGCGGCCAGGGCGAGCGCGCTCACCAGGGTGTAGGTCTTGGAATCTGTTTTCATGATCGTGCCTTTGCAAAAGTTTGAGGTTGAGAAGTTCCCGGGCGGGGCCGCGTGTTCCCGGCTGAGCCTTGCGAATGCGATCCAGACGCCCTGAGTGACGATGGCGGGCGATTCGTTTCAAGCTCCCGCGCGCAACTGCACACGCGAGCCATGCAGCAGGTTTTCCTCGCGGACCAGCGCGCGCACGCTGGGGTCGACACACACCAGGTCGCCGTAAAAGGCTTCGCGCCACGCGTAGCCCGCGATGCAGGTGTTGGGCCCGTAGAAGCCGCCACCCGGCTGCACATGCGACGCTGCGCTGCGGTTCTCGCCGCCGACACGGCGGCGCGATGCCGGCGTCACGCAAACCAGGTCGGTGGGCCGTGCCACGCGCCAGACAAATCCCGTCTTGCAGAACAACGCGCTGTTCAGCCGAATGGCGTCGGCACCGCCGCGCCGGCCGGGGACGAAGATGTCCGAGGAGAACGGCGGAATCACCGCGCCGGCGCCGGCGTTCGACGTGCCGCAGTCGTCGCCGAACACCTGCACCACCTTGTAGTAGTGGCGCCCCGCGTGGGTCCAGGCCGCAACGCCGACGCCGATGTGTTTGGCGCGCGGATCGCGCAAGTTGGCATCGTGGCCGGGCGAGTTTTTCCAGGCCTGCATCGCCGCGCTCACCACCGTCGGCGGCGTCGGCACGTTCGGTTGCGCCCAGATCTGGAACACGTTCTCGGAGGCGAAGCAGGGCTTGTAGGCGTTGGTCGCCACAACTCTTGCCGCTGGGTTGCTGCCGTCGGCGTTGTGGCCCATCTGGTTGGTGCTGGCCAGGAAATCGGCGTAGCGCTGCGCCGCCTGCGCCAGCGCAACGCTTTGCACCAGCGGCAGCGCGCCCAGGCTGCTGCGGTAGTTGTTGGTGTCGCCGACGATCGGGCGAACCACCCGGCTGGCGTCGATAGGGATCTCTTGGGCGCTGGCCGGGGCGGCGGCGAGGCCGGCGGCCAGAGCGACGCCGCTGGCGAGGGCGATGGTGTTGAGGCTGGATTTCATGCGGGCTCCTGAAGGTTGGGGGTGCCGCAATGGGTGGCCGGCGGCTGGATTTCGTTTCAATCGAGCGCCCCGCCGGCTGGCGTCGCTGCGGTCGCGGTCGCGGTCACGGTCGCGGCCCCGGCGGCAGGGCGCGCGGGCGCAGACCCCGCCGTACACTGCCAGCGCGCTCCGCCACCCGAATCGAATTCAAATCCGCGCCAACGCCACTCAGTGAGTCATTGAGGATGCAAAAGCTCAACGTGGCCGAGATCGAAGCCCTGCTCAAGCGTGTTTCGCAGCGCGACGAAGCCGCGTTTCGCGCGCTCTACGAGCACTTCGCGCGCCGCGTCTTTGCCTTCCTCGTGCACCGTTTTCAACAGGAATCGCTGGCCGAGGAAGTTGTGTCCGACACCCTGCTCCATGTCTGGAGAACGCCGGAAAGTTTTCGCGGCGAGTCGGCCTTTTCAACCTGGCTGCTCGGCGTGGCCCGCTTCAAGATGCTCGAGCGGCTGCGCCAGCGCCGGCCCGAGGCCGAGGCCGAGGATGTCGACGCGCTCGACGAGAACCTGCTCGTCGACGAGACCGGCCCCGACGACGTGGCGGCCATGCGCCAGCGCAGCGAAGGAGTGCGCGAGTGCCTCGTGCTGCTGCCCGCCGAGCAGCGCGAATGTGTTCACCTGGCCTATTACGAAGGCTGGACGCTCGAAGAGATCGGCGCGCAGATGAGCTTGAAGAAGGAAACCGTGGGCACGCGCCTGTTTTATGCGCGCAAGAAAGTCCAGGCCTGCCTGGCCGCGCTGCTCGCACGCGAGCGTGAGGCGGTGCTGCAATGAACCTGCAATTCGACGAGCTCTCGCGCAAGGCCGCCAGCAACGCCCTGAGCGCCGACGAGCGCGACCTGCTGGACAAATTCCTGCGCGAGCATCCCGCCCGCCAGGCCCAGCTCGACTGGGATCTTGCTTTGCACGCCAAGCTGCAAGCCAAGGTCGCGGCCATGCCGGTGCTGCCCGGTTGGGAGCGCACCGTGCAGGCGCTGCAAGCCGAGCACGCGGCGGCAGCGCGGGCCGCTTCCGAGAGCACAGCCGCGGAGCGCGCCGCTGCCGAGAGTACGGCCGCAGAGCGATCCTCAGCGGAGCGCAGCGCGCGCCAGCCCAAGCCGGTTCGAGCCCCCGGCATTCTCGATCGCCTCTCGGACTGGCTGTCCTCGTCGCTAGGCTTCGCGTTCAATGCCCAGGCGGTCGCCGCCGCACTCGTGGTGGTGCAAGCCGGTGCGATCGGCTGGTTTGCGGTGCAGGACACCGAGCCCAGCCCGATGCCCGCCGGCGCGCCCGACGCCAGCCCACGCGGCCCGCTGCTGCGCGTGTCGTTCCGCCAGGACCTGCGCGAGGCCGAGTTGCGCCTCGCGCTGGCCGGTGTCGGCGGCGAGATCGTGGGCGGGCCGGGCCAGATCGGTGTGTACCTGGTTCGCATCAAGGACGGCAACCTGGCGGCCGCCGCGCAGCGCCTGCGTGACGGCGGCAGCACCGAGCTGGTCGAGGTCGTCGAGGCCGGGCGATGAATGCGGGCCGGGCGCCAAGGGCTTGGCTCGCCGGCCTGGCCGCGCTCTGCGCCACGATAGTGGGCGCGCAACCCGCGCCAGCACCAGCGCCGGCGCCCGCCCGCGTGGCCTTGCTGATCGGCAATGCCGCCTATGCCGATGCGCCGCTGCGCAACCCCTTGAACGACGTGCGCGAAGTTGCCGCGGCCTTGCGCCCGCTCGGGTTTGCGGTCACGACGCGTGAAAATTTGGGCCCCGCGAGCCTGCGCGAGGCGCTGCGCAACTTCGTGTTGAGCACACGCACGGCGGAAGTGCGCATGGTTTATTTCGCCGGCCACGGCCTGCAGTTGCGCGGCCGCAGTTACCTGCTGCCGGTGGGCGTGCGCATCGACACCCAGACCGACGTGATCGAGCGCACCGCGGACGCCACCGAGTTGGTCGAGCAGCTCAGCGCCATCGACAAAGGCGCCAACGTGATCGTCATCGACGCCTGCCGCGTGCACCCGATGTTCCACCCGGGAAGCCGCAAGATGTGGGCAACCCAACGCGGCCTGTCCGCTATCGCCGCCCCGAGCGGCACCGTGGTCGCGTTCTCCACGCGGCCCGGCCAAACCGCCAGCGATGGCGACGGCGACCTGAGCGTCTACACCCGCCACTTGGCCCGCGGCTTGAAGCGCGCTCCGGCATTGCCTGTCGAGACCTTCTTCAAACAGGTGCGTGCCGGCGTCGTGGCCGAGACCCACAACAAGCAGGTGCCCTGGGAGAGTTCCGACCTCAAGGGCGAGTTGTGTTTCCGGCCGAATGCCGACGGCCGCTGCGCAAGCGGGCCGTAGGTAGCGCGGTGCGGTTGGGTGGTGGACCTGCCACGCGGTCGATGCGCTGGGCCTCCGCGCGTTCTGCTCACGCAATCAAAGCATGAGCAAGTTCAACCTGGCAGCCCAACTTGCGCGACAGAATGACGTTCCCTCCCATCTCGCACCGCAGCAAGCGCGCGGACCCTTCGCATGAACAACCCAATGCACCCGCAGACGACCCCCCTGCGCATCGGCATCCTCGGCTGCGCCAACATCGCCAAGCAATTCGCACGCGACGTGGCCGCGAGCCCGGCGGTGCGCATCGTTGCGGTGGCCAGCCGCAATGCGGAGACGGCGGCGGCGTTTGCAGCGGCGCAGGGCATCGCGCGCCACCATGGCAGCTACGAGGCGCTGCTGGCCGACGCGGCGTTGGATGCGATCTACCTGCCGCTGCCCAACAGCCTGCATGCCGAGTGGGCGATCAAGGCCGCGCAAAGCGGCAAACATGTGTTGTGCGAAAAGCCGCTGGCGCTGGGCTTGAGCGAAGCACAGGCGATGTTCGACGCCGCCACAGCCCACCGCGTGATGCTGCTCGAGGCCTACCCGTATTACTTCCAGCCGCAGACCGGCGACATGCTGGCGCTGTTGCAAGGCGGCGCCATCGGCCGCGTGCGCTCGGTGCAGGCCTGCTTCGGCTTCACACTGGCCAACCCGCTGAACAATATCCGCCTGAATCCCGAGTTGGGCGGCGGCGCGCTGCTGGATGCCGGCAGCTATGCCTTGAGTGTCATCCGGCTCGCCATGGGTTGCGCCCCGCAGCGCGTGAAGGCCGACGCCAGTTGGGCCACGAGCGGCGTGGACATCAGCCTGATGGCCACCCTGCATTACGCCGACGGCAGGCGCGCTCAACTTTCCTGCGCGATGGACGCGGCCAACCACCGCCGCGCCACCATCGTGGGCACACAGGGCACGATCGAAACCGAGTACCTGAACCACACCGGCGAGCCCTCCAGCAAGCGGGCTGGCGGCCACCCCTACGGCTACCTGCCGAGCCAGCTGCG
>JANNGZ010000302.1:0-5298 GCA_031404155.1 Burkholderiales bacterium
CCGCGGCGGCGGCGAAGTGATGGCGCCGGGACGCACCGAACTCGACGTCCTCGATCCGGACGCGTTCGCGCGCGCGCTCGACGCGATCGGGCCCGAGGCCGTGATCAACTGCGCCGCCTACACCAAAGTCGATCGCGCCGAAAGCGAGCGCGACCTCGCCTTCGCGGTCAACGCCCACGCGCCCGGTCGGCTCGCGACGGCCTGCGCCGCGCGCGGCGTCCCGCTCGTCCATCTGTCGACCGACTACGCCGACGACGAGATTTCGAACGTCGGGCCGCTCAACCGCTTCGTCGCGAGTGCCACCGCGGGCCTGGCCACCACCTACCACAAGGCGATCGGGCAGTACGTGCTGATCGTGATGGTGCTGCTGCACATCGGCGCGGTGCTGTATTACCTGTGGGCCAAGAAGCGCAACCTGATCCGGCCGATGATCGACGGCCACAAAGTGCTCGGCGTCGGCGTGCCGCAGGCGATGGATTCCTTGCGCACCCGCAGCGTCGCAGCGGTGATCGTTGCGGTATGCGGCCTCGCGGTGTGGCGTCTGGTCTCGCTCGGCGGCTAACACCTCCCCTGATGCCCAAGCCCAAGCGCCTCTCGCCACGCATCGAGCTGCTCACGCCCGACAACGCGCAGGGTTTCGACGCCGCGCGCGCGATCTTTCGCGAGTACGCCGCGCAACTCGGTGTCGACCTCTGCTTCCAGGATTTCGACCATGAACTCGCCGCGCTGCCGGGCGACTACGCCGCGCCCGACGGCGCGCTGCTGCTCGCCCATGTCGACGGTGAACTTGCGGGCTGCGGCGCGATGCGCCCGCTGCTCGGCGTGGACCAGGTCAACGCCTGCGAGATGAAGCGCCTGTATGTGCGCCGCGCCTTTCGCCGCTTCGGCCTCGGGCGTGTGCTGGCGCAGGCGCTGATGGACCGCGCCGCCTTGGCCGGCCACTCGGTGATGCTGCTGGACACGCTGGACGCGATGGAGGCGGCGCGCGAGCTGTATGCCTCGCTCGGCTTCGAGGAAGTGGCGCCCTACTACTTCAACCCGCTGGCGGGTGTGCGTTACCTGAAGGCCGAACTCGGCGCGGCGGCGCAATCGCGGTACTGAGAGCCCCCAAGGCCACCGCTGCGCGGCCCGGCGTTTCCTTGACTCCTCAGCCCGTGCTCGCGCGCGCCTCGACCACCCAAGGCAGCGAACAGTGCTGCGGCGGCACGCCATTGCGCAGCGCGGCGAGCAGCGCACGCGCCGCCTGCTGCCCGATCTCGTAACGCGGCGGGCGCACGCTGGACAAGGCCGGGCGCAACTGGCGGCCGAGCGCAAAGTCGCCAAAGCCGAGCAGCGCCAGCTGCCCCGGCACGTCGACACCGCGGGCCTGCGCTTCGAGCAGCGCGCCGCAGGCCAGCGGGTCGTTGGCAAACGCGGCCGCGTCGACCCGGCTTCGTGCGGAGCCCCGGAGCAGCGTGTCCAGCGAGGCGCGGCCGGCATCGAAGGGGTCGCCCGCGGGGGCGGCCACCAGTTGCACCTGCGCCCCGTGTGCCCGCGCCGCGGCCTGGAAGCCGGCGCCACGTTCGTGCGCGCGGAAGTCCTCGGCCACGCCGCTGTCAACATAGGCCAGGCGTTTGCAGCCACGGTCGAGCAAATGTTCGGCCATCGCCCGGCCGACCGCGTGGTGGTCGAAGCCGATCTGCGCGAAGCCGCCGGTGGCGCTGGAACGTGTGCTGCGGTGGTCCCATATTTCGATCACCGGCGTCGCACTCTCCTGCGCCGCCCGCAGCAGCTTCAGGCTGCCCGGCGTGTGGCGGCGGCCGGTGACCACGATCGCACTCGGCAGCCAGCCGAGCAGCACCCGCAGCTGCTCCTCCTCACGCTCGATCGAATAGTTGGTGGACGCGAGCAGCAGTTCGTGGCCGCTGCCGTGCAGGCCGTCCGACAAGCCCTGCACCGTCTCGGCAAAGATCGAGTTGGCGATGTTCGGGATCAGCAGCGCCACCATCGCGGCTGCGGCGGTGCGGCCGGGTGCGACATGGGCGCCGCTCTGGCCGCTGCTCTGGCTGACACCCTGGCCGCTGCCCCTGCTGCTATCCGCGAGCGCGCCGCTCTTTCTGGCGCTCTTACCGGCGCGTTCACCGGCACTTGTGCCCGCGCTTCTGCCGGCGCTTCTGCCGGCGCTTCTGCTGGCGCTTCTGCTGGCGCTGTCGCCTGCCGCGTCGCGCAGAGTGCCCGCGCCGCTCGGGCGCCAGGCCGCGCTCGACCCGCTCGCCAGCCGCCCCGCCTGCAGGTTGGGCAGGTAGCCGGTGCGCTCGATCGCCTCGCGGATGCGCTCGCGGGTGGCGCTGGCCACCTTGCCCGGTTCGCGCAGGCAGCGTGAGACGGTCATCGAAGTGACCCCGGCCAGAGCGGCCACGTCCGCCAGCGACACCCGGCCATGGCCACGGCGTTCGCGCGCCGGCTCGGGCCGGGCCGGGGGCGACGCGGGTTTGCTGCTCATGACGGTGGCTTGGGTCGACGACAGAGGCGCGCGGGCAGTTGCAGCGGGTCGAGCGGATCGGGCGGTTGCAGCGGTTACGGCGTTGCAGCAAAGGTATCGAGCGAGGTTGCGAATTGCATCTTGAGAGTTGCAGTCGCTAGCGCCGAGGAGCGTGGGGAAAGCGAGCATGGACGGCCCGAGCTCCACGTACTAATGTTAGCGCTAACAGTATTCTTGTCCACGCTCCCAAACCCGCAGCCCCGAAGCTTCATGCCCGCCAAGACCCTGGCCGATCTGCGCAGCCGCCGCTGGTTCACCGCCGGCGGCATGCGCGCGTTTGCGCACCGCCAGCGCATGCAGCAGATGGGCCTGCGCCGCGAAGACGTGACCGAGCGGCCCTGCATCGCGGTCGTCAACACCTGGAGCGACCTTTCGCCCTGCCACGCGCACCTGCGCGAGCGCGCGGAGAGCGTCAAGCGCGGCGTGCTGATGGCCGGCGGCACGCCCTTCGAGCTGCCCGCGTTGAGCCTGGGCGAAGTGATGGTCAAGCCGACCACGATGCTCTACCGCAACCTGCTGGCCATGGAGGTGGAGGAGCTGCTGCGCTCGCACCCGGTCGACGGCGTGGTGCTGCTCGCCGGCTGCGACAAGACCACGCCCGGCACGGTGATGGGCGCGATCAGCATGGGCCTGCCGACGATCTTCTGCCCCGCCGGGCCGATGCTCAACGACCGCTACTTCAAGCCCGGGGAGCCCGAGCGCCGCGTCGAGGGCTCGACGAGCGCCGTTATGACTGTCGAGGGATCGACGAGCGCCGCCATGACTGTCGAGGGATCGACGAGCGCCGCCATGACTGTCGAGGGATCGACGAGCGCCGCCATGACTGTCGGCGCGGGCACCCACACCCGCATGTTCTGGGACGAGTACCAGGCCGGGCGGGTGAGCGAAGACGAATGGGTCCGGCTCGAAGCCAAAATGACCCGCAGCCCCGGCACCTGCAACACGATGGGCACCGCCAGCACGATGACCGCGATCGTCGAGGCGCTCGGCCTGGCCCTCCCCGGCGCCACGGCCATCCCCGCGATGGACGCCGGCCATGTGCGCATGGCCACGGCTTGCGGCGAGCGCATCGTGGGCATGGTGTGGGAAGACCTGACACCGCGGCGCATCTTGAGCCGCGGCGCTTTTCTCAACGCCGCCGCGGTGCAGATGGCGCTCGGCGGCTCGACCAACGCCGCGGTGCACATCATCGCGATGGCCCGCCGCGCCGGCATAGAACTCTCGCTCGACGACCTCGACGCGGTGGCGCGCCGGGTGCCGGTGCTGGCCAACATCTTCCCCAGCGGCGACCGCCTGATGGAGGACTTTCACTACGCCGGTGGCCTGCCCGCGCTGATGAACCGCATCCGCGCGCAGTTGAGCTTGAGCGAGCTCACGGTCACCGGCCGCACGCTGGGCGACAACATCGAAGGCCGTGAGTCGCTCGACGATGGGGTGATCCGGCCGCTCGCCAACCCGGTGAGCGCCAGCGGCGCACTGGCGGTGCTGCGCGGCAACCTGGCGCCCGAAGGCGCGGTGATGAAAGCGAGTGCGGCGAACCCGAAATTCTTCAAACACCGCGGCCGCGCGCTGGTGTTCGACCACCCGGCAGAGATGAACGCCGCCTGCGCCGATGTCCATCTCGACTGCGATCAAAACACGGTGCTGGTGCTGCGCAACGCCGGCCCGGTGGGTGCCCCGGGCATGCCCGAATGGGGTGGCCTGCCGATCCCGAAGAAACTGCTCGACCAAGGCGTGCGCGACATGGTGCGCATCTCCGACGCCCGCATGAGCGGCACCCACTACGGCACCTGCATCCTGCATGTCAGCCCCGAAAGCGCGGTCGGCGGGCCGCTCGCGCTGGTGAAAACCGGCGACGAGATCGCGGTGGATATCGAGGCGCGTTCGCTGCAACTGCTGGTCGACGACGAAGAGTTGGCGCGGCGGCGCAAAGCCTGGACCGCGCCGGTGCAGCCCTACACCCGCGGCTTCACCCGGCTGTACCAGCAGCATGTGACGCAGGCGCACGAGGGCTGCGATTTCGACTTCCTGCAAGGCAGCGAGCCCTCGCCCGAGCCGGTGATTTTCTGAACGGAGTGATCAGCATGAACCCCTTCCGCCAACTCCTGCTCTCCGCCGGCAACCAGAGCCCGATCGGCACCTGGATCATGTCGGCGAGCCCGCTGGTGGCCGAGGCCATGGGCCATGCCGGTTTCGACTGGGGCGTGCTCGACATGGAGCACACACCGCTGGACATGATGGAAGTGGTGCACCTGCTGCAAGCCGTGGCCGGCACCAAGCTCGTGCCGGTGGTGCGGGTGCCGTGGAACGACGCGGTCACGGTCAAGCGGGTGCTCGACGCCGGCGCGCAGACGCTGCTCTTCCCCTTCGTGCAGAACGCCGACGAGGCCAAACGCGCGGTGGCCGCCACGCGCTACCCGCCCGAGGGTGTGCGCGGCATGGCGGGCATGAGCCGGGCCTCGAAGTTCGGCACCACGCCGAACTACTTCAAGACCGCCAATTCGAGCCAGGGTGTGATGGTGCAACTGGAGACGCCGCAGGCGGTGAGCCAGCTCGAGGCCATCGCCGCGGTGAGCGGTGTCGATGCGCTCTTCCTCGGGCCCGCGGACCTTTCCGGCAGCCTCGGCCTGCCCGGGCAGCTCACCCACCCCGAAGTGATGAAGATCATGGGCGACGCGGCACAGCGCTGCCGCGCCCTGGGCAAGCCGGTGGGCACCGTGGGCGGCACGCCCGAGGTGGTGACGCAATACCGCGCGATGGGTTTCAGCTTCGTCGCG
>JANNGZ010000303.1:0-1985 GCA_031404155.1 Burkholderiales bacterium
GAGCGCTGCGAGCAGCGGCTCGCTCCAGGCGCCGCTGCGGATGTCGAACAGCATCGTGCGCGAGGCATTGCTCACGTCGGTGGCATGCAGCGCGCCGCCGCTGAGCTGCCACAGCAGCCAGCTGTCCACCGTGCCGAAGGCCAGCTCGCCGCGCTCGGCGCGCATTCGGGCACCGGGCACCTGCGCCAGCAGCCATGCGATCTTGCTGGCCGAGAAGTACGGGTCGATCACCAGCCCGGTCGCGTCGCGCACCGCCTCGGCCAGGCCGCGCTCGCGCCACTGCGTGCACAGCGGCTCGGTGCGGCGGTCTTGCCAGACGATGGCGTTGGCGATCGGCTGCCCGGTGCGCCGGTTCCACAGCACGGTGGTCTCGCGCTGGTTGGTGATGCCGATGGCTGCGATGTCGCTGGCGTTGAGCTTGGCCTTGAACAGGGCCTCGAGCGCAACGGCCTGCTGCGAGGCCCAGATGTCGTTGGCGTCGTGTTCGACCCAGCCCGGCTGCGGAAAGATCTGGCGGAACTCGCGCTGCGCCATCGCCACGATGTGGCCGTCGCGGTGAAAGACGATGGCGCGCGAGCTGGACGTGCCTTGGTCGAGGGCCAGCAAGTGGTTCTTCGCAGTCATGGTGGGGCAGGGGCGATGACAGGGAGGGCTCGATTGTGTGACCGCCGCGGCCTTGCTGGGCAGCCAGAGGGCCTTACAGTACGCGGCAACATCGAAAGCCGGCATGGAACTGAAGCTTGAGCGTGTCGAACAGAAGGTGGGCGCTCTGAACCACTTGTTCCCGCTCGACCTGACGCTCGTTCCGCGCGCGGTGACGGTGCTGCTCGGCGCCACCCAGGCCGGCAAGACGACTCTGATGCGCGTGATGGCGGGGCTGGACAAACCCAGCGGTGGCCGCGTTCACGTCGACGGCGTGGACGTCACCGGCCGGCCGGTGCGCGAGCGCAATGTGGCGATGGTCTACCAGCAGTTCATCAACTACCCGTCGATGACGGTGGCCGACAACATCGCCTCACCGCTGAAGCTGCGGCGCGAGGCCGGCATCGACGCGCGCGTGTTGGCGCTGGCGGCCAAGTTGCACATCGAGCCCTTCCTGCAACGCCTGCCCGCCGCGCTGTCGGGCGGCCAGCAGCAGCGCGTGGCGCTGGCGCGCGCGCTGGCCAAGAACGCACCCCTGGTGCTGCTCGACGAGCCGCTGGTGAATCTCGACTACAAGCTGCGCGAGGAACTGCGCGAAGAGCTGACCCAATTGTTCGCGACCGGCGACTCGACCGTCGTCTACGCCACCACCGAGCCGACCGAGGCCCTGCTGCTCGGCGGCTACACCGCCGTGCTCGATGCCGGCGAGCTGCTGCAATACGGGCCGACCTCGGAAGTCTTTCGCCGCCCGCGCTCAATTCGCGTCGCGCGCGCCTTCAGCGACCCGCCGATGAACTTGATCGCGATCGATGTCGCCCAGGCTCCCCCCGTTCTGGCTGAGCTTGTCGAAGCCCTGCGTTCCGATCATCCTGAGCTTGTCGAAGGACAAGCTCAGGACGATCGGATTGACGGCGCAGCGCTGACCATCGGCGTTCGCGCCGGCGCGCTGCGCGTGCACCGCCGTGACGGCGACCTGTCCCTGGCCGGCAGCGTCGAGCTGGCCGAGATTTCGGGCTCCGACACCTACGTCCACGTCGACACCCCCGTCGGGGAGCTGGTCGCCCAGCTCACCGGCGTGCATCAGTTCGAGCTCGGCGCGGCGATCACGCTGTACCTGAGCCCCACCCAGGTCTATGTCTTCGATGCGGCGGGCGATCTGCTGCTGGCGCCGCTTGGGAGTGCTTAGGATGAAATTGCCTGCGACCCTTACAGCTTGCGGCGGGATGCAGTCGTTGAGTTTCAGCGCTCGGAGCAGCGGCGCGGCAACGAGGCACCCTGGCAGCGCCCGGCGCTTAGGTGAGGCGGTCTTCGCTTCGCTACGACTGCCCTGCGCTGCTCGCAAT
>JANNGZ010000304.1:0-5657 GCA_031404155.1 Burkholderiales bacterium
CTCCGGGGACACCGCCCCAAGACAAGCCAGGAGCCCCGCCATGCTGCATTACGCCATCACGTTTCTCGTCATTGCCTTGATCGCGGCGTTGCTCGGCTTCACCGGCATCGCGGCCGGCGCCGCGGGCATCGCCAAGATCCTGTTCATCGTCTTCGCCGTGCTGGCAGTGGCCAGCTTCCTCTTCGCACTCACCAAAAAGAGCTGAGTTCGTTCGCTTGCGCGAGGACCGGACGCCTCACGCCTCACCCCGACTGGTTTTCCGCACGTCACGTCCCTGTCACGTCACTTCACCTCACCCAAAGGATCCATCATGATTGCCAACAAGCCCTTCGAACAGCCCGCCAGCATGGCCGACCAGGCCGCGCAGTCCGCCGACCAGGCGATCCGCTCGACCCAACGTGTCGCCAACGAAGTTCTGGACGGCGCCGCCGGCGGTGTTGAATCGCTGCGCAGACAGGCCGAGCCGCTGATCAACCGTGCCACCGAACAGGCCAGCGCGCTGGCGCAGCGGGGCATCGACGCGGTGCGGGACAGCTCGCAGCAGCTGCGCGACAAGGCGCTGCGCGCCACGGACAGCACGGTGAACTATGTCAAGGACGAGCCGGTCAAGGCGATGTTGATCGCCGCGGCCACCGGCGCCGCGCTGATGGCGATGATCAGCTTGATGACCCGTTCACGCGACCGCTAGACCGGCTCCGCGCTGACGCTGCGCCTGCCACGCTGCCCTGCCGTCAATTCCGATGCTGCACCCCCTGTTCCACCTGATCGCGACGCAGCCGCAGTTGCTGGCCGAACATGCGTCGGCCTACGCCGAGCTGGCCGCGGTGGAAATCGGCAGCGCCTCGGCGGCGTGGCAACGGCGCGCGCTGCTGAAAGTGTTGGCGCTGTGCTGCGGCTTGATCGCCCTGGTGCTGGCGGGTGTCGCTCTGATGCTCTGGGGCACCTTGCCCCTGGCGCAGATGCCTGCGCCTTGGGTCTTGTGGGCCACGCCGGGGGCGCTCGCGCTGCTGGCGTTGGGCTGCTGGCTCGCGGGGCTGGCGAGTCCGGCGCCGGGCGGCAACTTCATCGGCCTGCGCCGGCAATGGCAAGCCGACCTCTCACTTTTGCGAGACGCGAGCGCACCATGACCCCCACGCCGGAGCCGACACAACGCTTGGACCTGTCGCGCGAGCGCTTGCGCCTGGCGATGCACTGCAAGGAGCGGCCGGCCCGCCGCGACTCCCCCGCGTCAAGCCAGCCCGAGAGCCGGAGCAGCAGCACGGTCGACTGGCTCGACAGCCTGCGCGCGCTGCCCGGTGCGGGCATCGTCATCGACGCGGTCAGCCAATGGTGGCAACGCAGCCCACTGCGCCTGGCCAGCCTGGTGGCCGGTGACGCGACAAGGACGGTGGTTCGGCCGTTGGCGCAACGCCACCCGCTCGGCTTGCTGGTCGGTGCGGTCTTTGTAGGCGGGCTGTTCGCCTGGAGCCGCCCCTGGCGCTGGATGATCAAACCCGCCTTGTTCGCCGGGCTGCTGCCGCAAATCGTCTCCAGCGCCGTGGCACAAGTGCCGCTGCAGGCCTGGGTGACGGCCCTGTTTGACACCACCGCGCAACCGAAGCCGACGGCACAGGCCGAGTCACCAGCGGCCCGCGGTTGATTCGCGCGCCGGATTCAGCCGGTCGAGACTTCGCCGCGGCGGCTGTCTTCGTGGGTCAGCGTGTTGTGCAGCTGGTCGAGCGCCACGACACACTCGAGCACGCCCGCACGCAAGTGCGCGGCGGCGTTGGCGGCGGACTCGCCGTCGCGTTCGGTCGCCGTATGCAGCGGCCGGTCACTCGCCAGCCAGGTGAGCCGCGCCTTGACGGCGCAAAACAGCGCATCCCAATCGTCGAGCGCCACGTCGGCCAGCCAGGCGGCTTGGGTTGTGGCCGTGTTCGCGCTGGGCATCGAGCTCAGCGCGCCGTTGCCCTTGTGGATCGCGGTGTCCGAAGCCGGTGCGGGCTCGTTCGGCCTTGAACCAGGCCACGGACCTTCAGTTTTCAGCATCATCAAAAGCTCCTGTGGGCAGCGGGCGGCCGCAGGGCGATGAGTTCGTGGGCTGCGGGGACAAGTGGGCACGTGAGAACGGGCTCCACTGGCGCACTGTGACCCAACGCCGCCGTGCCATCTGTGCGGCTGCGCACACTGACAAATCCTTACTCGATCCAGCGGGCGCTCAGCTACGCCCGGACCGCGGTCCCTGGCGATCGAACAGCCAGCGCCAGAGCCGCGTGACGCCGCCCTTCCCGGTGGATCCATCGGGCGCTGGCGTGTCTTCGTCGGCGTCCGGTTCCGGCACTTCGCAGGCGCGCATATCCCAAACCATCGGATCGGAGTTCGGGTCAAAGTCCGGCTCGTTCGGGCCGCGGTCGATGCGCGTGTAGACCTCCAGAAAATCGTCATCGTGCGGCGCCACCGAGACGCTGTAGAGGTCCGGTTCAGGCGCCGCCCGCGGCATCGGCTCCTGCTCCGGCTCCGGCTCCTGCTCCGGGTCGGGCAAGACGTACAAGGCGACGCCCGGCCGTGCCACCGCGGCGCGCCCGGCGGGGACACTGCGCTCTTCTTCGGTGTTCGCTCGCAGCCGCGACTCGTGCAGCACCTCGTCGATGCTGCTGGCGTCAAGCTCCTTCCCGATTTGCTGGTCCAGTTCTCGCGCGCACTCCGCGAACATCTGGTCGAGCGCATCGGGCTGCGGCCGGAGCTGTGCGGCCGACTCGTGGTCGGGCAGTTTCGGCTTGCGGTCCATCACCGCATTGGACAACTTGTCAGCGGTCAGCGCACCCGCCTCAGAATCGGCCGCTTTCGCCGCTCGGTCACACCGGCCGGCAGTGAGGTCGTCGGTTCGCCGGGGTCGTGCTCGGTGGCGGGCACATCGGTGGCGACCTTGCCTGGAGGCGGCGCGCCTTCGGCGGTGAAATCAGCCTGTTGTTGCGCCAGCTTCTTGGTCTTGGGCGCACGCGTCGAAGCAAGTCGATTCATGATGGATGGCTTTCGTTGCAGGGGTTTCAACACACCGGGCGGCTCACACGCGGCGGCGTTGTCGCATATAGGCACCAACCAGCGCCAGCCCGGCGAGCATTAGTGCGTAGCTTTCGGGTTCCGCCACCTCCGCGGCCAGCAGCAACCCTTCGATCGCACCGGTCGACCCGTCGTTGCTGGCGGCATCAGCCGTGCCCGGGTTTGGCGTGGCGAGGGGCGATAGCGCACCCGTATCCTGGGCACTCTCCGGCAGGTCAAGCAAGACGGAACCGGTCCAGACCGGCTCGGCCTGCGCGCCGGCCGCGAAACTGCCGGCCAGCGGACGCTCGGCGCCAAGCACCACCGCCGGCGCGAGCAGCCAGGCCGCAGCAAACATCGACCTACGGCGCCAGCTTGACGGAGGGCCGGCGCTACCCGTGCCAGCTCCGCCTTCGCGGCCAAGACAACTCTGCGCCCTGCCGCGAGGCGTGTGCGCAAGTGCCGGGCCGAGCATGTGGAAACGCTCCTTGATAGGGGTGGCCACACGGGCCAGTGCGGGGCCGCCCTGCCACGATGGCGCAGGCCGCTCGCATCGCCCCCTGTGGCGTTTTGTAGGCGCCGCCAAGGACGCAGTCTGTTCGTCAGCGCACACAGCAACATCACTTACCCGCGATGCCCCCGGCGCCCTTCGCGCAGCCCCTGCCCGCAGTGCCAGGCTCTGGTTCATCGCAGGGCAGATCAAGGTATTTCAGGCGGTGCCGCTCGGGGCCGCTTCTTCAGACGCGGTGCAACTGGCCGTCCTGCACCCGCACGCGGTCACCGACCCGCAGGTCGTCGATGCGCTGGTAGTCGAACTGCGCCACGCCGCCGTTGTCCAGCCGAACGCTGACGCGGAAGACATCGCTGTCGTTGTTGCGCTGCTTCTCGATCTGGTTGCCGACCACGGCACCGCCGATCGCGCCGACGCCGGTGGCCACGTCGCGGCCCGAGCCGCTGCCAATCTGCCGGCCGACCACAGCACCGAGCACCGCACCGAGCACCGCGCCGCCACCACTCGTGCGCGCCGAGGCGGGCAACACGTCGATGCCGCTGACCGCGCCGTACTGCGTACCGATTTGCGACGAACGAATCGGCGCACCCGGTGCGCTGGATACCGAGTCGCTGGCCACCGGGGTGACAGAGCAGGCGGAGATCACAGACAGCGCTGCGGCGGAACAAAAAATGGCAAGCTTGGTTGAACTCATGGCAGCTTCACTTTCGGTTGAAAATCGAGGGTGGCGCAGGAGTTCGGCGCCTGATATCAACTGTCGTCGCCCAGGGCCATGCGGGGTATCGGAGCGCTGCCGCTTGGCGGCTCGGCCGAAGGGCCTTGCGGGCGTAGGTTCACGCCTACGCGCCGGCGCCGCTATATCGTGCCGGGCTTTACGAGCGCGCGGCGTGCAGGTCGGACTCGCGCAGCATCACCGGCTCGATCGAGCCCTGGGCCACGCGGTGGCGCACCGCGGCGTCGATTTCCGGCGCGTTGGCGGTATAGGTGGCCAGCGGCTCGTCGTCGCGCGACTGGGCCTGGTAGTGGTAGTGAAGCGTCGCCTGGCCGATGCTGGCGCCGACGAGCTGGCCGTCGACCATCACCCAGAAGCGCACGCTGGCCGATTCGTTGTGAAAGAAAGCTTCGTGCGACATGGTGTCCTCGGGGTTTCAGCGTCCGCCGGCTCGGCGCAGCCGGGGCATTGTGCGGCGCCGCGTGTTCCTGCGCTCACAGCCAGTACGCCCAGGCGCGCGCGAACAGCTCCTTGACCCGCAGGTCGAGCGAGCGGCGGCGCCACTGTTCAAGCGTGATCGGTTGCGACTCGGCCAGGTCGCGCTCGAACACGGCCTGCACCTGGTTGCCGAATTCCGTGCCGATCACCACCGCGTTCAGCTCGTAGTTGTGCAGGAAGCTGCGCCAGTCCAGGTTGGTCGAGCCGACCGTGGCCCAGACCCCGTCGACCAGCGCCGTCTTGGAATGCAGCACCACGCCGCGGCGCTCGTAGATCTTCACCCCCGCGCGCAGCAGGCGCTCGTAGTAGTTGCGCCCGGCATGGAAGACGAGCCAGGAGTCGGTTTTGCTCGGCAGGATCAGGTTCACGCTGACACCCCGCGCGGCAGCTGCTTCGAGTGCGGCGAGCAGCTGCGGGTCCGGCACGAAGTAGGCGTTGGTGATCTGCACGCTGGTTTCGGCGCTGCCGATCGCCGAGAGCAGCGTGGCGTAGATCAGGCTGTACGGCTCCTCAGGGGAACTGCCCACCGCGCGCACCACCTGCCGGCCGACGTTTTCGAGCTTCGGAAAATAAGCCTTGGCCGCGAGCGGGCTGCCCTTCTGGTTTGCCCAGGCGGTGAGGAACATCTTCTGCAGCTCGGCCACCACCGGGCCTTGCAGTTGAAGGTGGGTGTCGCGCCAGGCGGGGCTGTCGCCCGCGCCGGCAGCGGGCGCGCCGCGCGAACCGCGCCGGAACGAACCGCCCGAGTACACGCCGCTGATGTTGATGCCGCCGAGGAACGCGGTGCGCCCGTCGACGATCAGCAGCTTGCGGTGGTCGCGCCGGTTCAGCTCCCACTCTTTGCGCGCGATCAGCGGGTTGAGCGGGTTGAATTCGAGCACCTGGATGCCGCTGGCCACCAAACGCTCGAAAAACGCG
>JANNGZ010000305.1:0-2693 GCA_031404155.1 Burkholderiales bacterium
TGGGGCGGAATGATCAACGGCATGATGACCCTGAGCGGCGCGTGGCACAAATTGCGCGACGACCCGATCCTGAAGTTCCTGATCGTCGCGCTCTCGTTCTACGGCATGGCCACCTTCGAGGGGCCGATGATGTCGATCAAGACGGTGAACGCGCTCAGCCACTACACCGACTGGACCGTGGGCCATGTGCACGCCGGCGCGCTCGGCTGGGTCGGGCTGATCACCATCGGCAGCCTGTACCACCTGATCCCGCGCATGGTGGGCCGCACGCAGATGCACAGCGTCAAGGCGATCGAGCTGCACTTCTGGGTCGCCACGCTGGGCATCGTGCTCTACATCGCCGCGATGTGGATCGCCGGCGTGATGCAGGGCCTGATGTGGCGCGCGGTGAATGCCGACGGCACGCTGGTCTACAGCTTCGTCGAAAGTGTCAAGGCCACTTGGCCGTTCTACTTGATCCGCTTCGCCGGCGGCCTGCTCTACCTCGGCGGCATGCTGATCATGGTCTGGAACGTGGTGATGACCGCGCGCAGCGGCCAACCCACGGCGGTGCCGGTGCCAGCACCCGTGCTGATTCCGCTCGCCCCGGCCTCGGCTTGATCACAGGCAACGGCACCACACCATGAGCGACAACACCTCCAAACCCAGCGGCCACGAGCGCATCGAAACCACCAACTGGCTGATGATCGTCTTGATCCTGCTGGTGGTGGCGGTCGGCGGCCTGGTCGAGATCGTGCCGCTGTTCTTCCAGCGCTCGACCACCGAGGCCGCACCCGGCCTCAAGCCCTACACCGCGCTGCAGCTCGCCGGGCGCGACATCTACCTGCGCGAGGGTTGCTACAACTGCCACTCGCAAATGATCCGCCCGCTGCTGGCCGAGACGCTGCGCTACGGCCACTACTCCACCGCCGGTGAGTTCGTCTACGACCATCCGTTCCAGTGGGGCAGCAAGCGCACCGGCCCCGACCTGCACCGCGTCGGCGGCAAGTACAGCGACGAGTGGCAGCGCCTGCACCTGGTGAGCCCGCGCGACCTGGTGCCCGAGTCGAACATGCCCGCCTACCCCTGGCTGGAGGCTGCGCCGGTGGCCAGCGGCGAGATGGCGCAACGCATGACCGCCCTGCGCCGCGTGGGCGTGCCCTACAGCGACGCCGAGATCGCCCAGGCCGCGGCCAACACGTTCGGCAAGACCGAGCTCGACGCGCTCGTGGCGTACCTGCAGGTGCTCGGCACCGCGGTGAAGTGAGGAGGCTGATGCCATGGACCTGAACCTGATCCGCAGCCTCGTGACCCTGGCTGCGTTCGCCACCTTCGCGCTGATTGCGCTGCGGGCTTGGCGCGCGAGCAACCACGAGCGTTATGCCGAGGCGGCGGCGCTGCCGTTCGAGGGCGAGCCGTTGGCCCGCGAGCCCGGCGCCGACGAGCCAGCCGCAGAGCCAACGCCGGCCAAGCCTGGGAGCGAACGGCGATGAGCGATTTTTTCTCCGGCGGCTGGTCGATCTACATCGGCGCGGCCACCTTGCTCAGCCTCGTCGCCTGCCTGGTGCTGCTCTTCGTCGCCGCGCGCCGCAAGGTGGTCTTGCGTGCCGACGGCACGCCCGAAGAAACCACCGGCCATGTCTGGGACGAAGACCTGACCGAGCTGAACAACCCGCTGCCGCGCTGGTGGATGTGGCTCTTCATCATCACCGTGGTGTTCTCGTTTGCGTACCTGTGGCTCTACCCCGGCATCGGCAGCGCCCAGGGTTCGCTGCAATGGAGCAGCACCGCGCAGTACCAGGACGAGCGGGCTCAGGCGCACCAGCAGGCCGCGCCGCTGTACGCCAAGCTGGCAGCGATGAGCCCCGAGCAACTGGCCGCCGATGCGCAGGCGATGGGTGTCGGCGAGCGCCTGTTCGTCAACCACTGTGCCACCTGCCACGGCTCGGACGCGCGCGGCAGCAAGGGCTTCCCCAACCTCACCGACAGCGACTGGCTCTGGGGCGGCACGCCCGAGAAGATCAAGGAGACGATTGCCGCCGGGCGCCAGGGCCTGATGCCGCCAATGGCCGCCGCGGTGGGCTCGGCCACCGACGTGCGCAACGTGGCGAACTATGTGCTCAGCCTGTCGGGCAGCGCGCACGACAACATCGCCGCACAACTCGGCCGCGACAAGTTCGGCGCCTGCGCCGCCTGCCACGGCGCCGGCGGCAAGGGCAACCCGGTGCTCGGCGCGCCCAACCTGGCCGACAAGACCTGGCTGCACGGCTGGGGCGAGCAGGCGGTGGTCTCGGTGATCGTCAACGGCAAGAGCAACCAGATGCCGGCGCACGCCGAGCGCCTCTCCGCCGAGCAGATCCATGTGCTCGCGGCCTACGTGTGGCAGCTCTCGCGGCCGGTGAACAGACCCTGATGAGCCGTGTGATCCCGATCGTGCCGGCCGAGGGCGGCGCTGCCGACGCCTCGTCCACGGTCTGGCTGTACGAAAAAAGCGCCAAGCTCTACCCGCGTGCGGTGAGCGGGCGTTTTGCCTGGTGGCGCTGGGCGCTGGTGGCCGCGACCCAGGTCGTGTTCTACGGCCTGCCCTGGCTGCAATGGAACGGGCGCCAAGCGGTGTTGTTCGACCTCGCCGCGCGGCGCTTCTACATCGGGCCGCTGGTGTTGTACCCGCAGGACTTCATCTACCTCACCGTGCTGCTGCTGGTCAGCGCCTA
>JANNGZ010000306.1:0-19028 GCA_031404155.1 Burkholderiales bacterium
TGGCTGGTCAAGGCGGTGCACATGGTGCCGGCACCTGCCGGTGGCGACGCCGACTGGGCGAGCTTCTGGGCCTCGCTCACCTTCGGGTCGCAGGGCACGAATGCCGCGGTGAAGTGAAGCCGCGGCGCCCGGCGCCAAGGCCCGGCCTGCGCCCCGGCCACCGGCCGCACGCGGCGGTGGCGGTCGATCCAGAACCCCCAGGCCACCAGCAACCACTGCGCATGCCCACCCCAGACAATCGCCTCCAGGTTCGGCGGCGGCGGGCCGAACAGGTTGCCGGCAAAGACCACGAGCAGTAACAGCACCAGGCCGAGCAGCGCCCAGCGGCCGACGCGGTCGAACGCCACGGTGCTGCGCAGTTAAATCCAGATTCCGGCGCCGAACAACACCAGCTCCACGGCCAGCGTGAGCGGCAGCGAGTTCCACACACCCGCACCCACCCGCATGCCACCGCCCGGCCACAGCGGCAGGTCCGGCCGGTGCACCAGCGCGTCGAGCAGCCAGTGGCTGAGCACCAGCGCCGCGAGCACCAGCGCCGCGCGCCCAGCCACCTTCCAGCCGCCGCGAAGCAAGGCGTACACCAGGCCGAAGGCCAGCGCCCAGCCGGCCACCGCGAGCAGGCTGTGGCTGAACGGGTAATGCTCGAAATCCAGCGGCGTCACCACCGTGATGCCGGGCGCGATGCGCACCCGCTCCATGCCGGTCAGCAGTAGCGTCGGCCAGAGCAGGTCGACAAACTGTGCGGCGGCGAAGAGGGTGCCGAGCGAGGCGCGAGGCGCGGCGCGTTTGGCGGCGAAGGCGAGGGCGAAGTGGCCGATGAACATCAGGGGATGCGATTGAATCGACTCGGCGCTGTCGCCCATGACTGCTTGCGGCCCACGCGCTCACTACCGTTTGGGTGCTCCAATTTCAGGTGCCCGTTACCGACCAGATCGATCGATCGTGTGTGCTTTGACGACCGCTGCCGCGGCCTCCAAGCGCTTTGAATCTAGCGCGACGGTAGCGACGTCGGTGGCCGCTTCGACTGCAAACGCGTCGACGAGAAGTGTCAATTCTTCCTCGCCGACACCGGCAGATTTGGCCAGCTGGGCTTGCAGGCGCTGAATGCAGGTGGTCATCTTTCCGAACTCTCGCCATTGGGCGCGGATCATGTCTGCGCGAAGCAGGGACCGATCCTCTCTGATCGTCGAAGCGATAGCAACGAATCCGGATCGAACAGCGTTGAGCGCCATTGCCGCGCGCTGGTAGTGGGGCAGCAACTCTTTTGGCAGGTCAGCGATGTCGCGTCCCTTCATCAAGAGGCCAGACAGGGATGTGCTGTGGAACTTAACGATTCCATCGAGCCAGGGCTGAACCTGCTTGAGTACGTCGCCGACCTCAGCGTTCGAGTGAATGAATTGAGCCAGCAATGCTGACCAATAGTCAGCCGCATCGAACTCGGGACGACGGCTGAACGCCTAGTGCAGCGATCGCGGGAGCCAGAGCCGCCAGCTGAGACGTCATTGCACGAGTGCGCCCCACCGACTCCTAAACTTGCACCAGCAGGGCGTAGGACAAGCGGCGCTCGGCTGTAATGCGGCGAGCTGCTTCGAGACGCATTTGCGTGAAGTAGGTGACTACAGCACCGACGAACTCACCGAGAAGGGCGCTCAATCCCGAAACTACCCACTGCTGTCCAAGAACTTGTTGCGTCTGCCCAATGAGTTGACTTAAGTGTTGCACGTGCCTCCGAGAGCTAGCGGGTTGTCGTTGAGTTGTCGTCGAGTGTCCGAGGGTGAACGCAAACGCGCAAGCGTCGTCCGCGAGCGTCCCATGCGGTCAGATCGAGCCACTCCCTCGTGACGGCGCTACATCGCATAGCTTGACGCGGTCGTTGCCCCGTCTCAGAGTTCGGAGATCGAGCCTGCGAAGACCTATCGGCAGCTGGTCGGCTCAAGATCCTGTCCTTATTGCATTGCGTGACAACGGATCACAGGCGCGGCAAGCGCCAGTCAATGCCTCGGCGTGCCTACAGCCGAGCCTATCCGGTGCTAAGCATGAGCGTTCAACAACCTACACCGCTCACCAGCCCGCGCAGCGCCGGCGCATCCAGGATGCGAACTTCGCGCTGCTGCACCTCGAGCACCCCGTCGGCATGCAGCTTGGAAAATGCGCGGCTCACGGTTTCGAGTTTCAGGCCGAGGTAGCTGCCGATTTCCTCGCGTGTCATGCGCAGCACCAGCTCCGAGGCCGAGAAGCCGCGTGCGCGCAGGCGCTGCGAGAGGTTGAGCAAAAACGCGGCCAGGCGCTCCTCGGCCCGCATGCTGCCCAGCAGCAGCATCACGCCATGGTCGCGCACGATTTCGCGGCTCATGATCTTGTGCAGCTGGCGCTGCAGCCCCGGGAAACGCTGGGCCAGCGTTTGCAGTTCGTCGTAGGCGACGATGCAGACCTGCGAGTCCTCCAACGCCACCGCGTCCACGCTGTGGCGCTCGCTGCCGATGCCATCCAGCCCGAGCAACTCGCCGGCCATCTGGAAGCCGGTGACCTGGTCGCGGCCGTCGTCGCTGCCGACGCAGGTCTTGAAGAAACCGGTGCGCACCGCGTAGAGCGAGCGGAACGCATCGCGGGCGCGGAACAGCGCCTGGCCTCGCGCCACCGAGCGGCGCTCGGAAACCAGCTGGTCGAGTTGTTGAAGCTCCTCGGGCAGCAGGCCCACCGGCAGGCACAGCTCACGCAGGTTGCAGTTCGAGCAGGCCAGCTTGAAGGGTTCGATGGCGACGGTGTGGAGCATGACATTCCTCAGGCTCGCGTCGATTCTGGGCGCCGCGCCGCGCTGCGAACTTGAGCGAAATCAAAGCCCGCAGCCTCGGGCCTGGGCACAGTGGTGGCACCATGCACCTTGCCACCGTCATCCCGATCACCACCGCGAACCCGGCCGCCAACCCCGGGCTGCCGGAATCCCTGCTGCGCCGGCATGACGTGGCCGGCCCGCGCTACACCTCCTACCCCACCGCCGACCGCTTTGTTGAGGCCTTCGGAGCGGCGCAATACCGGCAGGCGCTGGTGCAGCGCGCCGAGCTTGCGCCCCATGCGGCGGTCGGCGCCAGCGGGCCGTTGTCGCTGTATGTGCACATCCCGTTCTGCGAATCGGTTTGTTATTACTGCGCCTGCAACAAGGTGGTGACGCGCCACCACGAGCGCGCCGGCGAGTACCTGCAAGCATTGCAGCGTGAGCTGGAGTTGCACCTGGCCGCGCTCGGGCGCCGCGAGACGCTGTCGCAGCTGCATTTTGGCGGCGGCTCGCCCACCTTTTTGTCCGATACCGAACTGGCTTTGTTGATGGGTTCACTCGGCGCGGCGTTTCACTTCACGCCCGACGCCGAGGTGTCGATCGAGGTCGACCCGCGTACCGTGGATGCCGCGCGCCTGGCCCACCTGGCCGCGCTCGGCTTCAACCGCATCAGCTTCGGGGTGCAGGACTTCGACCCCGCGGTGCAGCAGGCGGTGCACCGGGTGCAGCCCTATGAATCGGTGAGCGCGCTGATGCAGGCGGCGCGTAACGTCGGCTTCCGCTCGATCAACGTCGACCTGATCTACGGCCTGCCGCTGCAAACGCCGCAGAGTTTTGCGCGCACGGTGGCGCAGGTGGCGGGCTTGCGCCCCGACCGCATTGCGCTCTACGCCTACGCGCACCTGCCGCAGCGCTTCAAGCCGCAGCGGCGGATCCACGAGCACCAGCTGCCGCCTGCCGCCGACCGTGTGGGCATGCTGTCGGCGGCGATGGCCGGCTTCCTCGGCCATGGCTACACGCATATCGGCATGGACCACTTTGCGCTGCACGACGACGCGCTGGCGGTGGCCAAGCGCCAGGGCCGGCTGCACCGCAACTTCCAGGGCTACTCGACGCAGCCCGATTGCGATTTGATCGCGCTCGGCGTCTCGGCCATCGGCAAGGTGGGGGCCTGCTACAGCCAGAACCTGAAGACGCTCGGGGCTTACTACGACGCGCTGAAGCAGGGCGAATTCCCGGTCGAGCGCGGCCTGGCGCTGAGCCGCGACGACCTGCTGCGCCGCGCGGTGATCATGGCGCTGATGTGCCAGGGCCGGGTCGACTTTGAGGCGATCGAACAAGCGCACCTGGTCGATGTGCGCGAGACCTTCGCCGCCGAACTCCAGCGGCTCGAACCCCTGGTGGCGCAGGGCCTGGTCGAGGTCGAGCCGGGCGCGATCCAGGTCACGCCGATGGGCTGGTTTTTCGTGCGCGCGGTGGCGATGGTGTTCGACCGCCACCTCAACGCCGACAAGGTGCGCCAACGCTTCTCGCGGATTATTTGAAGTTGTGGGCTGGCCGCGAGCGTGCCGCTCCCGCGCCGCAAGCCGATGCTGCCGCTGGTGCTGGTGCTGGTGCTGGTGCTGCAGCGCCAGGCTCGGGTCGATGGGCTCGGCAAACGCGATGCTGTTGCCGCCGGGGTCATTGATCATCACACCCTGACACCACCGCCCGCCATGCAAGCTGCCGCGTCTGTGGGCATCGGCTGACAGCGCATCGCGCCGCTGTCCGAGTGGCAGGCTTCGCCAGGTCGCCGAGCATCGGGTGCCCGACCCTTGTGCGACTGGAGTTCACCATGACGAACCACGCCGAAATCAAACTGCACCGAATCGGCCCCGACGAGGATGACGATCCGGATCCGGGCTCGCTGCCGGTCGACCCGGACAACGGGCCGGTGCCGGTGGAGATTCCCGATGACGCGGAGCGTGAGCGTGTGCAGGAGCCGGAGTCCTGAGCCGCCAATCCTGACTCGCGAGGCCTGATCTCGCGGGTCCACGTCCGCAGGCGGCGCGCGCTGCGCGCGGTACCGCATGGACCGCGCTTGAGCAGGATCAATCCGCTCCCGCGCGGGCTCTGCACACTGGCGGCACCATGCCGTTTGACCTCGTTTCACACGCGCCAGTGCATCGGGCGCGAGGCGCGACCGTTTGCCGGCGCGCCAGCAGAATGAATTGCCAGGGCCGTAGCCAGGCCAGTTGCGCGCTCGCTGGCGTGTTCGCCGTCCAGGCGCGCCCGTGATGGACGCCGCGTTGATCGCCAGTGCGGCGCTGATCGGCCTGGTCGGCGCGCCGCATTGCACCGCGATGTGCGGCGCGCCCTGCGGCGCCCTGGTGCAGCGCTGCGGCGGCGGGCGGCCCCGTGCCGCGGGCGCTGCTTTTGCCGGCTTCCTGGGTGGCCGCCTGCTCGGCTACATGGCCGGCGGCGCCGCGGTGGCAGCCGGTGTCGCGGCCTTCGCCAAGCTGGGTGAAGCCGCGCCGGTGCTTCGGCCGCTGTGGACGCTGGCGCATGTCGCGGCCATCGGGCTCGGGTTGTGGTTGCTGGCCACCGGGCGCATGCCGGCGGGGCTGGGTGGCGGTGCCCGTGCGGCGCCGGCGGCGCAGCCCGTACCCGTGGGTTGGCAGCGCATGGCCGGCCCGCTGCGCGCGGGGGCGGCGGGCAGCTTGTGGCTGGTGCTGCCCTGCGGCTTGTTGCAGTCGGCCTTGATCGTGGCCGCGCTGGCGAGCACGCCGGCGCAGGGCGCGGCGGCGATGGGCGCATTTGCGTTGACCTCCTCGCTCGGGCTTACGCTCTTGCCGGCGCTGTGGACGCGCTGGCCGGGCAGCGCCAAGGCCGGTGGCTTGGCGTCGGTTTGGGCGGTGCGCGTTTCGGGCGCCACCCTGCTGGCCTTGTCGTCCTGGGCGCTCGGGCATGGCCTGTGGCAGCGGGTTTCGGCCTTGTGCGCCGGCCTGTGGTGAAGCGCGCCCGGCGGCGCGCCAGCACTGTTGAAGCGCGCGCTGCGCTACGCCGGGCGCTTGTACCGCCGCGAGCGCTGCGCCTGCCGAAGCGCCGCCACCTGGGCCGCCGCGCCCGGTTTTCGCCGCCCCGCGGGCCCGCGGCCTCGCCTGCGGCAGAATCGCCGCGTGAGCTCCCTGCATATCGCCGTCGTCGACGATGAAGTCGACATCACCCGCCTGCTCGCGGCTTACCTGAAGAACCACGGCTACCGCATCACCGAGTTGCACGACGGCGCGGCGCTGCTGTCGCTGATGCCCGCCGACCCGCCCGACCTGGTGCTGCTGGACATCGGCCTGCCCGGCGAAGACGGTTTTGCGATCGCCCGCCAGTTGCGCGAGCACTGGCGCTGCGGGCTGCTGATCGTGAGCGGCCGCGGCGACTCGGTGGACAAGGTGGTCGGCCTCGAAGTCGGCGCCGACGACTATGTGACCAAGCCCTTCGACCTGCGCGAGCTGCTCGCACGCATCAAGGCGGTGGCGCGGCGGCTGGCACCCGCGGCGGCCGCCGCGCCGGCCCGGCTGCCCGAGCCCGAGCGCACCCGCTGGCGCTTCGACCAGTTCGAACTCGATACCGCCGCGCGCCGCCTTGCGCGCGAGGGCGGCGCAGAGGTGGCGATCACCACCGGCGAGTTCGACCTGCTGTGCGTGTTGGTGCAGCACGCCGGGCGGGTGCTCTCGCGCGACTTCCTGCTCGAAGCCACCCGCGGCCGTGAGGCGGGGCCGTTCGACCGTACGGTGGACGTGCAGGTGGGCCGGCTGCGCAAGAAGCTCGAAGTGGACCCGGAAGACCCGCAGATCATCAAGTCGGTGCGCGGCGCGGGCTACATCCTGGTGCCGCGGGTGTCCTCGCGCTGAGCGCGCTGGGGGGATCCCTCAAGCCGAGCGTGGAGAGACAATGAACGAAGCCCCCACGCTGCACGACGCACTCTACCGCTCGATCTTCGCGGCCAACCCCGACGCGCTGCTGCTCGTCGACACCGCCGGCACCATCGTGCTGGCCAACCCGGCGGCGAGCCGCCTGCTCGGCTACGACGCCGCCGAGCTCAGCGGCATGAACGTCGACGCACTGGTGCCCGACGCGATCCGCCCGCGCCATGCCGCCTACCGCAACGCCTATGCGCACAACCCGCGGCCGCGGCCGATGGGCATGGAGATGGCGCTGGTGGCCAAGCGGGGCGACGGCAGCGAGGTGATGGTCGAAATCGCGCTCAGCCCTTTGCAGGACCAGGGGCTGCCGTATGTGGTGGCCGCGGTGCGCGGCATCGAGGGCTACCCGCGGGTGCAGCAGGCCTTGCAGCGGGCGCGCTACAGCGACCTGATCGCCAAGATGGGCAGCCTGGCGGTGGACACCCGGGACCCCGAGCTGCTGCTGCGCGAAGTGCCGCAGGCGGCCGCCGAGGGCTTGCAGGTGGACGCCGCGATGGTCTACCTGCTGGAGCCGAGCCGGCTCGAATTTCGCGTCGTCAGTGGTGTGGGGGTCGACGGCATCCGCGCGCTCGGCAGCAAGGTGGCCAACCGGCCCGACACGCCGGCGGGGTTTGTGCTCGCTCAAGGCGCACCGGTGACCGTGGCCGACTACCGCGACGAGCGGCGCTTCGTGGTGCCGCCGGAGTTCCTCGACCGGGGCCTGGTGAGCAGCATGGGCGTGCCGCTGTCCGACCGCGGCCAGACCGTGGGCGTGCTCGGCGTGCATTCGCGCCGGGCCAGGCGCTTCGACGAGGACGAACTGCGTTTCCTGCAATCGCTGTCCAACCTGCTCGCCACCAGCCTGCAACGCGCGCAGAGCGAGGAGGCGCTGAACCATGCGCAGCGGCTGGAGAGCGTGGGGCAGCTCACCGGCGGCATCGCACACGACTTCAACAACCTGCTCACCGTGATCCAGGGCAACCTGCAGGTGCTCGAGGAGCACCCCGCGATCGGCGGCGACGACAACGCGCAGCAGATGCTCGCGTCGGCCGTGCGTGCCAGCCGGCGCGGTGCCGAACTCACCGGCAAGCTGCTCGCGTTTTCGCGCCGCCAGGTGCTCAGCCCGAGCCGCGTGGACGTGTCGGCGCTGCTGCATTCACTGGCCGGCATGCTGCGGCGTACCCTGGACCAGCGCATCCGCATCGAGGTGCAGGCGCCCGCAACCGCGCCTTGCCTGGCCGACCCGGGGCAGCTCGAGGCTTCGCTGCTCAACTTGGCGATCAACTCGCGCGACGCGATGCCCGCGGGCGGCCTGCTCAACTTCGCTTGCCGGGCCAAGAGCCACCTGCCGCCCGAGGTGGCGGCCGAACTCGGCGTGGCCGCCAACGCGGCGGGCGCCTACGTCGCGATCGACATCACCGACAACGGGCCGGGCATGTCCGAAGCGGTGCGCGAGCGCGCCTTCGAGCCCTTCTTCACCACCAAGGAACTCGGCCGCGGCACCGGCCTGGGCCTGAGCACGGTGTACGGCTTCGTCAAACAGTCCCGCGGCGCGGTGCGCCTGCACACGGCTCCCGGCGCCGGCACCACGGTGACCCTGTGGCTGCCAAGCTTCGTCGCGCCGGAGGCCACAAAAACGGGCGGCGGCGAGCCCAGCCTGGCGCTGCCGCCGGGGCTGAGAGTGCTGCTGGTCGAGGACGAAGCCGAGGTGCGCAGCGTGGTGCGCAGTTTTCTGCGCACGCTTGGCTGCACCGTCACCGAGTTCGGCACCGCCGAGCAGGCGCTGGCCAGCCTGGCCGAGGCGGCCGACCACGACCTGCTGCTCACCGACATCGCCCTGGGCGCCGGCATGCGCGGCACCGAGCTGGCGCGCCGGGTGCGTGCGCGCCACCCCGGCATCGCGCTGCTGATGATGTCGGGCTATTCGTCGGACTTGCTGCGCCGCGAAGACCTCGACCCGCTGACCCCCGACCTGCTGCGCAAGCCCTTCGACCGCGCGCAATTGGCGCAGGCGGTCGCGCAGGCGTTGGCAGCGCGCGGCGGCGTGGCCTGAACTGCGCCTGACCGGCGCGTGCGGGTCGAATCAAGAGAAGCAGGCGGCTGCAGGATCGCCGCACGTCGCTGTCGCCGCAGGCGGCTTCGCTCAGGCTGCCGGGGTGGTTGTTCGAAGGTTCGCAAGGTGCGCAAACGATGGACCGCCGAGGAGGGCGAGCGCCCGGGGCTCTGTCCCCGGGCATGAACGGAGCCGGTCGCCCGCTCTCCGCGGCCCGCGCGGCGTGGGCCCCGATCGCAGCGTCACGAATGAACGCAAAGCAGTTTCAGTGCAGCAGCGCGGCCGGCGCCGCAAGGCTGCGCTGCACGAAGTCGGCGAGGGCGCTCACATCCGGGATGCTCACATCGCGTCGGCCCTTTCCGTCGAAGCCGATCACCTTGTCGCGGGCCAGCCGCGAGAGCGCGCGGCTCACGGTTTCCAGCTTCATGCCGAGGTAGTTGCCGATTTCGGCGCGGCTCATGCGCAGCGTGATCTGGTCGGTGCGCAGCCCGCGCTCGCCGAGCGACTGCGCCCAGTAGCGCAGGAAGTCGGCCACCCGCGCGTCGGCGGTGAGTGTGCACAGCGACAGCATCGAATCCCGGTCGCGCGAAATTTCGCGGCTCATCGCCGAATGCACCGTGGCCATCAGCGCGGCGTCGGCGGTGCAGGCGTTGAGCAGCGCGTCGTAGTCGATGCACCAGACCTCGCCGATGTCCATCGCCAGCGCATCGCAGCTGTATTCACCCTCGGCAATGCCGTCGAAGCCGAGCCAGTCGCCCTTGAAGTGCAGGCCCACCACCTGCTCGCGGCCGTCGGCGGCGAGGGTGACGGTCTTGAAGATGCCGCTGTGGATGACAAACAGGCATTGCTGGCGCTCGCCCACGCGGTACACCGCGTCGCCTTCGCGCACCGCGCGCCGCGTCACCGGCACCCGCTGCTTGAGCAGTTCGAGCGTGCGCGCGATGCGCTCGACGATCGCTGGCTTGCCACCCGGCAGGCCCGCGGCGAGCCGGGCCAGGGCTTGGGCGGTGCGGGCGGTGGTGATGGTGGTGACGGCGGCGGTGTTGAGCATGGTGGTCCTCGTTGTTGATCGATGTTTGAGGGCTCCAGCGTAGGAAGCCTCGGCCAACCGCCTGCGACCGGCCCGCCTCGTTGGGTAACGCTGAGTAAACGAACGGTGACGGTTCGGGTTGGGCCGGTGGTCCGCGCAGGGCGCTTGACCGGCGTCAAGCCGCGGTCGCCACCTCGGGCCTAGCCTGCGCTGACGCCGATGCCGTGCTCCTTGGCCGCATGGCGCCGCGCCAGACCATGCCCTTGAATTCGCTCCAGCCCCGTTGCTACTGGTCCGTCGGCGATTTGTCGGCGCAGGACACGCTTGCGCTGCTGGCCGGCGCCAAGGCCTTGCAGCAGGCGCGCGGCGGCGCCCGGCCGCTTGCGGGCCGGCATGTGGCGGTGCTGTCCGACGCCCTTTTCGGCGTATCGGCCGGTATCTTTGCAGCGGCGGCAGCGGCGCTCGGCGCTTCGGTGGTGCACATCCGGCCCCTGGCCGCGCACCTGGATGAGCGGCATGCGGCGGCTGAGCTGGCGCGCACCCTGGGCCGGCTCTACGCCGCGGTCGAATGCGACGGGCTCGACGAGCCGGCGATGCAGCAGCTGGCGAGCGCGGCCGGCGTGCCGGTGTTCAACGCGGTGGCCGGCGACATCCACCCCTCGCGGCTGCTCGCTGACCTGCTCACGATGCGCGACCACGCACAGCAGCCGCTGGCCGAGATGTCCTTGCACGTCGCGGCCGACGCGCGCTCGCCGCTGGCCTTGTGCTGGCGGCAGATCGGCCGCCTCACCGGGGTGCGCGTACTCGCCGGCCCTCCCGGCCCCAGCGCGCCCGCGCCGACGGCCGATTTCGTCTGCGAGCCACCGCGCTCAGGCAGCGGCTCCGCAGTGCCGGACTTGCTGGCGGTGGACCACGCCTCCGGCCGGCCGCAGTCGCTGCGCAAGCGGCAAACCGAGAACCACGGCTACATGGTGCAGGCCATGTTGTCGAGTTCGATCAACTGAGGCGCGGCGGGTGGCAGCGCGGGGTCGAACTGCCGGCTGCGAAGGCGCAGGTGCAGGTGCCGGCATGCAGCCGATCGCGTGCGGGTGACGTCATGCGGGTGACGTCCTGCAGGTGATGGCATGCCGGCGATGGGATGCCGGTGAATGCACGCAAGTCGACGGCCTGCGGGTTCCCGGCTACGCTCAAGTGGGTTGGCCAGGCAGCGCCTGGCAGTCCGTCCGGCAAGGCCGCGTGCTGCGCGCCGAGTACCTCTTCTCCAACTGACCTGAGGAACCACCCTTGACGATCCGCAACCTGGACCGCTTGCTCGCACCGGATTCGGTGGCCGTGTTCGGTGCCTCCCAGCGTGCTGGCAGCGTGGGCGCCACGGTCTGGCGCAACCTGCGCGCGGGTGGCTTCGCGGGGCCGGTGCACGCGGTCAACCCGAAGCACCGCGAGCTCGACGGCGAACCGGTGTTTGCACGCGCGGCCGACCTGCCGGCGCCGCCGGACCTGGCGGTGATCTGCACCCCGCCGGCCACGGTACCGGGCTTGGTCGCCGAACTCGGTGCGCTCGGCACACGCGCGGCGGTGGTGCTCACCGCGGGCTTGAGCGCCAAGCACAAACAGGCCGCGCTCGATGCCGCACGGCCGCATGTGCTGCGCCTGCTCGGCCCCAACTGCCTCGGGCTGATGACGCCGCGGCTGGGCCTGAACGCGAGCTTCGCGCACACCACCGCTTTGGCCGGCGACCTGGCCTTCGTGTCGCAATCCGGCGCGCTGGTGACAGCGATGCTGGACTGGGCCAAGTCGCGGCATATCGGCTTTTCGCACATGGTGTCGCTGGGTGAACGTGCCGACGTGGACTTCGGCGACCTGCTCGACTACCTGGCCAGCGACGCCGCCACGCGCGCGATCCTGCTCTACATCGAGTCGATCGAAGCGCCGCGCAAGTTCATGTCGGCGGCACGCGCGGCGGCGCGCAACAAGCCGGTGATCGTGGTCAAGGCCGGGCGCGCGGGCAACGGCATGAAGGCCGCGGCCTCGCACACCGGCGCGCTGGCCGGCTCGGACATCGTCTTCGACGCTGCGATCCGGCGCGCCGGCATGTTGCGGGTGGACACTTTGCAGGAGCTGTTCATCGCGGCCCAAACGCTCGCGCGCTTCCGCGGCAACCGCAGTGAAGTGCTCACCGTGATGACCAACGGCGGCGGCGGCGGCGTGATGGCCGCCGACGCCGCGGCGCGTGCCGGCGTGGCGCTGTGGGAGCCTGACGCGGCGATGCTGAAAACGCTCGACGCGCAACTGCCCGCCACCTGGTCGCGCGGCAACCCGGTCGACCTGATCGGCGACGCACCGGTGGAGCGCTACACCGCCACGCTCTCGGTGCTGCTCGCCGAACCGGCCTGCGGTGCGGTGCTGTTCCTGCATGCGCCCACCGCGATCGTGTCCAGCGCCGACATCGCGAATGCTTGCGCGCCGATAGCCGCCACCGCGCCCGAGCGGGTGATGGGCTGCTGGCTCGGCGACGACGCGGTGGCGCAGGCACGCGTGATCTTCCAGCAAGCCGGCATCGCCGACTACGCCACGCCCGAGGAGGCGGTGGGCGCGTTTGCGATGTTGAACACCTACCGGCGCAACCAGGAGCAGTTGCTGCAAGCGCCCACCGCGAGGCCCGAGCGCAGCGCGGCGGATGTGGCGACGGCGCGTGCTCTGGTGGCCAGGTCGCTGGCCGAGGGGCGGCCCTGGTTGAGCGAACCCGACGCCAGGGCGGTGCTGCAAGCCTATGGCGTGCCGGTGGCCGGCAGCCGCGCGGTGGCGCCCACCGAGGAGGCCGCGGCCGCCGCAGCGCGGGAGCTTGGTTTTCCGGTGGTGCTGAAGATCGTTTCGCGCGAGATCACGCACAAGAGCGACGTGGGCGGCGTGCGCCTGCGCCTGCGCGACGAGGCCGAGCTGCGCGAAGCCGCGCGCACGATGCTGGCGCGGGTGCGCAGCGAGCGCCCGGGTGCCAGCGTCGAGGCCTTCAGCGTGCACAACATGGTCGAGCGCCCGCAGGCCGAGGAGCTGATCGTCGGCGCCAGCATCGACTCGGTGTTCGGCCCGGTGCTGCTCTTCGGCCAGGGCGGCGTGGCGGTGGAGGTGGTGGGTGACCGCGCGGTGGCGCTGCCGCCGCTGAACAATGTGCTGGCGCGCGAGCTGATATCGCGCACCCGCGTGTCCAAGCTGCTCGCCGGCTATCGCGACCGGCCCGCGGCTCAGCTCGACGCGGTGGTGGGCGTACTGACCGCGGTCTCCTGCATGCTCGCCGACTTGCCCGAGCTGGCCGAGATCGACATCAACCCGCTGCTCGCCGACGAGCGCGGCGTGGTCGCGCTGGACGCGCGCATCCGTGTGGCCGCCGAGCGGCCCGCGGGCCACGAGCGCTTCGCGATCCGGCCCTACCCGGACGAGTGGGTGAGCACGCTGGACTGGCAGGGGGGCGCGCTCACGCTGCGCCCGATCAAACCCGAAGACGAAGACCAGCACCGCGAATTCCTCGAGCAGCTCGACCCCGAGGACATCCGCATGCGCATCTTCTACACCCGGCGCGAACTGCCGCGCAGCGAGCTGGCGCGGCTGACGCAGATCGACTACGCGCGGGAGATGGCCTTCATCGCCGAGCGTGTCGGCGCCGACGGCCGGCGCGAAACCCTCGGCACCTCGCGGGCCGTGAGCAACCCCGACGAGACCGAGGCCGAGTTCGCGATCATCGTGCGCTCGGACCTGAAGGGCCTGGGCCTGGGCCGGCTGCTGCTCGACAAGCTGATCGCCTACGCCCGCGGCCGCGGCCTGGCGCGGCTGGTGGGTGTGGTGCTGAGCGAGAACCAGGGCATGCTGGCGCTGGCCAAACAGCTTGGTTTTGTGGTCGACCATGGCAAGCCGAGCGAAGGCGGCCTGGTGAACCTGGTGTTGCCGCTGCGCCAGGCCGCGCCTTAGCGCTGCGCGGCGGCACACCTGGTGGCAGCCGGCGTGACGAGATGAAAGTCCTGGTGGCCGTTATGGGCACGACGAGGCTGAAGCGGTGCTCGCGCCGGCGCGCCAGTGGCTTGCCGGTGCCGGGTGATCGTGCGCTGATCTCGCGCTGATCTCACATCGCGCCTGGCTTGGGCGTGCGTTGGTCCAGCCTCGACCCGCGTGCCCGGGTTTTGCGCTGGGTCAAGCCGGTGCGGGTGCAGTGCAGCCAACATCGGCGGACCGAAGCCCGAACCGAAACCGTAACGAAAGGCAGGCGCGCGATGAAGATTCTGTTGGCCGTCGACGGCAGCGACTACACCAAACGAATGCTCGCCTGGCTGGCAGCGCACGACGAGATGTTCGCCAAGGCCAGCGAGTACCACGTGCTCACTGTAGTAACGGCGATACCGCGGGACACCGGCTATTTCGAACTCGGCGACCCCAAGGCCTACTACCGCGACCAGGCCGAGCCGGTGCTGCGCCCGGTGCGTGCGTTTGTGGCCCAGCAGGGCTGGCACGCGAGTTTCGAGCAGCGCGAAGGCCACCCCGCGGAGGTGGTCGCCGAGGTGGCGGCGCAGGGTGGCTTCGACATCATCGTGCTCGGCTCGCATGGCCATTCAGCCCTGGGCAACCTGGTGCTCGGCTCGGTGGCCACCGGTGTGCTGGCCCGCTGCAAGGTACCGGTGTTGGTGATCCGCTGAAGCACCACCCTGAACGCACACTGTCGATGAGTTCCGAAACCGTCACCGTGCACCTGGTGCAGCGCCTGGACTACCAGTTCGAGGTGAGCTTCGGCGACGGCGTGGCGCCGCTGCTGGTGGACGAGCCGCCGCCGCTGGGCCGGCGCGCCGGGCCGTCGCCAGCAGAACTGCTGGCCAGCGCGGTGGGCAGCTGCCTCGCCGCGTCGCTGCTGTTCTCGCTACAGAAGTACAAGCAGCAGGTCGATCCTGTACGCAGCGAGGTGAGCGCGGAAGTCGGGCGCAACGACGAAGGGCGCCTGCGCGTGCTGGCGATGCAGGCCACGCTGACCCTGGGCGTGCCGCGCGACGGGCTGCAACACCTGGACCGCGCCTTGTCGCAGTTCGAGACCTACTGCACCGTGACACAGAGCATTGCCGCGGCGGTGCCGGTGACGGTGCGCGTGTTCGATGCGCAGGGTGAGCAGCTGAAGTAGGTGGACTATCGGCTTGGCGGCTCGTCCGCCGGCGCCGCACCCGGGCGCAGGTAGATCACCCAATACACCAACGCCACCAGCACACTGCCGCCGACGATGTTGCCGGCGATCACCGCCAGCAGGTTGCGCAGCATGTCGTCGCTGGCCAGCGGTGCACCCAGCAGCAGCGCGAGCGGGAAGAAGAACATGTTGGCGATCGAGTGTTCGAAACCCGCGGCCACGAACGCGGTGATCGGGAACACGATCGCCAGCACCTTGTCGGTGACGCTGCGCCCGGCCAGCGCCATCCATACCGCCATGCACACCAGCACGTTGCACAGCACGCCGCTAAAAAAAGCTTGCACCAGCGGCATGCTGGCCTTGGCCGTGGCGATGCGCACCACGGCTTCGCCGACCGCGCCCTGGTTGAGCGCCGCGCGCCCCGACAAGAACACCAGCAGTGCCAGCCCGGCCGCGCCGACGGCATTGGCGGCCAGCGCGATGAGCCAGTTGCGCGACAGCTCGCCGCTGCTCACGCGCCCGCTGGCCCAGGCCATCGCGATCAGGTTGTTGCCGGTGAAGAGTTCCGCACCGGCTACCGTGACCAGGATCAGCCCGAGCGAAAACGCCAACCCGCCGAGCAGGCGCGAGGCCGCGAAGCCCAGGCTCGCATCGCTGGCCACCAGCGCGAACATCCAGGCGCCCAGGCCGACGAAGGCGCCGGCCAGCACGCCCAGCAAGGCCAAGGTGATCGGCGGCAGCCGCGCCTTGGCGACGCCGACTTCGCTGACGCGCGTCGCGATCTGCGCGGTGCGTAGGCTTCCAGCCCGAAAAGTTCGTTGGCCATCGTGCGGTTCCGTGGTGAAGCAGAAAGCTCAGCCCCCTGGTGAAAACGGCTTGCCGAGCGACGCCGGCATGTTGGCCTTGATCCAGGCGGCGTTGCGCGAGATCAGCACCAGCACGACGATGGTGGCGATGTAGGGCAGCATGACCAGGAACTGGCTGGCGATCTCGACGCCCTGGCCTTGCAAGTGGAATTGCAGCATCGTGACGCCGCCGAACAGGTACGCGCCGAGCAGCACGCGGGCCGGGCGCCAGGTGGCGAAGGTGGTGAGGGCCAATGCGATCCAGCCCTTGCCCGCCACCATGCCCTCGACCCACAGCGGTGTATAGACCACGGAGATGTAGGCCCCGGCCACCCCGCACAAGGCGCCGCCGGCAATCACCGCGGCGAAGCGGATCCAGCGCACCGGGTAGCCGAGGGCGTGGGCCGACTCGGGGTTCTCGCCCACGGCGCGCCACTGCGCAGGCCCTGCGCAACGACCGCGACCCGCAGCGCATGCTGTTCCTGGTCGTCGATGCCGGCCGCCCGCCCGCGGGCGATTGGGCGCAGCAGATGGAGGGCTCGTCGGCGGTCGATGCCGCGCTCGCCGCTGCCGACACCGCGGTCGACTCGGCCACCCGCCTGGGCGCTGACGCGTTCGCGCGCATGGCCGAACAATGGCGCCGGCGCATCGTCGCGTACCGTTGTTCACTGGGCGCATTGCGACTGCAGGAACTGCTAGCCCAACGCGCCGGCTGGCGCTGCGATGATCTGCAATTCTTCGCCGGCGTGGTCGGCTTCGACGGCCTGGCGCCCGAGCGCGCGCAGCGCCTGAAGGAGATGCCGACGCGCCTGGTCTTGCCCAAGGGCGACATCGACGCTGCCATCGCCGCCGGCCAGGAGGCCACGCGCGCCAGCGCCGCGTTGCAGCAGGACGCCAGGAGCGCGCGTTAACCCACCCTGACGCGCGCTTGCTGGACGTCGCAGGTGCTGATGTTGCGACAGTCCTCCGGTGGCCTCACGCTGCGGCACCGAACCAGGGGTGGCCGCGTCGCCTCGAGGCGGAGCCTGCGATACGATGATCCGCATGGTTGCGCCATTCGCCAACGCACTGCAGATCCGGCGCGAGGCGCAGTGTTTCGGGCGGTCGCGGGCCCGCGGCGGCGAAACGGGCCGGGCACGATGACCGCCGCCCTGCCGCGATCGGCCTGAACGCCATGTGCGCGCCCGGCAGCGCCGCACCCTGGCTGGTGGAACCGCCTCGGCCCCCCGGACTGGCGCAGTGCATCCTGCTGGCCGCGTTGCTGCACCTCCTGCTGGTCCTGGTGCTCGGCACAGCGCCCGGTGGCAGTGCTCCCCTCGGCGAGGGCACATGGGGCCGACTGAACGTGACCCTCGGTGGCGCGCGAACCGCTGCCGACAGGGGCGCCACGGTGTTGGCCGACGCCCATGGCGAGCCGCGGGGCATGGCCCCGCGCGAGCGCCCGGGCGGCCTGCTGCGTGACGCGACCGTGGCCACGCCCGAGGCGCAGGGCCCAGGCACAGCGACGCTGGACTTGTCGCCTGCTGTGCCGGTGGGTCACGTGCCCGATCCACTGCCGGCCATGTCCATCGACAGGCCGTTGTCGGTACCGGTCCTGGCGAACGACGTGCCGCCCACGGTACCGGTGTCGCGGACCGCGATCGAAGCGCCCGAGGAGGTGGCCACGCCATCGGCACCGCCCGCGCCTGAGGTTGCGGCGCCGCAGGCTGACGCGGCAACGGCGGTGCTGCCTGTGCCGGCGGCCGTTGCGGGCGAGCGGTCGCTCGAGCCTTTGTCTGCGTCACCGGCACGGGCGCCGACCTGGGTGGCATCACCGGCGATAGCGATACCGGCCCCTTTGCCGAGCGGCGTGCCAGTCACCCTACCTGTACCGGCACCTGTGCCCGTCGCTGCGCCCGTGCCAGTCGCCGCGCCGGCGCCGGCGAGCGCGCCGGTGCCAGTGACTGCGCCGGCTCCTGCCCCGGTCACGTTGCCCACGCCCGAGACGATCGCGCCGCCAAGCGCTGCGGTCCCACTGGCACCTGCCACTCGGCCCGCGCCGGTCGAGTTACGCACCGTGCCACCCAGCGAAGCTCTCGACACGGCGCTGCGCCCGACCCGTTCCGCGTCACCGACCACGGCGCTGGACGGCAGTGCGCTGCCCGCTTCGGCGACGCGCGCCACGGCAGGCAGCGAGCCGGGTGTGGCGCGAGGCGGTGTGCCCGAAGCCGGCGCGCGCGCCGGGCCTGACGCGGCCACGCCGGCGGCGCAGCCGGCGAGCGCGCCGCGGCTCAACCTCGACCTGATGCGCCCGCGCGGCAGCGAGATGTCGCGCCAGGCGCCGAGCGGCGTGCTGCAATTGCTGCCGCCGCCGCCGGCGCGCAAGTCAAAACTCGCCGAAGACATCGAGAACGCGGCCAAGCGCGATTGCCGCAAGGCCCACAGCGGCCTGGGCTTGCTGGCCGTCGTGCCGCTGGCCATCGATGCCGTCAGGGACAGCGGCTGCCGCTGGTAGCCGCCAAGCCCTGCCCGCCCGCGCGCGCGGGCCCGGACCGCTGCGCCATGCAGCGCGCGCGGCCCTCTGCGCCCTCAGCCCCCCGGCGCGAACGGCTTGCCCAGCGAAGCGGGCATGTTGGCCTTGATCCAGGCCGCGTTGCGCGAGATCAGCACCAGCACCACGATGGTGGCCAGGTAGGGCAGCATCACCAGAAACTGGCTCGGCACCTCGACACCCTGGCCTTGCAGGTGGAACTGCAGCATGGTCACGCCGCCGAACAGGTAGGCGCCAGCCAGCACGCGGGCAGGGCGCCAGGTGGCGAATGTCGTGAGCGCCAGCGCGATCCAACCGCGGCCCGCCACCAGCCCCTCGACCCAGAGCGGCGCGTACACCACTGACAGGAAGGCCCCGGCCACTCCACAAAGTGCGCCTCCGGCCACCACCGCGAAGAAGCGGATGCGCCGAACCGGGTAGCCGAGCGCGTGGGCCGATTCGGGCGATTCACCGACCGCGCGCAACACCAGCCCCGCGCGGCTGCGGTAGAGGAACCAGGCGAGGCCGGCCATCAACGCGATGGCCGCGTAAACCATCGGATGCTGCTTGAAAAACGCCGGGCCGAAAAACGGAATATCGGCGAGGAACGGCACTTCGAACGGCGTGCGGTCCTCCAGTTTCTTGCCCACCAGGCCAACGCCCACAAAGGCCGAGAAGCCGGCGCCAAACAGGCTGAGTGCCAGGCCAGTGGCGTAGGGGTTGGTATT